>CAZFVM010000001.1:0-51814 GCA_964522305.1 uncultured Oscillospiraceae bacterium
GCCAAACCTATATTTAAAGTGGTGTTTATTTGTAACATTATGATTATTGCCATACAGAAAAAGGCAAAGGATGCCAATTTACCGAAGGATAGGGAAGGGGCGACAATGTTTTTGCGTCGAATTATTACCAAAGAGCCGACTATCATTGCTGTTTCTTTCAAGAAAAACAAGGCGGTAAGGATAACGAAAAATATGTTTGAGTCGTTTTCGATAGTCAGACATATCAAAACAACTCCTTGGGTTATCTTGTCCGCCACCGGATCCAGTATCTTGCCCAGAGGTGTTATCCAGTTGTACTTGCGTGCCAGATATCCGTCCAACACATCGGTGGCACCGATAAACGCAAATACCCCGATGGCGTAAGCCCTACACTCCGGCAAAAAGAAGAGATGCACGAACAAGGGTATCAATACAATACGCAGGGTGGATAACATATTTGGGATTTGTTTTTTCATGATAACTTTTAGTGAGACTTATAAAAATCTCGTCCTTTCCGATCTTGTGGTTGGAACAGCTATCTGTTACAGATAAAAGTTCCGGTTATTTAAAGGAAAATAGTTTTTGAAAAACGGTTATATCAACTCAAAAAGCTAAACAGATTAAAGTTGTAGAAGACTTTAAAAAGTAGGGTTGCATCGGGATTGAGGTTCTTTAAAAATTCCACCCCGACGGATTGTCCAAAGGGAAGGATAAGCTTTACCAACAGGGCAAATAGGTATACCCTGACCCCTGCCAGCAAAATTCCCAACAAAAATCCAAAAAGCTTGTTTGCGGTTTTGAGTACCGGAAGATTGAAGACCTTATCGAGGATAAAAGTCGTAAGCTTTAATATTATCAAAGAGCCAAAGAAAAGCGCTACCACCGCCACCACTGTTATGGTGCCGTTGACAATGGGGGTTGAGACGTAATCCACAAACCGTTGCTTGAGATTGCCGCCGGTCTCTGCCTTCCATTCTTCGAACTTATCTGCCAAGGTGTTGTGGTCGATACCGACTTTGTCTAATATCATAACTAAGGTGCCGGGGTTTTCTTCTTCTTTTGCCAATTCTTCTATGTCTTGGATGTTGTCGTCTGCAAGCATCCCTTCGATGGATTCTTCTACCTTGACCTGCAGGTTATCTGCCCAGTCGGTTTCTTTGATGGCGGTTTTGACCGGAGACAGAAGCAGGGCGGTTATGATTACCGCCAGCAGGAAGGAGGAAGCGGACAAAAGGGTCTTTATAAACCCGTTTTTGACCGCAAAATATATTGTTGCCACCGCAATAACTACGACGATAATATCAAGCAGGGCGTTCATAAAAACAACTCCTTTGATGTAAATTAGTCAGAGGTATCAGCTTTTTGCCTGAGGTCGGAAACAATGTCTCCGGGGAAGTTAACCCGACTCGGCGAGAGCAACACTAAGTTGTCTCCGTCTATTAAAAACCCGGTGGTGTCGTTATCAACCTCAAGGACCTTTATATTGTCCTTGTCCCGGGTGTCGGTAACGGTGATAAGACCGTGGGACAGGGTGTACAAAAACGAATCGGATACATACATGTCCAGCACTGCCCCATCGAACAAAAACACTTCATCCAAGGTCTCGTCTTTGTTGTAAAGATACAGCTCGGTACGGGATAAAAGACCCTGGGGAGTGTAGGTTATTATAACATAATCCGAGGTGAATTCATAGCTTAAAAGAGACTTTTCTCTAAACATTATTTGCCTTATAACCTGATTGTCAGGGGAGAAAAACCGTAGGGATTTGTCTGTGAACAAGGCATAATACCCGTCGGACATATAGGCTACTTTATAAGGGTGTTCATCCTTATATACCGCTTCAAAGACTGCTTTTTCCTGCTCTACAGAGTACTTCAAAATTCGGGTCGCTATAGAGCCTGCCTCTGAGTTGTGGAGCAAAGTCAAGGCTTCTTTGCCGTCTTTTGACAAAGCCACGCTATCGATATATCTGTCCCCGAAGTTGTAGCTGTATATAACCCTGAAGAACTCGTCATATATATAAAAAGCGCTTTTGTACCCTTTGGAAGCCGAAGCTACTATGAGCCCTCCGCTCTCCGAGGTTGCTATATCAAAGACAGGATAATCAAAGGTCTCGGTGTACACTGTGGAATAGGGGTTGAACACCTTGAGGTTATGCCCGCCGATATCACAGACAATAATGTTTTTGGGGTTGGATATCATCTTGGGGCTGTCGAACTTAAATGAGGATTGAAGTATCTTGCTGCCGTTGGTGTCATAGACGGTGAGTCCGTCGATATTGAGCACCCCTACATCTCCTCTTAGCAGTCGATATTGGTTTGTTTGGTCGCTGTCTATAAAAATCTCGGTCTTTGGACCGGTCTCGGATTCGGAAAAGTTGATGAACTTCAGCATATATCTGAAGTTGTCCACACTTAGTTGGTCCTTGTGGTTTGAAACAGAATACAAGACAAAGCCCATTAGCAGAGCGACTAACATGAACTTAACCAAGCTGACCCTTCTCGCCAAACGGAGGTAATACTCCCGGGCTGTGGGACGAACCTTTTTTTTGCTGCGACTTTTTTTTGTGGTAAAAACCGAAAAAGCACCCAAGGGTGAAACCTCCTTTGTTGTTGTAGTGTAGGAATTGTATGGGATAGTTAGAAGAGGGGGTAGGGTGGATATTTTATCTTCTTTGTCTACATAGTGTCGGTGACCGAGTCATGGGGTAAAGCTATAACACAAGTATATCCGTATTATCATAAAATACTCGATTGAGGTACAGCCCATGGGCTGGCAAGGTTCTCCCGGCTAAACTTCGATCTTTGGAAGCTATTATATCTGATATATGATGGGATATGGACCCTTCGAGGGTCTGGATAACCGTACCTGCCATTATTCGCACCATGTTGTACAAAAACCCGTCGCCGGCTATCCGAAACCTGATAAAATCTCCGTCTCGTTCTACAAAAAAGTAGTGTATATGTCGGACAGTGTCAATAATCTTGCTACCCGCTGCCATAAAGGCGCGAAAGTCCTTTTTGCCTACAAAACCTTGGGCAATCTCCAAGGCTTTTTCATAGTCGATGTGTCGGGGATAAAATAAAGCCGTGTCGGCATAAAAGGGGTTTTTGATTTTGGAGTTATGAAAGAGATATATGTATTCTTTAGCTACAGCGTCATATCGAGGATGGAACCCCTCCGGGGCAACCTCGGCTTTTATCACCGAAATATCCGGAGGGAGATAGGAGTTTAGAGCTAAGGGAATCTTTTTGATAGGTATGTCCGGACCCCCTTTTATCAGGCAGACAAACTCATTGGCATGGACCCCCGAGTCGGTCCTGGAACAACCGATAACCGGCAATCTGTTTTTGAAAGTCTTTTCCAATCCGTTTTGTAAAACGGTTTGGATACCGCAGGGCTCTTTTTGGACCTGCCAGCCACAATAAGCTGTACCCTTAAAGCTTAGGGTCAATATATAGTCTGCCATTATATCACGCTCACACCGTTAACAAAATATATCCCCACGCTAAGCCCGACAATTACCGCCAAAAAAACATAATCCGCTGGTCGGGATTTCATTTGTTTCATCTTTGTTCGCCCTTCTCCGCCGCGATAACACCGGCTTTCCATGGCTTCTGCCAGCTCGTCTGCTCGTCGAAAGGCGGATACAAACAAGGGAATTAGGATAGGAATCAAGGCTTTGGCTCTTTTTATTATTCCTCCGCTTTCAAAATCGGCTCCCCGTGCTTTTTGGGCAGAGATTATTTTGTCGGTCTCATCTATCAAGGTAGGGATAAATCTAAGGGCAATAGTCATCATCATGGCGAATTCATGGACCGGAACTTTGAGCTTTTTTAGGGGGGCGAAAAGCCGCTCTATGGCGTCGGTCAAGTCTAAGGGGGAGGTGGTGTAGGTAAGTATCACACTGGTCCCCGCGATTAAAGAAATCAATCGCACCATCATCAGTGCGGCGTTGATGAGCCCTTCTTTATAGATTGAGATAAATCTCCATTCAAACAACACCGTTTCGCCTTTGACAAAGAATATATTGATTATGGCGGTAAAAGCGAGTATGAAAATCAAAGGCTTTAGAGACTTTATTATTATCTTAAATTTTATGCCGGAGATTATAACCAGCGCGACGGTAATCAATGCCACCACCCCGATAGAGATTAACTTATCGGCGGACAGCACCATAACTAAGTAAGCTACCAACATTATTAGTTTTATTCTCGGGTCTGTCCTGTGAAGCAAGGACGTCCCCGGGAAAAACTGGCCTAACGTTATATCTTTTAACATAATTGTATCCTGTAATGTCCCGAGCGTAAAACCCGTACTACAAATTTAGCTTTGGGACAGTATTTTTTCGATCTCCCGCTTTGCATACTTTACGGTATAGACATCGGTGTCCTCGGTCATCCCCCGCTTTTTCAGCTCGATAAAAAGCTTGGTTATCTGAGGCACATCCAAAGAAGCCCCAAACAAGAGCTCCGCTTGTTTGAAAATCTCGTTTACCGTACCATACAAGTATACTTTGCCCTCGGTGAGGACCAATATTTTGTCGCAATATCTCGCAATGTCCTCCATGCTGTGGGAAACTAAGACCAACGTGTTGTTCTTGACCTTTTGGTAATCCATAAGTCCCCCCAGTATGCTTTCTCTGCCTACCGGGTCAAGCCCCGCCGCCGGCTCGTCTAATATGAGCACCTCCGGGTCCATGGCAACCACTCCGGCTATTGCCGCCCGCCGCTTTTGCCCTCCGGAGAGCTCAAAGGGGGATTTTTGTAACATTTTTTCGCTGATACCACAGAACTTGGCAGCGGTTATCACTCTGTGTTCTATATCTTCTTCTTTTACACCTATGTTCTTCGGACCGAAGGCGATGTCTTTGTATACAGTTTCTTCGAACAGCTGATACTCGGGGTATTGAAAGGCAACCCCGACCTTTCGGCGGATATCCTTAATCTTCTTTGGCTCTTCCCAGATATCCTTGCCTTGGACATATATTTTGCCCGAGGTAGGCTTGAGCAAGCCGTTGGAGAGCATCGCCAGGGTGCTCTTTCCGCTCCCTGTATGGCCTATAATCCCCAGTGTTTCCCCTTCGAGGATGTCTATGGAAATATCCTCCAAAGCAACTTTGCGAAAGGGGGTGCCCTCACCGTAAACCACGGTTACCCCGTCAAAGCGAAGGGCGCTCTTTTTGTTGTCGAGGGTGTTGTCACTCATTTGTTTTTTGCACCCCCCTCTCTTTGCATTTTTGATAAAGGTCTTCCAAGGTGCCTGCCGCCTCCATGGTGTGTAAAACACCATTGGGCAGTTCGAACCCTTCTTTTTGGAGTAGATATATCAACTCTGTGACCTGGGGGACGGACAACTTTACTTGCTGGAGCTCTTCTACCTTGGAAAAAATCTCTCGAGGGGTGCCGTCCAGATAAACCTCACCGTCGTTTAGTACTATTACTCGGTCCGCCTCCACCGCTTCGCTCATGTAGTGGGTTATGGCTATTACGGTGATGTTCTTTTCGTGATTTAGTTGTTTCATGGCGGCGGCAATATCTTTTCTCCCCGTGGGGTCCAGCATGGCTGTGGCTTCGTCAAAGATAATGCACTCCGGCTCCATTGCCAAAATCCCGGCGATTGCCACCCGTTGTTTTTGTCCCCCCGAGAGTTTGTAAGTGGAGTGCAAAGCATAGGACTCCATCCCCACGGTCTTTAAGGAGGTGTCTACTATTTTGCGTATTTCTTCCGGTGCCATCCCTAAGTTTTCGGGAGCGAAGGCAACATCTTCCTCCACCACGCTGGCAACAATCTGGTTATCCGGGTTTTGGAACACCATACCGCAGGATTCCCGAATCTTATACATGTCTTCCTTGCTGTCGGTGTAATAACCGCCCACGCTTACCCTACCGGAGGTGGGGAGCAATATCCCGCAAAGTAACTTTGCCAAGGTGCTCTTTCCGCTTCCGTTGTGGCCTATGATAACGGTGTAACTGCCTTTTTCTATTTCGAGGGTGATATTGCGCAAAACCTCGGGCTCGGACTCTCTGTATTTAAAGGATAGATTTTCGGTCTTTATGAAAGTCATTTTCGGTCCTTTTTTGTGTATGTATTAATTGTTCTGAGAGACGCCCATAATCAGGGAAACTGCCTCTTTATAGTATAGGGGGATCGGGTCGGATATAGCCCTTCCCAATCCTCCGTGTTGTAGCCGCGATCGGCACATGTTTGATTTTGATTGATAATTACAGGTCCAACTTTTGCTGGTGGCTATTTGCCTCCGGCGGTTCTATCCCCAAATGACGATAGGCGCCGATGGTGGCAAGCCTGCCACGGGGGGTTCTGTTCAAAAACCCCAGTTGCAGCAGATAGGGCTCGTATACATCTTCTAATGTAATGGATTCTTCCCCGATAACCGCAGACAAGGTTTCCAGTCCTACCGGTCCCCCGGCAAAGGAGTTGATTATGGCGGACAGCATTCGGCGGTCAATCATATCCAGCCCCAACTCGTCCACATCCATTGCCTTTAGAGCTAAGTCGGATATAGCTTTGTCAATAGTTCCATCCCCTTTTACCGCGGCGAAATCCCGAACCCGCTTTAAAAATCTGTTGGCTATTCTTGGGGTGCCGCGAGAGCGCTTGGCGATCTCCATCGCTCCTTCGGATACAATGGGGGTGTCCAAAATCCCCGCGCTCCTGGTCACTATGCGGGCTAACTCTTCCGGAGTATAAAGCTCCAGTCTAAACATCATTCCGAATCTATCTCTCAAAGGGGAGGTGAGTTGTCCCGCCCGGGTGGTGGCTCCGATCAAGGTAAAGGGCTTTAGCGGAATCCGAATAGAACGGGCAGAAGGTCCTTTACCCATCATCAAGTCTAAGGCATAGTCCTCCATTGCCGGATACAAAACCTCTTCTACAGCCCTGGGCAGTCGATGTATCTCATCTATAAACAATATGTCGTTGCGGTCTAAGGTGGTCAGCAAAGCAGCCAAGTCCCCGGCTTTTTCTATGGCGGGTCCGCTGGTTATCTTGAAGTTCACTCCGAGCTCTGAAGCTATAATATAGGATAAAGTGGTCTTGCCCAGCCCGGGAGGCCCGTGCAAAAGCACATGGTCAAGGCAATCCTCTCGAAGCTTGGCAGCTTGTATAAAAACATTAAGGTTGTCCTTTATCTTTTCTTGTCCCACATATTCTACCAGGGTCTTTGGTCGCAAAGACAGCTCGCTGTCGGCGTCTTCGGACAGGAATTCTCCCCCGGTTATACGGGATTCAAAATCCAATTCATATTCAAAATCCGAACCTTTTGCATTTATGGGCATGGGAAAAATCCTTTCGGTATACCTTTCGGTGTGTTAATCGGTTAAATCAACCGGACCCGAGTATCTTAAGGGTTTCGCGTATAATAACTTCCACCGGTAACTTTGTGTCCACCCGGCTCATGGCTTGTATAATCTGTGTCCTGGAAAAACCATATACCGTCAATGTGTCTACCACTGCGTTGAGGGAGGTGGAGGCTTCGGGGTGGTCCGGCATTATTTCTGCCGCACCCATCTCTTTGGCCAATTTATCCTTGAGCTCTATTATAATCTTCTGGGCGGTCTTTAACCCAACTCCCGGGGCACGGGTTATGGACTTGGGATCGTTGTTTATCAACGCCGAGGTAAAGGATTCGACGGTCATACTGCTAAGCACCGACATGGCAACCTTGGGTCCTACTCCGGAGACGGTGATAAGATGTCGAAAGAGGCTAAGCTCTCGGTCGTCGGCAAATCCATACAGAGTAAGAGCGTCGTCTTTTACATTAAGGTGGGTATGTAGTTTCGCTTCTTTGTCCAAAAAAGGAGATAGGGCGCTATGAGTAGTCAGGGAGATAAAAAGTCTATAACCCACTCCTCCCGCTTCCAAAATGGCGTAGTCGTTTCTAAGTTGGGTAAGTCTGCCTTTGATATATCCATACATAATTTATTATACCTCCGGGTCTAATATGAAGACATGCTGCTCATACAGTGGTTGCCGTGACAGATTGCTACTGCCAAAGCATCGGCGGTATCGTCGGGCTTAGGATCGCTCTTTAGGTTGAGCAATAGTTTTGTCATATACATTATCTGATGCTTTTCCGCTCTGCCGTAGCCTACCAATGAGCTCTTTATCTGGAGAGGGGTATATTCGTAAGCATCCACATTCTGCTTTGCCGCCGCCAGCAGGATTACCCCCCGTCCCTGAGAAACATCCACGGCGGTCTTAATGTTCTTGTTGAAGAAAAGCTCTTCTACCGCCATGCAGTCGGGGTGATGTTTTTGTATAATCTCGGTAAGTTTATCGTAGATAATCATCAACCGATGTTCTAAGAGTTGACGCGGCTTTGTAATGATGGCGCCGTAATCGATAGCGGTGTACCGCCCTCTGTCTGCGCGGATAACGCCGTAACCTACCGTAGCTATGCCGGGATCGACCCCCATAATAATCATTATAAAACCCTTGTTCCGTGTTGGTTTGACAAAACCAAAACTGTGTTTTTTTAGTTTGTTATTTAACATGGTATTTTATCACAAAACACGGTTATAGTCAATATCGCTGGCAGGAATGAGTAAATTCAGAAAATTCTTAAAGTAAATGCAACAGTAGAGTTTAGAGTAGCGTTTCGTGTAAGAATTCACTTATGAGGAAAAACGGAGCTCTCAAGCAAATACCGGAGTATAAGCCGGTGCAAAAATTGCTTTGGGTATTAACTATCGGTGAAAATAAGTGTAAAAACGAAAAAGGTATTGAAAAAATCGACATTATACTTTATTATATCATATAGCTATAAAATGTAAGGTATAGATTATTTTTTTAGAAAGGAGTTTGCATTATGTTTGAGAGACTTAGACAGATAGTAGCAAAACAACTGAGGATCGACACCGACAACGTTACCATGGAGACTAACATCATTGAGGACCTGGGAGCGGATTCCCTGGACCTGGTGGAGATGCTTATGTCTATAGAAGACAAGCTGGGTATTAATATCCCGGACGAGGATGTTGCCAAATTCAAGACCGTGGGGGATTTTGTTCAATACCTGGAAAATATAGCAAAGTGAGCCATAGAGTTTTGTTGTTCGACCTTGACGGCACTTTGATTGATTCGCTTGCGGACTTAACCGACAGCGTCAATCATGTGTTGTCAAGGTTTTGTTTTGAGCAAAAATCCCGGGAACAGATAGCCTCTTATTTGGGGGACGGCTTGTATGCTTTGTTTGGTCGAGCATTGCCCTCGGATTGTCCCGCGCAGACCCGGGACTTGGCTTACCCTGTTTTTGTGGAGCATTATTCCCAAAACATGAACAACAAGACCCTTCCCTTTGAAGGGGTTGTTCCTTTGCTGACTCAGCTAAAAGAAGAGGGATATAAGATAGGGGTGGTATCCAACAAAGACCACGAGGCGGTACAATCCTTGTGCTTGGAGTTTTTTCCCGAGGTTTTTGCCGGAGAAGGTATAAAAGCGGTGTTGGGGACCCGAGGAGCTGCGACAAGAAAGCCTAATTCCTATTTGCCTAACAAGGCGATGGAAATCCTTGGAGGCAACCCCAAAGAAACGGTCCTTATCGGGGACAGTGAAGTGGATATCAAAACCGCACAAAACGCAGGGATTGACATCATCTGTGTGGGCTGGGGGTACAGAACTCCTCAATATTTAAGAGAAAAGGGAGCAAAGACTATAGTAGACAACCCAAAACAGCTGGGTATTTTGTTGACAAAAGGGCGGCTTTTGCTATAATGTATATGGGGAGAGATGCTCTATGGAACACCTTATCCGAGAACTGGAAGAACTAAGAAAATCGGTCAGCCGCTGGTATTATATATCTGTCGGACTGGCATTTGCGGGACTGCTTTCCATCCCCTTTTTTTTACCGAGATTTGTAGTGTTGTCTTTTTTGATTTTTATCTCGGCTTTTTTGGTTTTTGCCTTTGGAGGCAGACGGGCAAAACAGGAATACATTCGTCGTTTCAAAAAAGAAATGGTAAAGGGTTTGCTCTCAGAGGTGTTTGACGACTTGACCTTTGATCCCGATGGAGGGATATCCAGGGAAGTAATTCGCAACACCAAGATGATTTGTATGGGGAATGTATATCGCTCGGAAGACTATGTGAGGGCCAAGTATAAAGGAATAGGGTTTGAGCAATCGGATGTGGTTATCCAAAACGAAACCACGGACAGCGACGGGAACACCCAAACCACCACTTACTTTAGGGGCAGATGGATGGTTTTTGAGTTTAACAAAGAGTTTTTTTCTGATCTGCAGGTACGACAAAAAGGGTTTTCCTATTCCACCAGAAAAAGCGGGTGGTTTGTTAATAAACAAGACAGGATGAACCCGGTGAAGATGGAGGACATGGAGTTTAACAAGTTATTTGATGTGTATTCCAACAACCCCCACGAAGCATATTATATCCTTACACCCCATATAATGGACTCGATAAAGAATATTCAGCGCCACACCAAGGGCAAAATATTGTTTTGCTTTGTAAAGAAAAAACTTCATGTAGCTGTAAACAACAACGAAGATTCCTTCGAAGCTCCAATCTTTTCAAGGTTGGACACTCGGATGTTAGATAAAATAAAACAAGAAATAAGTATTATAACCAGGTTTGCAGACCAGCTTAATCTGGATAGAAATATCTACAAGCAATAGTATTGATACTAAATATACAGGAGGCAAACAAATGGAGTTTTTTGTTGTTTTCGGCGGGATAATTGTTATCCTTTTGATATGGTTTGTTTCGGTTCGAAACCGTATCGTCACAGCTGAGGTAAAGATAGAAGAAGCTACCTCCGGAATCGATATTGCCCTTACCAAGAGATACGATGTCTTGACCAAGATGTTAGATGTGGTCAAAGGATATGCAAGTCACGAAAAAGAAACCCTAAAAGAATTAGTAAAGCTTCGGACCGATATGTCCATGGGAGAAAAGAACCGAGCTAATGCAGATATGGATGAACTGCGCAGGCAAATCAGGGTCATAGTCGAGAGATACCCGGACTTGAAGGCAAGCGAGAACTTTAAGACTCTTCAAATCTCCATTACCGATGTCGAAGAGCACCTCCAAGCCGCTCGAAGACTATACAACGGTAATGTCACCCACTTTAATAATTTGATAGTAATCTTTCCCTCCAACTTAGTGGCAGGAATGATGGGCAAGACTAAAAAAGAATTTTTTGAGGCGGAGGCAGAAAAAAGAGCCGATGTCAAAATGGAGTTTTAGCAAGACCGATCGAAACAAAAAAGCCAGACTCACACCGGGACAGATTATAATAATCGGTTTTGTTGCGGTTATTTTGGTTGGCGGTTTGTTGCTTATGCTGCCGATATCTTCGGTTGCGGGCAAAAGCACTTCCCCCTCAGATGCGTTTTTTACCGCCACCTCCGCCACCTGTGTGACCGGGTTGACCGTGTTGGATACCGATACCTATTGGTCCGGGTTTGGCAAAGGGATAATCCTTACCATGATACAGGTAGGGGGCTTGGGGTTTATGTCTCTGGCTATGCTTATGAGCATGTTGTTAAAACGCAGGGTCTCTCCAAAAGAGAGGGTGGTCTTTGTTCAATCTATGAACCTGTTGACCGGAGAGAGGATGTTTTCTTTTGTAAAGCACATGCTGGTGTTTACCTTTGCCTTTGAAAGCGTCGGAGCGTTGTTGCTTGCCTTCAAATATGTTCCCCTCTTCGGGTTTTGGCCCGGGTTGGCAAAAAGTGTTTTTCACTCTGTATCCGCCTTTTGTAACGCAGGGTTTGACCTGATGGGCGGGTTTTCCGGGGAGTTTTCCGGGTTGTCGTTTTTTGCAGAAGATTATTATACAAACATAGTTATAGGGTCTTTGGTTATCTTTGGCGGCCTGGGCTTTGTGGTCTGGCAGGAGATAGTAGAAAAAATAGTTAGCAAAAAAAGACTGTCTTTGTACTCTAGATTGGTTTTGGTCATATCCGCCCTTTTGGTCTTTGGCGGAGGACTGATATTCTTAATTACCGAAGGGCAAAACCCCCATACCCTGGGTGGTCTTTCACCGGGGGGCAAGATTATCGGCAGTTGGTTTATGTCTGTGACCTGTCGTACCGCCGGATTTGCGGCATTGCCTGTGGGTAAGCTCAAGGGAGTAAGCTTGGGATTGTCCATGTTGCTCATGTTTGTTGGCGGGTCTTCCGGCTCTACTGCGGGAGGGGTCAAGACGGTTACCGTGGGCATAGTAATGATAGCGGTATTCCAGATAATCAAAGGGAACCGAGAGATAAATATTCGCAAGCGCAGGCTTGATATGAATGTGGTGTCCCGGGCTTTTGCACTAATTATAATTGCCGGTATGACACTGTTGGCAGGTAGTTTTATAATAAGTTTCACCGACTCGGTGTTTGGGTTTTCGGACATATTGTTTGAAGCGGTTTCTGCTTTTGGGACAGTAGGGCTAACGACGGGGATAACCCCGGAGATATCGGTTTTTGGCAGAATTGTGCTGATGGCGTTGATGTTCTTTGGCAGGATAGGGGTGATAACCATCACCTATACCATTATGAAGAGCTTGGACTCTGATACAAAAAGCATAAAATACCCCAGGACAAATGTGTTGTTGGGCTGATATAACAAAAATACGGGGAAAGGGTTAAAAAGTAAGGGAAATGAAGAGTTTTTGTATAATTGGGCTGGGCAACTTCGGGACTACCCTCGCCCGAACCCTGACAGATAACGGACATCAAGTGTCGGTTATCGATAAGGATGAAGAAAAGATTGACGAAATAGCCGATGATGTGATGTCCGCCATATGCGGGGATGCCACCAACGAAAACGTGTTGAAGGTTGTGGGTATAAACAACTATGACGCCTGTATAGTATGTCTGAAGGATAACATGCAGGACTCTATTTTGATTACTCTGCTGTTAAAGGAGATGGGAGCAAGGCGGGTGGTGGCGCGAGCCATTTCCAACCGACACAAGAAAGTTTTGCTAAAAGTCGGGGCTAACATGGTGGTGTTCCCCGAGCGGGATATGGGGCAAAAACTTGCCTTTACATTGACCAAGACCGATGTCTTTGAGTTCTTTAACCTGTCGGAGGACTTTTCCATAGCAGAGATTAAGGTACCCGAATCCTGGACCGGAAAGAGCGCTCGAGAGATAGATGCCCGCAGAAACTTCGGGATTAATATCATCGCGACCTGTAACAACGAAGGGGAACACTTCGAAATGTTTGCCGACCCGGAGAGGGTGTTTACAACCGAGGAAAGAATAGTTATAATCGGAGATAACAAGGACCTTAATAAATTAACCGAGAAAAAGCTGTAAGTATAATCATAAATAACAATAAACATAAAAAAGGAGCGGTATCATGAAAGCGATAATCAATGGAAAAATTGTGTTAAAAGACCGGATTTTGGAAGGTAGAGCTTTGGTTTATGACCAAAAAATAATAGATTTTGCCGACCCCGATAACATCCCGGAAGGTGCAGAGATAATCGACGCCGGCGGCAAATATGTCTCCCCCGGATTTTTGGATGTCCATATCCACGGGTTTTTGGGAGAGGACACCTCGGATGGCAAAGAAGAAGGCTTTAGAATCATGTCTGAGGGATTGTTAAAAAACGGAGTAACCGCTTGGTTGCCAACCACCGTAACCATCCCCCGAGAAGACGTGATAAAGGTTGCCGGGATTATTCGTTCTTTGATGGAGGAGTCCAAAACCTGGAAAGGCGCTGCCATTCTTGGGATGAACGCAGAGGGCCCCTATGTAAACCCAAAGAAAAAAGGAGCACAAAACGAAGCATATATCCAAAAACCGGATTCCGAAGTCCTTATAGACAACTCGGATGTAATAAAAATTTCTACCTTGGCGCCTGAGATGGACGAAGGTTTCACCGAGATTAAAAAAATAGTGGCAAATTCGGATGTCATCATCTCCATGGGACACACCGATGCCGATTATGACCAGGCGTCAGAATCTATTTTGTCCGGAGTCAAGCTGATAACCCATCTGTTTAATGCTATGACCCCCTTGGCACACCGTAATCCCGGGGTAGTGGGAGCTGCTTTGACCCACGATGTGTATGTAGAGCTTATTACCGACAAGTTCCATATTCATCCTGCTTTGTTTGAATTGATTTATAAGGTAAAGAAGGATAAAATGATAGTAATCACCGACTGTATTCGTGCCGGAGGGTTAGAGGACGGAGAATATGACCTGGGAGGACAGCAGGTGACATTAAAGGGTATCGAATGCAGGCTTGCAGACGGTACAATCGCAGGTAGTGTTTTGACCCTAAACAAGGGGGTTTACAACATGTACAGCGAGACCACCCTTACAGTTCCCGAGGCGGTGGCGTGTGCCACAATTAACCCGGCTACCATGCTGGGGATACAGGACAAGAAAGGCTCGTTGGAGATAGGCAAGGATGCCGACATCATTATTTTTGACCAAGAATTCAATATAAATAAGACAATTATCGGAGGTAGTGTGCGTTATGAAGCTTAAGGTACAAGCGGTATTAGATCCGCAATTTAGCCCCTTATCGGTGGTATGCCGGGAAATGAGGGAGAACACCAAGGACGAAGGCCAGGACCTGATTATCGGTATCGAGAGAAACCATGGATATGTATCGGTATACAAGACCAGAATTTATCTCGACGGTGTGGGTCGTGACCAAGACAACTTTGAGTTTGTGGAGCGGATTATAAAATCCTTGTTATGGTCCATGGGCGGATATAAAATTATAATCGCCGGCAGCCGAGTCGTAGGGGAGAAAATAAAAGAGGCTTACAAGGACAAGGGTCTCAGAGACTTCGACTTCCACTTTATGGAGAGGGTTTATGAAGAGTCTTTTGTGGTAGAACTCAGAGACATCGAGGATGCTCCCGTGGCAAACGAACAATCCGACCCCATCGGCAGACACTTGGACGGTTGCAGGATTGGGTTTGATGCCGGCGGCAGCGACAGGAAAGTCAGTGCGGTTATAGACGGGGAAGCCGTTTATTCCGAAGAGGTGGTTTGGCATCCCAAGATTAACACCGACCCTTCCTATCACTACAAGGGAATCTTGGAGGCAATGAAAACAGCTGCTTCCCACATGCCCAGGGTTGACGGTATCGGGGTTTCCTCCGCTGGGGTTTATGTGGACAACAAGATTATGATAGCCTCTTTGTTCCTTAAGGTTCCGGACGAAGAGTTTGACAGACATGTCAAGAACATGTATATAAATGTGGCGAAAGAAATCGGAGAAAATATTCCTTTGGAGGTTGCCAACGACGGGGATGTAACCGCTTTGGCAGGTGCCATGGAACTCGACGACACCAATGTGTTGGGGATAGCCATGGGGACCTCTGAGGCAGGAGGATATGTAGACGGGCAGGGTAACATTACCGGGCGTCTCAACGAGCTTGCCTTTGTGCCCGTGGATTTTTCCAAGGATGCCATGGTGGACGAGTGGTCCGGCGACTATGGTTGCGGAGTCAAATACTTCTCCCAAGACGGGGTTATCAAGTTAGCTCCCGCAGCGGGAATCGAGCTGGATGAATCCCTTACTCCGGCGGAAAAACTAAAGGTAGTACAAGGGCTTATGGAACAAGGGGATGAGCGTGCAGCAAAGATATACGAAACCATAGGTGTGTACTTTGGTTATGCTCTGCCCTATTATGCCGAGTTTTATGACATAAAGCATGTATTGATACTCGGTAGGGTTACCTCCGGCGAGGGCGGTGTTTTGTTGCTCAACAAAGCAAAGGAAGTATTAAACACCGAGTTTCCGGAGTTTGCCAAGAAGGTAAATCTGCATATACCCGACGAGAATCAACGCAGGGTAGGTCAGTCGGTGGCGGCTGCCAGTTTGCCCAACATAGGCTAAGGGCTAAAACATAACAAAAAAGCCGGGACGGAAATATCCGCTCCGGCTCTTTTTTTTCGTAATTATTCTGCAGTCGGAGAAATCCTTGGTATCCAACGAAGGACAACATATCCCAGCAGTCCAAACAAAACCCCGGTGCAAAGCATTAATATCTGCACGCTCCCCAAGGGCTTTCCGAGTATGGTAAAGGTAAAATCCCCCATTAGGGATACAAACCCGGTACCTACGAGCATGGCTAACAGTGCAGAAAAGTTCACGAATACAGAATAAAAGGACATATAATTGGTCCGGTCTCCGACAGGCAGATTTATGTAGGGGAAGTTGGCATAAGTTATGGCTATCATAACACTCAAAAAATGTTGGCTCAACCTGACTATTAGCATAATCCAGGTATAATTGCTTCGGTCAGCGAAGGCATACAGAAAATAGGTAGGGGCTAAGAATATGACTGCCAAAGCGAAGGGTTTGAACCATTCGTATCGGAATATCAGTCGTTTTGCCGCCGCTCCGAAGAGTATAAAGAACAAAAAGTAAGATGAGTTTATTGCGGTGACAAAGGTGAAGGACACCCCGATGTTGGAGAGTAAATGGGCGTTTATAACCGAGGCAGTGAGTTGGGAAGCGAAAGTGTATCCAAACATAATATACATGGTGTGTATGAACTTCTTTTGGGAAAAGGCTAAGCGGATAACCGAGAACATCCCCAGGCGTTGGTTTTCGCTTTTTTGGTATTCGTACTCCTTTGGCAGGCTAAGGACGACGACCTCGACTATCGCCAGCAAAAACCCCACTACATAAAGGGAGTTGATTATACCGATTTTGTTGTCTGCGCTCGCCAGAGAGTCTGCCAGGATGGCGCTTAGCAATGTAAACACCCCGGCGATGAAGTTGGCTATGGTACTGGAGGTATTAAAATAATCTGCCCGGATACTCTCGGGCAAAAAGTTTATGTGCCACACCGGGTACCCTGCCGAGAATAGGGAGTTTATGGAGGAAGATACAAAGATTGTCAACGCAAGTCCTGTATATAGTTGTACCGGATCGGTTAAAATCTTCGGCAATAATATGAGCCCGGGAATCCTAATGGCATAATAGGTCAAGCGAGAGAGCGCCAACACCCATTTGCGACGAGGGATGCGCTCTAAGACCAGAGGAGAAAGCAAGGAAAACCCTGAGGCGATAAAGGGGATAAAAATAAGGATACCTATGTTGACCATATCTATGCCATGGCCGACTAAGTATCCGGTGTAGAATATCCCGCCGATAATATTGGTGATGACAGCAGAAAGGATGGTAGAGGCAAGCATACTGCTCCGCCCCCTGCCATCCTCGGTTTTTGTATTAAAGAGTCTCTTTATCGAGGAGTTGTGCCTAAGGTTATTGGGATTAATCATAAGTCACACAACAATATCTATATTTTTGGTCCTTACCCTGATTATAAAACAACAAGTCAGGGTAAATCAATTGGATGAATACCAGAAAATCCCGAGACCAAGTCAAGCTTTTTGACCTATATTGACTGTTTTTAACCCTCGGTGAGGTGCTTATTGCCTGTAAGACATCCTTTGTCGAGGAGATTTACAGCTCGGTCAATGCCTTGGTGACTTTGTCGTACAAATCCTTGTATTTGTTGTATTTTTCCCGTTGCTCAGCGATTATAGGTTCCGGGGCTTTTGAGGTAAACTGAGGGTTGCTCAGCTTTTTGTCTGCCCGCTCCATTTCTTGCTTTGCCACGAGTTGCTCTTTTTGCAGTCTAATGCGCTCTGCCTCGGTGTCTACTATATCTGATTGGGGGATAAACACCCGAGCCCCCTCGGTGATGATATGGATATTGTTACCCTCCGGTGGAGAGGATACATATAAAACCTCTTGCGCTCCGGCAAGCTTAACGAAGAAATTCTCCTTGCCTTCATATACATCGGCCTTTTGGGGAAGGATATATAAGAGTGCCTTTCTTGAGGGGGGAACGTTCATCTCGGCCCTGCGGTTTCTTATCGCTCTTATGGTATCTATTATAAGTCGAAGGCCCTCTTCCTGTACGGGAAAATCCCAATTCTTTTGGCTCACAGGGTAACTGCCTAACATGATGCTGCCCGTTGTGTTAGGCAAAGATTGCCATATCTCTTCGGTGACAAAGGGCATAAAGGGATGCAACAGCAAAAGGATGCCGGTAAGAACATGGGTTAAGGTGTTTTGTGCCGATTTGTTGGAGGGATCAGACTTATCAGACAGCCTGCCTTTGACCAACTCTATGTACCAATCGCAATATATATCCCAGGTAAAATCATATAGCTTAGAAAGCCCGATACCAAGTTCATAACGATCCAAGTTATCTCGGACTTCCGGTATAAGCCGATTGTATTGAGAAATAAGCCACTTATCTTCGTCTTGCAGTGAATCGATGTCAATCTCCCCGGCACAGTCCTCGTCTATGTTCATCAGAACAAAACGGGCAGCGTTCCATAGCTTGTTGGCAAAGTTCCTCGCCGCTTCCACCTTTTCGGTGGAAAACCGCATGTCGTTGCCGGGACTGTTGCCGGAGATGAGAGAAAATCTCAAAGCATCGGCACCGTATAGGTCGATTATCTCCAAGGGGTCCACCCCGTTGTCTAAGGATTTGGACATTTTTCGACCCAGATGGTCCCTTACAAGGCCGTGGATTAACACATCGGAAAAGGGCTTTTGCCCGGTGTATTCCAAGGCGGAGAATATCATTCTGGAAACCCAGAAGGTAATTATATCATAGCCGGTCACCAGTACCGTGGTGGGATAGAAATTCTTATAGTCCTCGGTGTCCTCGGGCCAGCCCAAAGTAGAAAAGGGCCATAATGCCGAGGAAAACCAGGTGTCTAAGGTGTCCGGGTCTTGGCGTAAGGGAGAGCTGCATTGGTCGCAGACCGGGGATTTTTCTCGAGTTACCACCACGGTGTCGCAATCGTCGCAATAAAAGGCGGGAATCCTGTGGCCCCACCACAGCTGGCGGGAGATACACCAATCCTTGATGTTTTCCATCCAATGGAGGTAGTTCTTGTCGAACCGCTCGGGTACAAAACGGACATCCCCGTTTTTGACTGCTTTTATGGCGGGCTTTGCCAAGGGTTGCATCTTTACGAACCACTGCAGTGAAGCGGTGGGTTCTATGGTGGTGTCACAGCGATAACATGCTCCGACATTGTGGTCATGGTCCTCGGTCATTACAAGAAACCCTTGGGATTCCAGATCCTTGACAATCTGTGCTCGGGCTTCATAACGGTCCATACCTGAATAAGGAGGGTAGTTTTCGGTTATCTTCGCGTCCTCGGTCATCATAACTTCCAAGGGAAGATTGTGACGCTGGCCCACCTCAAAGTCGTTGGGGTCGTGGGCGGGGGTTATCTTTACCACCCCGGTTCCAAAGTCTTTTTCCACATAGTCGTCTGCGACTATGGGAATCTCTCTTCCCACCAAGGGTAATATAACGGTTTTGCCTATAAGGTGCTTGTAGCGGTCGTCCTCGGGGTTGACCGCCACTGCAGTATCCCCCAGCATGGTCTCGGGACGGGTGGTGGCAAGCTGAACATGTCCGCTTCCGTCGGTCAAGGGGTATCTGATATGCCAGAAATGCCCTGCTTTGTCGCTGTATTCCACCTCGGCGTCCGAGATAGAAGTCAAACAGGTGGGGCACCAGTTTATTATCCTGACTCCGCGATATATAAGTCCCTTCTCATAAAGGCGGATAAAGACTTCTTCCACCGCCTTAGAGCAACCCTCGTCTAAGGTAAATCTTGTCCTGCTCCAGTCGCAGGAGGTACCTATCTTCTTGAGTTGCTCTATTATTCTTCCGCCATAAACTCGGTTCCATTCCCAGGCTCGGGTCAAAAACCCCTCCCGTCCCAAATCGTCCTTGGTTAACCCCTCTTTTTTCATGGAGTCTACTATTCGGGATTCGGTGGCTATGGAGGCATGGTCTGTCCCCGGCAACCAAAGGGTGTTGTACCCACACATCCGCTTGTATCGGGTGAGGATATCCTGGAGGGCATTATCCAAAGCGTGCCCCATATGCAGTTGTCCCGTGATGTTGGGGGGAGGCATGACTATGGAAAAATGAGGGTTTGACGCTTTTGCCGGGTCGGTGTCACTTGCGGGCTTGAAATAACCGCTGCTTTCCCACTCGGCATATATTCTGTCCTCAAACAATGAGGGGTCGTATTTTTTGTCCAGCTGCTTGCTCATCTTTTTATATGTCCCTTCAATCAAGCTTGTTGATAATAAGTCCGGATTTTAGTTTTGGATAAAAATAGGTGCTCTTTTGGGGCATTTTGTCCCCGGCTTGAGCCACATTCTTTATCTCATGTATCTTGGTGGGGTTTATTATAAAGGACAGCACACACTCCCCGGATTTTACCTTGTCGATCGCCTCTTGGGCAGATCGGGTATACCGAAGGTTTGTTTGTTTTGCCATGTTTTCTTTATCTATCCCCAGGGCTTTTTCCAGTATAAGGGTATGGAGGGTGGTTACATCCAGCCTTGCATAGGCTTCGGACCTGTCTTTGTAGGTTATTTCGTCCACATGCTCTTTTGCAACAAGTAAAGTAAAGCCCTCGCCGCCATCATACATGGCAAAGGCGTGGCGGTGGGTGTATTGTCCGAGGGTTTCTTCTACCTCTGTAATATCCTTGTGTTCGGTGATGTAGAAGTCAGGCTCTATCTTTTTTAAGAGTTCTTCTTTGTCCACAGAAAGCCCGGTAATCAGTCGATGGGTGGGGAAAATAACCAACCCCTTGTCGTCCATGTCTACCAAGGTCATCATAAGGTAATCCCCGGTAGTGCCTTCCAGAGATCCGGTAGATTCCAAGTGTTTTTTGTAGTTTAGTGCGGTTTCATACCGATGATGACCGTCGGCTATGAATAATTGCTTGTCCGAGAAAGCGGCTTGTAGCCCGGAAATCATCTGTTCGTCGGTTATTTTCCACAGGGTGTGGGTAACCTCTTCTTCATCGGTGAAAGAATACAAAGGCGAGCTTTGGGTACCCTTGGACAATATCGGAGATATCTTGTTGTCCTCATCTAAATAAAGGGAATAAACCGAGGAGAAGTTGCAGTTTGTAGCGCTCATCAGGTTGAACCTGTCGGTCTTTGCCTTACTTAAGGTCTCCTCGTGGGGCAAAACCACTCTTTCGGAAAATTCATATAACTTTGTAAGGCAGATAAGTCCGGTAAAGACATATGCTTTGTCCTTGACAAAGAAGCTCTCGCGATAGACAAAAACCCCTTCTTCTTCGTCTCTTTGAAGTATGCCTGAGGAAATCCACTCTTGTAGCAAGGCACCCGCTTGTGCATATTTGTCTTCTCCCACGGGGAGTTCTAACTGTACATGATTGTAGGGGGAGCGTCGGATAAGAGCGAGTCGCTCTTCTTCATTTATGATGTCATAAGGAGGACATACATTGTCGGATATGTCCCCCGCTTTATTTGTAAATCTAAGAGCTTTTAAAGGTTTGATTTTTGCCATAGTTATCCCTCGTAATATATAAAAATTTTGTTAAACAATGTTTTTATGCCTTCTCCAGCCTGGCATAGGTCCCCATCAGTCGCTTGACCGAGCCGTCCGAGAACTCTACTTCGTACAGGATGTCTCCACCCATCTTCTGAGCGGACACAACAACCCCGTCCCCTAACATGGGGTGGGTTACCTTCGCTCCGGCGTCAAAGAACTCCGAAGAGGATTCTGTCTCTGTGGGCTGGCCCCTCTCTATGTTCTGGATAAAGGAGGCTTTGGATTTGTCAAACTTCTTCTTCGCTTCGCTGACCGTTCCCGTGGAGGCGATGGGTTTTGCGTCTATAATCTTGTTTTCTGCGGGAATCTCGTTGGCAAACCTGGATAGCCTGTTGGAAGAGGTCCTGCCATATAAAAGTCGGGTACGGGTGTGAAGTATAATCACCCGTTCTTGCGCTCTGGTGATTGCGACATAAGCCAACCTTCGTTCTTCCTCGATTGACCTTTCTCCCTCCTCTATAGATTGGGAGGTAGGAAAGAGGTTTTCTTCAAACCCGGTGATAAACACGACCGGAAACTCCAACCCCTTTGCAGAATGTATGGTCATTAAATTAACGGCATTGGCGTCGCTGTCATAATTATCTATATCGCTCACCAGTGCCACTTCCTCCAAGAAAGCGGAAAGAGAGGGGTCTTCGGCTTGGGTTTCGTAAGTTACCCCCGAGGATATAAGCTCTTCTACATTATCTGCCCGGTCCGAGTTTTCCTCGGATTCTTCCAGCATTTCTTTGTACTTGGTCCTTATAATGGTTTCGGAGATGACCTCGGAAACCTTGGCAGTTGCGGATAGCTCTCGCAACCCTTCGATAAGGCTTGCAAATGCCTTAAGCCTTGCCAGTGCCTTTGACAACTCCGGATAATTCTTGGCGTTTGTTACTACATTGAATAACGAGACACCTTCTCTTTGAGCAATCTCGTCGATTAGCGCTAAGGTGGTAGTCCCTATCTGACGGCGAGGGGTGTTGATAATTCTGCGGAACCTGACATCGTCGTCGGGGTTGTTGACCAAGGATAGATATGCCAAAATATCTTTGATTTCTTTGCGCTCATAAAACCTGACCCCGCCAAAGATTCGATAGGGGATACGGTTCTTTGATATAATGGTCTCCAAGGAGTTAGATTGAGAGTTAAGCCTGTACAATACTGCGAAGTCCTTGTATTTGTTCTTATGAGAATTGACTGCTTTGCGGATATACTCCATTATGTAGGTAGCTTCACCGCTGTGGGTGGACTCTTGCTTTATCAGTATGGGTTCGCCCTCTTCTTTATCGCACCACAAGTTCTTCTCTCGCCTGCCGGTGTTGTGCTTGATAAGCCCGTTGGCAGCAGCCAAAATATTGCCGGTAGAACGATAGTTTTGTTCCAGACGAATCACTTTGGCAGAGTCGTAGGCTTTGTCAAAATTAAGGATGTTCTCTATGGTTGCCCCTCTGAAGGCATAAATGCTCTGGTCGTCGTCTCCGACAACACAGACGTTTTGCTTCTTACCGCCCAACAGGTGTATAAGATCGCTTTGGGAGGGGTTGGTATCCTGGAACTCGTCCACCAATATATAGTTAAACTGCTGTTGATATCTCTTTAATACCTCCGGGTGCCTCTTGAATAGCAATAATGTCAGCAAAATTATATCATCAAAATCCAGAGCATTGGCAAGACGCAGCCTTGCCTGGTATTCGTTATATAGCCTCGAAACCCTCAACTTAAGCTGGTCTTTACCCACTGTGTCGGCATAATCCTCCGGAAACAACCCTTCTTCTTTTGCCCGGGAGATTCGCTTTAGAGCGTCCACCGGTGATGGGAGACCGTTTTCCATATTAAGGTGCTTGGCGCTCTCGGTAATAAGCTTCTTTGAGTCATCGGTATCATATATGGTAAAGCTGTTGTTATAACCCAAAAGGTTGATATGTCTTCTCAAAATCCTGACACATATCGAATGGAAGGTACCCGCCCATATATCCGTCGCTGATTCCCCCAACAAGTTCGCCAGTCGTTCTTTGAACTCGTTGGCAGCCTTGTTGGTAAAGGTTATGCAAAGCACTTCATGGGGCTTTGCGGGGTTGACGGCGGTCTTTAGTAAAAACTCTTTGACACGGCCCTCGTCGTCGCTGTCCCTTGCCTCTTTTGCCAGCTGCAACAACTCGGGAGAGTACATATCGCCACCGCCAAAATAAGCGTCTCCGAAGTTTATTATCTGGGCTATTCTGTTAACCAAAACAGTGGTTTTGCCGCTGCCCGCTCCGGCGATGACCAATAAAGGTCCCATAACCGAAAAAACAGCTTTACGCTGCATGGGGTTTAGATGTTGGTAGTGCCGGTCAAACAGTTCTGTCTTGATAATTGCGTACTCTTCTTTGCTCAAATTTTTCACATCTTTTCTTTTTGATAACTGTCAGTTATTTCTTTTTGTGATCTATTACAGTATACATCAAACCCGAGATAATTGCAAGGAAAAGACACTTATGTCTCGGTAGCGGCTCTGCAGATTTTTTACCCCTCCGTTCCTTTGTGGTCATATGCCCTTTTTGTTGACATATAGGGGAAAATACTATAAAATAAAAATAATGTATTTATCTAAGAGAAAAAGATTAGGGAGAAAAAACATGTTTAAATTCCGTCCTCTGGCATTGTTGATAGTTCTGGCATTAATCCTTGCAAACCCCGTGTTTGGTGGTGCATATGGCAGTGAAGACCACAAGCTTACCATAACCCACATAGACACCAATTGCACCGAAGAAGGGGCAGCCATAATTCTGACTCCGGATATGGGAGAGACTGTGGGAGCAATTTCATCTTTTGAATGGTGGTTTTTGACAGTGTTCGACTGGGACAGCAACCAAAGCTGTTATAAGCTGATAGAAAAACATATTGCAGTTCAGACCAATAAGAGCAATGTGGTTATCCCGAAAAACGGTTTTGTATATGCCTCAAACCATGGTAACAATTATCCGCAGTTATATAAGGACACGGGTAATTCGGCTTTTGCCGACAAACCTAATTACAAGAACAAGCCGGTTTTGGATTCCTTGGATTACCTTGAGTCGGGTGATATACCCGTTGGAGCCAAGGCATATCTGTATAACACCGATATAAAAAACAAGAGTATATCCAATAACGGCGCCAATTGGTATGAAGAAGGCTATGTTTCGGATTCTTTTATCAAGATAGGCGAACCGGAGGCGACGGGAACCCCTTATAACCCCGAGGAGGCGCAGGAAATATTGTTTAAGATTAACTTAGGAATAACTCACAACAATACCGACGGGATTGCCAACAACATGTCCATACTCTTTGATGATACCTACGGAAAAGATATTCAATCAAAGGGTAGCCAACGTTATGGCTGGTGGAAGACCGCGACCTTTGAGTGGGACGAGAAAGAGGATGTATATGTTGTAACCTCCTTATCGTTAAAGTTAGGTCAAGAAAACAGAAAACAACCCCTTATTCCGGACAAAGGATTTGTTCTGGCAGTTTGCACCGGAGGCCCGATTGCAGATATGACCTCCAACAACTTAGATAAAGTAAAAATAGGACAAAAGGCATATCTGTACAAATCTGAGCAAAGCGGAAGTTTTGATGCGATAACTATAAACCTTCCCGAGGAGTCAAGGCAGGAGTATCGACCGGATTTCGGCGCTACACGCTTGGAAGTTCCGGAGCTTATAGATATGGATTCGGATAGTACAATAGTCGGGGAAAAAGAGATTAAGGTAAGTTGGAACCCGGTTGCGGGAGCAGAGAAATATTATGTTGCTTTTAGCGATATTACCTTCAATTCCGACAGCTTGATATTATCCAGAGCACATTCCTCAGCTACCGGTTTTACTATTGATAAGAAAATGGTTTCTATAGGCAAGACCTATAATCTTAGCATATATGCCACTGCTCCGGGGAAAGAGTCTTCCAGGATATTGTCCTGCAAAATATCCATAATTAGTCAGGAAGCGGCTACAAGCAACATTCGAACCAAAAAGATAGTTGCCTTTGGGGATTCTATTACCGCTCGGACCGGATGGGTGGATATGCTGGGAGGCAGGTTTGGTGCCGGCATTATCAACTCCGGTGTGGGGGGCCAATCCGCCGATGCCGGCAGGGCGAGATTTGATCAGGATGTTCTTGCTCATAATCCGGACATAGTGATAATCAACTTTGGGATGAACGACCAAGCCCATGTTATAGCCCAAAACCGTTCCAACAAGTCATTGAAGGACTACACCAATCACTTAGAGTACTTTGCAAAGACCTTGACAGACAACAACATCGAGGTTCTCTTTGTTACTCCTAACAAGGTATTGACCCAGACGGGATATTACACCCCCGGGGCTTATGGCCTTGATTATGGAACAGACAACATGTTGGATTTCTGCAACGCCATGAGGGAAGTCGCACAAAAATACGGCTGTGGTCTGGTAGATATTAACTATAACAACTCTCTGGGTAATCTGGCGGAATTTGTCGCCGCCGGAGACGGAATCCATCCGTCGGAGAAGGGTCACGAGGGCTATGCCCAAATGATTGGGGATTATCTTGTTGCTTTGTACGACAACAAGGATGCATCTTTTGTAGAAATAGAATACAAAGACACAGAGGGCGAAGCCATAACCTCTTCCGTTACCCTCAAAGGAGCAAAAGGCTCAAAAATGTTAATCCCGCCTCTGCCTATAGAAGGATATGTTAGTCAAGACGAGACCGTCGCTTACACCTTTGTTGAAGGTGGCGGCAAGGTTACCTTTGTATACTCCCTTACATCCAATAGCATTACCTTAAAGCCGGACAGTGAGTACAAAATCCAAGACGGATATCTTCATATCAATAAAGAAAAGACTACAGAGTCCGACTTGTTATCCAATATTATAAATACAAATGTCAATCTTCAGGCATTTGTCGGCACTGTAATAGGAACCGGCAGTATACTGACCCTACCCGGCGAACAGGGCTACGAGTTGGAGGTAGTCCTAAAGGGGGACGCCAACGGAGACGGCAGTGTAGACGCCAAGGACTTTTTGTTTATAAAGCGGCACTTTTTGCAGACCTATGATTTGACAGGTGGATTTTTTCTTGCCGGGGATGTGGACGATAACGGCAAAATAAACGCCTCGGATTACCTGAGGATTAAGCGTCATTTTCTCCAAACCTTTAATATATACGAATAACAGCAAAAAAGGACTCTCTATGGGAAACACAAAGCCCCAAGCCCAGTACATAGGTCACAGGAAAAGACTGAAAGAGCGGTTTTTATCCGACCCCATGGGACAAAGCGAAGAGGAATTGTTAGAACTCTTGCTGACTTACGCTCTCCCGAGAAAGGATACTCGGCAGATAGCCGTCGAGTTAATCAAAGCTTTTGGTGACATATCCGGTGTGCTCCAAGCGTCGGAAAAGGACCTTATAAAACACAGCGGGATAAAAGAGCACTCGGTCGTATTGATAAAACTCGTGTCCGAGGTGTATGCCAGATTAAGTGCAAAACAAGAGGACAATCCCCCGTCTTTTTATGACTACAAGGTGGCGACGGGTTACTTGACAAAGCTGTTTGAGGGCAAAGAAAAGGAATATGTAGCAGTGGTCTGTATTGATGAACGAGGTCAACTGCTGGAAGGGAAGATATTGGGGGAGGGGAACATCAACTCGGTGACATTTTCCATAAGGGGAATAACCGAAGCTGCTATCAAAAACAACTGCAGAAATGTGATAATCTCCCACAATCACCCCCGGGGCAGAGCTATACCCTCCGATGAGGACATCAACACCACCCAACGGATAGCGGCGGCTTTGAGGATGAACGACATAACCCTGCGGGAGCACTATATAGTGGCGGGGGAGGATTGCACCCCTATTGTAAAGAACATGCCGGAGCGTTACGGCGTATAAAACGAGCGAAATAAACAGTAACACAAACAGATTTTTTTAAAAACAAGACTTAAAAACACGCTATAAAACGGACTAAATAAGTCTGTCTTGGCGTGTTTTTTTGTGGTGAAAATTTCTATGTCGAGCTTAGACTACAAAACCCTTTTGCGGTTTTTATAGCCCGAACAAACCCTCGGCGGTCTTGTACAGAATGTTTTGCTTGTCTTCTTCGGACAGGGGAAGGGCTAAAATATCTTTATAAGCGTTTTTTGTTGTCTGTAACGGATAATCCGAACCGAACATAACTCTGTCCGAGCCGTGGTCGGATATCATACCGCAAAGCTCCTCCTGAGTAAGCCCCACCAGAGCATCGGAAGTATCGGTATACACCGGGGTCCCAATTAAGACTTCTCGGGCTGCCTCCCAAGATTTATATCCGCACATATGAGCGGCTATCGCCTTTAGGGCAGGGATTTTGTTGATTATGTTGTATATTCGATAGGGGGAGGAAAAGTCGCTGTTTTCGTCTCCCGCATGGAACAAAATCGGTAAGTCAAGGTCCAGACAGGCGAAATAAAAATCGAACAAATCCTCTCTGTCCGCTTCGAAACCCTGAAAATCCGGATGCAGTTTTACCCCCTTTGCTCCTATTGACTTTGCCCGTTGCAGTTCTTTTATCCCCCGGGTTGCTCCCATGTCGGGATGAAAGGTGCAAAGGGGAATTAAACTTTTTTGTCGGGTTGATACAGAAACCAAAAAGTCGTTGGTGTTGACCACGGTGTCCGGGTTGGTAGCGGCAGCCGAGATAATATAAGTAATATTATCAAAGCCGTCTCCGCCTTTTATGAGCCCCGATACCGTTCCGTCCCCTTGGCGGGAAAGGTTGTAATATTCCACTACTTTGTCCGCCGCTTTGATGGCGATTCGATCGGGAAATACATGGGTGTGGGCGTCTATTATCCTTTGGTTTGTTGTTTTCATGTTGTTCTTTCCATGGAGTAAATAAATACAAAATATCGGGGCGAGTTGTTACCCACCCCGATAGATTTGTGTCTTGTTGGTGCAAAAACTTTGAGGCTTATTCTTCCTCGTCGTCCTCGTAGTCTTCTTCTTCCTTGGAGACTGTCAGAGTGTTGTCGCAATAGGGGCAGACCACTGTGTCGTTGTCCTCTACTTCGTCGTAATCCAGACAGATAATCTCTCCACAAGCGGGGCATTCCAAATCTACGCAGTCGTCACAATCGTCATAGTCATAGTAATCTTCGTCGCCGTCAAAATCATAAACAAATCTTTCTAATTCGCCCAAGTCCTCGTCTAACTCTTCTGCATAGTCGGCAAGTCCGGCGGCTTCGTCCTCTAAGTCGAGAACGGACAAGGATAAATCCTCGAGCAGGTCAGCTATAGCTGCAAAAAGTTTACCTTCCTTTGTAGACTTGTCATAATCCATGCCCTCTAATAATCCTTTGATGAAGGCAGCTTTCTCCGAAATATTCATAGCGTTGCTCCTTGTGTAATGTAGTTAGGTTATTGAGGGAACCTACAAACCTTATATAAAAAATACGTGTAGTGCCATATCTAAGTCATCCGAATGCGGATGCACTTTGTCATACCCGTTCTAAATATTCTCCCGTACGGGTATCTATCTTAACCACATCCCCCTCATTGATAAAGATGGGAACCTTTATAACAGCCCCTGTCTCTAAGGTGGCAGGTTTTGTCACATTGGTAGCGGTGTTGCCCCGGACTCCGGGCTCGCTCTCGGTGACTGCCAGCTCTACAAACATGGGAGGTTCTACCGAAAAAACATTGCCCTTGTGGGATACCAATCTCACCGTGAACCCTTCCTTGACGAACTTGAAGTTCTCGGGCAACAGGTCTTTGTTTATCGGAACTTGGTCATAGGTCTCCATATCCATGAAGTAATACAAATCCCCGTCGTTGTAGCTGTATTCCATATCCTTGCGTTCTATCATGGCGGTGGGGAACTTGGCGCTGGGGTTGAAAGTGGTCTCGGTCACCGAACCTGTAATGACGTTCCTGATCTTTGCCCTTACAAATGCGGCTCCCTTGCCCGGCTTTACATGCTGAAACTCGATAACCTGTACAACGTTTCCCTCCATCTCAAAGGTCAAACCGTTCCTAAAATCACCGGCAGAAATCATAACTCCTCCTAACTTATAAAGGAAAATGCCAGAGGTATAAAATGCGAATGGAATAAAACACCAAAGAGGCATTTCGTTTTATAAAATAAAATTAAATACTATACAATATATTCTATATAAGACCCGGGTTTTTGTCAAGTTTTATTTGTCGCATTAGTCTTTTTTATAAAATCTTGATTTTTTAAATCTCGATAAGTTGCTTTGGCGAACCGGTCAAGTTTTTTGACCCTTCCTTTGTCACCAGCACCATGTCTTCTATCCTGACACCGAACTGCCCGGGCAGATAAATCCCCGGCTCTACGGTCATTACCGCACCGGCGGGTATAGGATGGCTCCATCCAGAGGCAAACCTCGGGGATTCGTGAATCTCCAGTCCCAATGAATGACCGGTGGAGTGCCCGAAGTAATCGCCATAGCCCTTGTGGACTATATGGTCTCGGGCGGCTGCGTCGACTACACTGCCCAAGACTCCCTCTCGAACCGTGTCAATGGCTTTGTTATGGGCGGTCAGTACGGTTTCGTAGACCTGTTTCATCTCCGGCGTGGCTTTTCCTATTACTATGGTTCGAGTCATATCCGAGCAATAGCCTTTGTACTTTGTGCCAAAATCCATGGTTACAAAGGTGTCGGTTCCAAGGGGAGAGTCCGAGGGCTCACCGTGGGGGAGGGAACTGTTTTTTCCCGCCACCGCAATAGTGTCAAAAGCCATTTTTTCTCCGCCGTGGCGCTTACAATAATATTCTATCTCCGCTGCCAGTTGCAGCTCGGTCATATCTTTGTTGATAATCCCCAGGATATGTTTAAATGCTCCGTCGTTTATCTCTTGGGCGGTCTTGATTCTCTTAATCTCTTCCGGGTCTTTGATTTGTCTGAGTTTTGAGGTTATATCCGCGACCCCTTCTACTGTTGCGGGTATCTTACCGGTCAGAGTCTCCGCCAGGTTGACGGTCAGGAGGTTCTTGTCAAAGGCGAGTTTTTGCAGAGAGTGTTGCTTTATATAGTCACTTAGAGCCTCGACCGCCCTTTTTGTGAGAAGGTAAGGGGTGACCCCGAGCTTCAAATCCCCGGCGGATTTCGCCCTCGCTGCCGCTTCATAATATCGACTGTCTATCATAAGGGCAGTCTCTGACTCTGTTATTACAACAACCCCGTCGGTGGAAAAAAATCCGGTCAGATAATATTGATTTATCGGGTCTAAAAACATAGCCGAATCAAACCCGGAGTCAGACAGGGTTTTTATTATATTGGCAGAAGGTTCCATGGGTGCTCCTTTATATTACTAACAAGTATACTTTATTGTCCGGCTTTTATCCCGGATATGAGGGACTCCAACTCTTGCTTTGAGTAGTTATAGACTTTATCGCAAAACTGGCAACCTAAGGAGGTCTCTTCCGGGGAATCCAACAACCCCTGCAACTCTGTCTTACCCAAAGATATCAGTGCGTTATCCGTTTTATCCCTGCTACAGTTACAAACATATCCGCATTGTATGGAGTCAAATACATCGTAGTCTATCCCGGTCAGATATGCGTCCAAAACCTCTAACGGAGTTTTGTCGGTCAACAACGAGGTGATAGGGGGTAAATTGGCGAGGTTCTTCTCGAAGACATCTACTATCGCTTCATCGGCAAAGGGTAAAAGCTGAAACAGCATTCCCCCCGTGGCTTTGCAGGTGTGGTCCCGGTCTATCAAAACACCTAAAGTGCAAGCGGTGGGGATTTGCTCGCTTAAGGCATAGTAATAAACTATATCCTCGGCAATCTCTCCGCTTACAATATCCGAGACCCCCACATAGGGCTCTTTACCTCCGGTATCCCGCAGGACATACAAGTTACCCTTACCCACACAACCCCCGACATCCAGCTTCCCGGATTGGTTTAGCGGCAGGTCACACAAAGGGTTTTGGATAAACCCTCGCACGTTTCCCATATAGTCGCTGCTCGCTACTATGGTGCCGCCGGGTCCGTCCCCTTTTATCCTCAAGGTTAAGAGGTCGCTTTGGTTTCCCATCAGCGAACCCATAAGGGAGGCAGCCGTCAAGGTTCTGCCCAAAGCCGCCGAGGCGGTGGGGGCAGGGGAGTGAATCTCTATTGCCCGATTTATTATATCTATGGAATTAATGACCAATACCCTGGCAGAGCCGTCCTTGGTCATTGCTCTGATAATTTCTGCCATATATAATCCTTTTTATTTAACCACTATATTGAAAATTCGGTTTTTTACATATATTTTTTTGATTATTGTTTTGCCCTCCAGCAAGGGAGAGATTTTGTCGCTTTTTGAAACTATATCAAAAGCACTATCCTCATCACAGTCTAAGGGTAAGAGCAACACATCCCGGACCCTGCCGTTGATTTGGACAGCTACTTCCACCTCATCGGTCTTTATCTTTTCCTCGTCATAAGTAGGCCAGGGGGCTAAAGAACAAAGTCCGACTCCACCCAAGTGCTCCCACATCTCTTCGCTTATATGGGGGGCAAAGGGGGACAGAATAACCGAGAAGGTCTTTAGGGTTTCCGGGTCGGTGCCGCCCTTTGCATATATTTCGTTGACCAGGCTCATCATAGAAGCAATGGCGGTGTTAAACTTCATCTCTTCTATGTCTTCGGTCACTTTTTTTATGGTTAGATGGAGGGCTCGCTCTATGTCTTGGTCTTTGTCCGGGACTATCATCTCTGCGAGATGGGCAAAACGGTCCAAAAACCGCTTGCAGCCCTTTACCCCGTTGGTGGACCAGGACGCAGCTTTTTCAAAATCCCCGATAAACATCTCATACAGGCGCATGGTATCCGCACCGAACTCTTCGACAACATCATCGGGATTGATTACATTGCCCCGGGATTTGCTCATTTTTTCCCCGTCTTCTCCGAGAATCATTCCGTGGGCAGTCCTCTTGAGATAGGGTTCGGGGCAGGACAAATAACCTTCGTCATACAAGAACTTTGACCAAAAACGGGAATAAAGCATATGTAGGGTGGCGTGTTCCATCCCGCCGTTGTACCAATCCACCGGCATCCAATAATCCAGTGCCTCCCGAGCCGCAAAAACTTCTGTGTTGGTCGGGTCGCAGTACCTAAGGAAGTACCAGGAAGACCCTGCCCATTGGGGCATGGTGTCGGTCTCTCTCTTACCCGGTCCTTTGCACTTCGGGCAGGTGGTATTGACCCAGTCGGTTATGGCAGACAAGGGGCTCTCTCCGCTGTCGGTGGGTTGATAGGACTCCACCTCCGGCAGCAGTACCGGCAACTCGGACTCCTCCACCGGTTGCCAACCGCAGTGGTCACACCACACAAGGGGAATAGGCTCGCCCCAATATCTTTGGCGGGCAAACACCCAATCCCTCAGCTTGTAGTTTACCTTTTTTTGACCCAGATTATTTTCTATCAAATATCGGGTCATTTTTTTCTGGGCTTCCTGTACCTCAAGTCCGTTTATAAACCCGGAGTTTATAAGAACCCCCGTATCCACATCGGTATAAGCTTCCTTTGATATATCGCCGCCGCCTACCACCTCGACTATAGGCAGGTCGAAGGTCTTTGCAAACTCATAGTCCCGCTCGTCGTGGGCAGGTACTGCCATTATAGCCCCTGTGCCATAGGTGATAAGGACATAGTCCGAGACAAAAATAGGGATTTCTTTATTGTTTACCGGATTGATGGCATATACCCCTTCCAGCTTTACACCGGTTTTGTCTTTGACCAACTCGGTACGCTCGAAATCGCTTTTTTTGGCAGCTTCTTCCTTGTATGCTTGGATTTCGTCGTAGTTGGAAAGCTTATCCCTCCACTCGTCTATATAAGGGTGCTCGGGGGCGATAACCATGTAGGTTGCGCCAAAGAGAGTGTCGGCTCTGGTGGTAAAGACCTTAAGTTTTTGGTCTGTGGAGGTGGAAAAACTAACCTCGGCACCGTAAGACCTGCCTATCCAGTTGCGTTGGGCAAGCTTTACTCTGTCTATATAATCCAAGTCCTCCAAGTCATCCAGGAGCTTGTCGGCGTATTCTGTTATCTTGAGCATCCATTGGGTCTTTGCCCGACGAACCACTTGGCTGTGGCATCGCTCGCACTCCCCGCTTATTACTTCTTCGTTGGCAAGCACCACCTTACAAGAGGTACACCAGTTGACCGTCATTTCTTTTTTGTAGGCGAGACCTTTGTTAAAGAGCTTTAAGAAAATCCACTGGGTCCACTTATAATAGCTCGGATCGGTGGTATTAACCTCCCGAGACCAGTCAAAGGAAAGCCCCAGAGCCTTTAGTTGGCTCTTAAACCGTGCCACGTTGTTTTTTGTTACCGTGGCGGGGTGAATTTTGTGCTCTATGGCATAGTTCTCGGTGGGTAGTCCGAAGGCGTCCCAACCCATGGGAAAAAGTACATTATAGCCCTGCATCCTGCGTTTTCTTGCCACTATGTCCAAGGCGGTATAAGGGCGGGGGTGCCCCACATGGAGTCCCATGCCCGAGGGGTAGGGGAACTCTATGAGGGCATAGTACTTTTCTTTGGTGTAGTCGTTGGAGGCGGCAAAGGCTTCACGCTGCTCCCATATCTTCTGCCATTTTGCTTCAATGGTCTTAAAATCGTGTTTCATATTGTAATAAATTCCTTTTGCTCTTTATGATTTACGGGTATTTTGGTTACTCTTCTTCGTTTATTTTCTCTGCTCGAGGAGGTTGATTCCAGAGTTTTTCCAGCTTATAAAAATCCCTGCCCTCTCCGTTGAAAATATGCACAATGACCGAGCCGTAGTCCAATAATATCCAAGTGTTGCCGGTATAGCCTTCTATATGGTTTGGTTTGATTTGCAGTTTTTCGAAGGTTAGTTTTTCCACATCATCTGCCAGGGATTTTACATGGGTGACGGAGGTTCCGCTGCCGATTACAAAATAATCTGCCAGAACCGTTTGTTTCCCCACCTCAATCATGGTCGGGTCTATTCCTTTTTTATCCTCTAAGATTCCCAGAATAGCGGTTGCCAGTTCCAAGGCTTTTTGGGCCTGTTCCTTTTCTTGGGTCATGTTATCCTTCCTTTCGGTTGTTATTTTGTCGTAATACTCTTTGGCTTTTATAGTCATGGGGTCTAAGGTCTTACCCTCTAAGTTTAGATAGTCTATAGTCTGCTCAAAGGAAAAGGCGATCGCCTTGTTTAGCGCATAGGTTTTGTCCGGGTGGTTTGCGTAAAGGTGTTCGTAATACTCACGGACCGCAACGCAGTAAGGGTCTGTCCTGTTGGGCTCAATATAATCCGCAAAATACAGGCACTTTTCCGGGTCGGTCATATTCGGTCTGCCGGTGGTGTGATAATAAATCGCCGATTGAATGTAGTCGGGCAGTCCATATACCTCCCGGGCGATTGCCGCCGCGGTCTTTGCGTGGTAGAGCTTCTGTAATCCTTGGCTCTCCGGGGGTATTGTAATGGAATAGGTCTCGCAAAGCTCCTTTTGTCGAGCTAAAGTGTATTCTTTGGTAAAGTCGTGGAGCAATGCCGCGGCAATCATCTCTTCTTTGTCTAACCCGGGGAAATGACGGTCGATTAAAAGGACCACCGCTTCTGCCACCCCCAAGGTGTGCAAAAACCGCTTTTTTGACAATTTTAGGTCTCTTTGTATCCGTTGGTTTAAGGTCATCAGTCTTTGTATAGCCCTCTTTCTGATATATATTTCGCCACCCCGATCGGCAGATAGTCCTCAGTCGGCGTAACCCTCAGCTGGGTGGATGATATTTTGACAGGGATATATGTAAGCAGGGTTATATCCGCACAATATTGATTCTTAACCTTGTCCATGACCTCGGTTATGTCGGCACCGGAGCGCAGGGCTATATAAAGGGAAGTGTTGTTTAATAAATACTTGGGTCTTTTCCACTTATCGAAGATAAGCAGGTTGTCGTCCCCGATTAACAGGCAAAGGGTGGCGTCGGGATAGGTCTTTTTGAAGTGGGAGACGGTTTTGTAGGTATAACTTACCCCTTTTTGCCGTATCTCGTAATCGTCTACAGTGACCTTTTCCATATCGGCAAAGGCTATCTTTAGCATAGCCATCCTGTCGGCAGCCAACGCCCCGACTTTCGCTTGGTTTGCTTTTAGGGGCGGGGAGGAGTTGGGTATAACAAAGAGGCGGTCCAAATCAGCTTCGGCAATAAAAGCTCGTGCCGCCTCAACATGTCCGATATGTACCGGGTTGAAGGTTCCTCCGTATATACCGATTCTCATAATCTCTTCCTTTTATTTTGGCAGGACTATCGAGGGGTTTTTTACCGAAGGACGGTATATTACCACCTTTCTGCCTATCACTTGGACCGGCTCACAATCTAACCGGTCGCACAATTCCGACATTGTCTCCTTTGGGGACAGCGGGCTGGTTTCCAACAAATGTATTTTTATAAGTTCTCTTGCTTCCAGGGCGTCGGATAAGGTCTTTATCAGATTGTCGCTTATTCCACCTTTGCCTATCTGGTGAAAGGTATCTAAATTGTTTGCCAAAGAGCGCAGGTATGCGCGTTGTTTTGTGCTAATCATTTTGTCCTCTTTATTATATGTATTGTGTGTTTTTGGATAACATTTCTCTTGCCGTTTTTATGACAGTCTCGGTGAGACTTACTCCACCGATAATCCGCGCCAGCTCTGTCACCCGGTCCTCTCCCTTTAGGTCTGTTACCTTGGTGGAGGTCCTGCCCTCGGACTCGGATTTTGTGATGAGAAGATGGTTTTGCCCTCGGGAAGCGATCTGGGCTGAGTGGGTGACACAGATAACTTGACAGTTGTTGATAACCGCAGTCTCGGACAGCTTCATACCTATCTTGTCGCTGGTCTTGCCGGAGATACCGCTGTCTATCTCGTCAAAGATCATGACCGAATAATCCTTTTCTCCGACAATGCTCTTTAACGCCAACATCAATCGCGAAAGCTCTCCCCCCGAGGCTACTTTTGAGATAGGCTTGGGTTCTTCCCCTATATTGGCACTGATCAGGAAGTTTGTTGAGGTGTTGCCGGTTGGGGTATATTCGCCATCAATAAAGTCTATGACAAACTTCACCCCCGGCATATCCAGAAAGGTTAAGGTCTCTTCTACTTTGTTCTCCAAGACCTTGGCGGATGTGTATCTGCTTTGGTTGAGCTTATCGGAGGCGCCTTTTAAGGTTTGCTCCTGCTTTATTAAGTCTTCTTTTAGTTTTGCCAATATCTCTGCAGAGTATTCTATGGTGTCAAGCTCGGACTTTAAGTCCTCGAGCTCTGTCAGTATATCCGGGATATCCTTCTTATACTTACGCTTTAGGGTGTTGATATACTCCAGCCGCTCCTCGATGACATCCAGTCGCTTTGCCGGGTCCCCTTCCTCGGGGTTGGTATAAGGCATAATCCTGTCGGAAATATCCTCCAGCTCATATTTTATCTCGGTTATCCGCTCGGTCATCTCTGCGGTTTCGGGAATAATGTCGGTCAGGCTTTGAAGAGCGGAGATGGTGGCTTCCAATCGGTCGGCAATACTGTTGCCGGTCCTGTAAAGGTTGTCAAAGGCGAGGTTGGCGCTTTGGATTATCTTTTCTGTGTTTATCAGCAAAACCCGTTCCTGCTTTAGTTCTTCCTCTTCTTTTACACTCAGGGCGGCTTTTTCTATTTCGTTTATCTTATGCTTTATTATCTCGAGCCGAAAGGTTTTGTCCTCTTCGGCTTGTTTGAGTTTTTGTTGTTTTTTTATTAGGGAGGTGTATTCGTTATACTCCCGTTGGTATTCCTGCAGTTGGAGGGAGTTTGCAGCGAAGGCATCCAGCAAGGCCAACTGTTTTTTCTCTTCTGCCAACACCTGGGTGTCCTGCTGTCCGTGGAGGGCGATTAGTATGTCTGCTACTTCTTTAAGCCTAAAGAGGGGGACTTGCCTGCCGTTTATTCGAGCAACAGATCTGCCGTCGGAGCTCAATCGTCGGGAAAGATACACAAACCCGTCTTCATCGGGGTAGATATCCAGCTCGGCGAGCTGGGTTGAGGCGGTGGGGGATAAGTCAGAAAAAACCCCTTCTACCAAAGCCTGGTCCTCCCCGGTACGGATGATGCTTTTGTCCCCTCGGGCACCGCAGAGCAAAGAGATGGAATCGACAAGTATGCTTTTTCCCGCACCGGTCTCCCCGGTAAGAACGGTAAAGCCCCTGCCGATTTCCAGATTGATATTCTTAATCAAGGCGATGTTTTCGATGTGTACGGATACTAACATAATCAGTGACTTTGCTTAATCAGTTTTTTGAACTCGTTGTATATATTCAAAGCCGCGCTCGGGTCTCGGGTTATCACCAGCAAAGTGTCGTCTCCGGCAAGGGAGCCTATAACCCCGGGTAAAGTCATTGAGTCTACGGCTGCCCCGGCGGCGCTCCCCATACCGGTATAGGTCTTTATCACCACCAGGTTCCCGGCATAATCCGCTTCCTTCATGGCTTGACTCAATATGACCGAAAAACGCCCGCTTATCATATCTTTTTCTGCCTCGGCGTTCTTGGCATATTTATAGCGGTTTTTCTCCAGGGAGACCTTCACCAACCCCAGTTGGCGTATATCCCTGGAAATGGTGGCTTGGGTCGCGGAAAACCCCATCAACTCCAGCTCACGGGAGAGCTCTTGCTGGGTATTTATTTCATGTTTTTCGATGATATCAAGGATTGCCTGTCTTCGACTCTTGGTCATTAAAAACACCTCTGCTGCTTTGATTTGGGCTTTTTTTGCCTCACCCTTTAACCTAATTTGCGTTTTAACGCCGCATAGAAGGCGTCCTGCTTTAACTTTATAAAGGTAATTGCTTTATCGCTTTTTTCTATAACAACTTTGTCGTGGTTTGCCAAGGGAAAAGAGTGCTTGCCGTCCACCGTGAGTATCAGGTCTCCCCCTTTTTCGGAATAAGGCTCTACCTCAATCAAAGACCCCGGAGAAAAGACCATGGCCTTGGAGTCCGCCAGAGAATGGGAACAAATGGGGCACACACAAAAGCCCTCTAACTTAGGGTCGATAATGGGACCCCCTGCCGCCATAGAATAGGCGGTGGAACCGGTGGGAGTGGAAATAATAAGCCCGTCGGCTTTGTATTCGTTAACCGGGGTATGGTCACAGGCGAGCTTGAGGGTTACCATACTCGCCACCGCACCCCTGGAAACAATAGCTTCGTTAAGGGCGAAAAAATCTATCAGCTTTACTCCTTCCCGATAGACCGAGGTTTTGAGCATCATCCTGTCTATACTCCAAAAACTCCCTTTTAACCCGTCTAACAGGTGGAGTTCACTTATCTCAAGTTCGCTCATATAACCCAAGGTTCCCAGGTTTATACCCAACAAAGGGGTATCAAAAGAACAAGCCTTATGGGCTGCCGACAACATGGTGCCGTCTCCGCCCAAAACAATGGCGATGTCGCTTTTTTCAAAGGCTTCTTTTTCCGGCAGATATTTGTCTGCATCAAATACACCTTTGTACTCGTCGGAGATAACAACGCTCATATCCAGCTCACGAAGCTTTTCGGTCACCATAGCCACCGCTTCTTGACATCTTTGTTTGTTGTAGTTTGGGTAAATAAGGACTTTCTTTATGATAAGGGACATGGCTTGTTCTCCTTTCTCTTAATATATTTTTGGGTGATTAATATATAATTTTGCTTTTTGTAAGACAATCGCATTTATTGGTCTTTGACATTAATAGATATAAAAAATTTTGCCTTTAACTATCTTGGTTCTCCGAGTCTTTGTTGAGCAGGCTTAATATCTCCCTGGTTATTTGGTTAGGAGAAAACCCGCATTGTGCAAACAGCTCGTCGTTGGAGCCGTGCAGGACAAAGTTATCCTCTATTGCCCGCACTGCGTACTTACGCCCGGGGTCTGAGGGACAAAGGGTCGAGGCTAAGGTTTCTCCTATACCTCCCCGCTTCATGCCTTCTTCTAAGATATACACCAAAGATGTTTGGCCCAAAAATAGACTTATCTTTTCGAAATCCAGGGGTTTTATGCAAATAAGCTTTATAACTCGACAGTTAATGCCTTTTTGATAAAGCATCCCGGCGGCTAACAAAGCGTTTTTTGTAATCCTGCCATAACTGATAATACTGACCGTGGGGTTGGGTCCGAATTCGCAGACCCCGGTGTCCCCCGCCATGTTAAATATGGAGCGGTCGTATTCTTCGGGGGAGCCCTTCGGATATCTTATTGCCACGGGCTTGTTTGAGGTCATCGCCCTTTCAAAGGCGAAATCGAAGTCCTCAAAGGACTCGGGGGAGTATATAACCGTACCGGGTATGGTGTTTAGCAGACTGACATCAAATATACCGTGATGGGTCACTCCGTCTTCTCCCACAAACCCCGCTCGGTCCAACGCCAATATCACCGGCAGCTTCTGGATGGCAACATCATGCAAGAACTGGTCATAACCCCGCTGGAAAAAGGTGGAATATACGGCAAACACCGCTTTGTTACCCTGGGTGGCAAGCCCGGCACAAAAGGTGGTGGCATGCCCTTCCGCTATCCCCACATCAAAGAATCTATCGGGGTGCTCGGCGGCAAAGGCTCCGAGTCCGGTGCCATCGGTCATGGCGGCGGTTATCCCACATATGCTTTTGTCAACCTTTGCATATTCTGTCATCAGGTTGCCAAAGTGGGAGGAGAAGGTGGGACGAGCTCCCTGAGAGGGTTTGCCGGTTTCGATATCAAAACTGCCTATCGAGTGGAACTTCTCTGCCTTTTCCTCCGCCGGCTTATAGCCCTTGCCCTTGGTGGTACAGATATGGACCACGCTGCATTTGTCCGAGAGTTTTGCTTCGTTTAAGAGGATTTCCAGTTGTTTTTGGTTGTTGCCGTCGATGGGACCGAAATAGTTGAGCCCCATTACCTCAAAGAAATTTTCTTTGACCAAAATCCTCTTGACTCTATTTTTTGCCTTTTTAGAAATTTTTATAAGACCCTTTCCGATAAGGGGAATAGACCCAAACATTTTGCTTATTGAGTGCTTGAATCTAAAGTAACGGGCACTGTTGCGAAAACGACGAAAATATCGGCTAATACCCCCCACATTCTTTGATATAGACATGTCGTTGTCGTTGAGAACTATAATAAGGCGGTCGTAGTCCCCGCAATTGTTTAGCGCTTCGTATACCATCCCTCCGGTAAAAGCGCCGTCACCTATCACCGCTATGGTGTAGTTGGGGTTGTCCTTTAGTTTGTTGGCGGCAGCTATCCCCAAAGCTGCGGACAAGGCGGTAGAACCATGCCCTGCGCCAAAGGGGTCATGGGGGCTCTCTGCCCGACAGGTAAACCCGGAAATCCCGTTGTATCGGCGTAAAGTATTAAGAAGATGCTTTCTGCCGGTAATCATCTTGTGAATGTAACTCTGGTGTCCCACATCCCAGATGATTTTGTCTTCGGGAGAATCAAAGACCCTGTGTAATGCCAAAGTAAGCTCGGCGACACATAGGTTGGATGCCAGATGACCGCCGGACTTAGAGACCGTGTTTAGCACTTCGTCTCTCAACTCCTCGGCGAGTATTTCCAGCTGCTCGTAGGATAATTCTTTAATGTCTTCGGGGGAGTTTGTGTGTTCGATAATCAATTAATCTTGTCCTCGTTTTTTGTAGGTTTGCCGGGCTTATCAGAAAAACCGCTCAACACCTTAGCGGCAAACAAAACTATTCCTTCGCTATGCTTTGTGGCTATAATCTTACCCACTGCTTTAAATCCTACGGTAGCCGCAGCTATCAAAGAGGTAAGCAAAAGAGTAAGCCAAAGGTTACTGTCAAAGACATTCACCGATATGGCGGCGCCGGTCACACCGCTCATTACCCCGGCGATATCCCCGATAAGGTCGTTACAAAAAGAGGTAACCTTGTCGGAGTTCGAAATCAGCCAGACCGCTTTCTTGCCGGACTTTAGCTTGCGGGCAGCCATGGAATTAAAGGGCTTTACTTCTGCCACGGCAACCGCCAGTCCCAGAATGTCAAAAAACACTCCTATGAATATAAAAAACAGCAGCACCGGTATTGCCACCAAAACATTTATCGAGGCAACAACCTCGGTAGAGCCGAGGGACAGCACCGCCGTTATCAAAAAGGACAGCACAAAGGCAGTTAATACCCAACGCTTCTGGGTCCGCCGTTTTTGTTGTTCTTTCTTTGTTAAACGGGTCTTATTTTGATTGTGAGTGCGGCTTGGTTTGCCGCCGGATGACTTTGCCTGTTTGATACTTCGATCAGGCTCTTTACTCTCCATACAGATCCTTTCAAGAGAGGTGTAGTTTGTGTTTGAAATGCGCTATATATATCCTAAGACTTAGTGTATAACTCGGTCTTTTATAAAAAACTTTAAAGATGGCGGCACAATATGTAAACTTTGCGGCATACGGTCAAGTAGGTTTTCCCCGGCAGCTGCTTCCTTGTCGCCAATGGAGCGGTTTCCCTTTAAAACTGCCGACGGTATGTTGCCATATCCGTGACTTGATTGCCTTAAAGTCCGCACTGCAATCCAAATTGTGCCCGATGCAAAACAATAGTGTCTTGCATGTAATTCAGCCTAGGAGTTTTCCTCAATAACCCGTCACCGTTGCCTAATCCTCTTTTGCAGCGATGATTTCAAGGAGCAGTATTCCCGACTTCGGTAGCTAATCTCCGCCGGTTTAAACCCCTATCCGCCATAACCACTCAAGGCAGGCTACATCTATCCGCAGCATCAAAAAACAATACCGCCTGATAGGTCTAATCCCAATCCAAGAAAACAAGGTCATCCTCGTCCCTTGGGGTCGGGCCTCAAAGGAGAGTGGGACAAGATCCGCATGCCATTGCGGGTTGCCCACAATCCCATTCTCTCAGCACTCACCCTAAACTGGGCGTATAAAGCAAGCACCAAAAGCTTCATCGATTTGCCTTTACGCGTATTTTTAGGCACGCTTTCAGCAACAACGGGCTAACTAGGATACTGCGCCATCTTTGGCATATAATATCATATTTTAATTATAAATACAATTATTTTTACCACCGAAACAAAACCCCTTTTGTCTCGGTTAACTTTCCCTATCCAGCAAATAATCGCAGAGTTGCAAAAGTCGACGGGCAGGGCCCGAATTCGGGTAGGATTTTATCACGCTTTTGGCTTTGTTTGTGTGTTCTTTTGCCAGCTCTTCGCTGCGGGTTTGTCCCAGCAAAGCCGGGTAGGTGTTCTTTCCTTTTTGCGCGTCTGCCCCCGGGGTTTTGCCCATCTTGTCTTTGTCTCCCCGGATATCCAGAAGATCATCTATAATCTGAAACGCCAACCCCAGGTGTCTGCCAAACTCGGCAGAACTCTCCATGTCAGAGGGGCTCCCCCCGCCAGCGATACATCCCAGCACACAGGAACACGAGATAAGGGCTGCCGTCTTTTTGGCAACTAAGTCTTCCAAGACCTCCGCAGAAATACTCGCATGCTCGCTTTGCAGGTCTATCTGTTGCCCCCCCATCATCCCGTCCTTCCCACCATAGGCGGCAAGGGCGATTACCGCTTGCAAGTTTTGCTCCGGAGAGCAAAGGGGGTTCTCGGCTGCGACTCTAAAAGCCTCGGTAAGCAGTGCATCCCCCGCCAATATAGCCGTGGCTTCACCGAAGACTATGTGGTTTGAGGGTTTGTTGCGCCTGAGGTCGTCGTTGTCCATGGCGGGTAGGTCATCGTGGACCAAGGACATGACATGCAGCATCTCCACCGATGCACCGTACATAACTCCTTTGTCTTCTGACCCGCTAAAGAGTCGGCAAAACTCCAGCACCAGATAAGGGCGTATCCTCTTTCCCGGCAGGGTGACAGAATAGCGCATGGCGTCAATAAGGATAGCGTGATTGCTTCGGGTGGAAGCCAACAGCTTTGTTATGGTTTTGTCGGTAATCTCCTTTGCCTCGTTTAAGGCAAGGCTTAAGTCATAAAAGGGCATGTTTACCCCTTTCGATAATTATAGTGATGGGGTTATTCGGCGGTAAAGTCCTGCTCTATAGCCATGCCTTCTGCCTCGGTTATGAGCTTGACCTTTTTTTCTGCCGTCGATATTTTCTCGTTGCAGAATTTAACCAATTTGCTTCCTTCTTCAAACAAAGAAAGGGATTCGTCCAAAGGGGTGTTCGCCGCCTCCAGAGCCTTGACTATCTCTTCTAACCTTGCCAAAGCCTTTTCAAAAGTCAATTCTTTTTCCATTTGTTTATCCTTTTACTTTAGTGTTTTATTGTCGTTTTTTGTTGTTTGTGTAGCCGTTGCCGTAACCTTTCCGTCGGCGAGCAGTATATCCAGGGTATCCCGGGCACTTACATCCTCCACCGAAGCGATGGCTTTGCCCCGGGAGTCATAGACCACCGCATACCCTCTGGACAAAATCGCCAAGGGGTTTAGGCTTTGGAGCTTTTCTCTTTGAAGACGCAGGTTGCTGCGACTTTGCTCCAAGAATCTGGCAGGGGCGAGGGCAAGAAGCTTTTGGTGACGGTCTATGGTGCTCTTTATCAGCTCGAAGTTTAGCACTCCATACAGCCGCTCCTCTAACCGTCCCAGAGTCATCTTTCGCTCGTCAAAGGTGGTCAAGGGAGATTGCAACACCCTTCTTTGTGCCAGCAGTTGCAAACGATTGTCCAGCTCGGTTATCTGTCGCATCAGGTTATTTGTTATTATCGCCTTTACATTATCGAACTTTTGCATAAGCTCCAGAGAATCCGGTACCGCCAGCTCTGCGGCAACAGACGGGGTGGGGGCACGCAGATCCGCCACAAAGTCCGAGATGGTGGTGTCGGTCTCATGGCCGACGGCGGAAATAACCGGAGTATGGCAATCAAATATTGCCCGGGCGAGCTCTTCGTTGTTAAATGCCCACAGGTCCTCTATAGACCCTCCGCCTCTGCCGATTATAATAACATCGTACATCCGACTTTGGTCAAGATATTTTAGCCCCTTTATAATCTGGGCAGGGGCACCTTCTCCTTGGACTAAGGAGGGGTAAATGGTTATCTTTGCCGCAGGAAATCGTCGGCTTATTACATGTATCATATCCCGAACCGCGGCTCCCGTGGGGGCGGTGACTATCCCTACGCTAAAGGGGATTTTGGGAATCTTTTTCTTATGCTCCGGAGAGAAAAGACCTTCTTTGCGGAGCTTTTCTTTGAGTTGTTCGAAGGCGATATACAGCGCGCCGATCCCGTCTTGCTCCATACTGTCTATATACAGCTGACAGGTCCCGTCTTTGATATAGGTGGAAATCCGCCCGCGACACAACACTTTCATACCGTCTTTGGGTAAAAAACTCAATTTTGTTCTTCCTCCGAACATAACCGCCTTGAGGGTGGACTGCTCGTCTTTTAGAGTCAGATATACATGACCGGAGGCAGTATGCATGACAAAGTTAGATATCTCCCCCCGCAGATGCACGTTTTTTAAGGTTGGAAGGTTATCTAAGTAGTCTTTTATAAGTTTGTTTACCTGGGAAACGGTTAGGGTGTTTTCTCCGCTCATTTGTTAACTATCCTGCCTATTACTCCGTTGATGAAAGGGACTGCCTTTTCGTCATCGTACTCCTTCGCCAGTTCCAAAGCTTCGTTTATTATCACCGGGATATCGGTTTCGGCGATATAAACAATCTCGTAGACACACATTCTGAGTATGCCCAAGGTGATTTTGTTGATTCTGTTTAGTTTCCAGTTGTCCGCTGCTTTTTCTATCATTTCGTCCAACTCGAGCTTGTGTTGACTCACTCCAAAGAAAAGCTCCTTTGTAAAGTCGTCGTAGCTCTCCTCGCGATAGAGCGTTGCGTGTTCCAACAGCTCCTCGGGAGCAAGGTCGTTATAAAACTCCTGTTCGTATATCAGTTCAAGGGCTTTTGTTCGGGATTTTCGTCTGCTCATTATAGTAGTTTCCCTGTTCTTTATCATTAAAATATGGGTGTCAAAAATATATCATTATATTATAACAATCCCCCCTTGCTTTGTCAAACCGTAATAGTGGATAAGACACCGGTATATTCGGGGTCGGCAAAGGGGAAAATATGGGATAAAACCATGGATAACATGCACACATATACCGGCTATCCCGAGGATTGTCTATTATATATTAGCTATTGAAAAACCTGCTCGAACCATGTATAATATTAAGAAGAGAAAGATTAATTATTTTGGTATATTTTGATATATATAGAAGAGAGGTCAAGAATTTATGACAAAAAACCAAGGCATTTTTTCCGGCGAAAAGCGTCCGGTTGTAATGATAATCATGGATGGTGTCGGTATATCCGAGGGCACAGAAGGTAACGCGGTCAAGTCCGCCTACACTCCCACTCTGGATATGCTGGAGAAAAACTATCCTCTAAACAAGCTCAAAGCCCATGGTACCGCTGTAGGTCTGCCCTCGGATGAAGATATGGGCAATTCCGAGGTGGGGCACAACGCCTTGGGAGCGGGGCAGGTATACGCCCAGGGTTCTAAGCTGGTAAGCAGTGCCATTGAGAGCAAAAGGATTTTTGCTTCCGACACCTGGAAGGGGCTTGTATCCCATTGCAAGGACCGAGGGGCTTTGCATTTTATCGGGTTGTTTTCTGACGGTAATGTTCATTCTCATATAGATCATCTAAAGGCGCTTATAGCAAAGGCGAAAGAAGAAGGGGTAAAGAAGGTCAGAATCCATATCCTGCTGGACGGCAGGGATGTGGGGGAGACCAGTGCCCTTGATTATGTGGAGCCCTTCGAGGAGTTCTTGGCATCCCTCAACGGGGAAGGGTTTGATTCGAAAATCGCTTCCGGCGGGGGTAGGATGGTAATAACCATGGACCGCTATGAGGCGGACTGGAGTATGGTGGAGCGAGGCTGGAAGACCCATGTATTGGGTGAAGGCAGGATGTTTGCAAGTGCCTCGGAAGCCATCACCACCTACAGGGAAGAAACCGGCAAGATAGACCAAGACCTGCCGGCTTTTGTAGTATCCGAAGACGGGCAGCCCGTCGGAAGGATAACAGATGGGGACAGCGTGGTGCTCTTTAACTTCCGAGGGGACCGTTCCATAGAGATTTCCCGAGCTTTTGAAGAGCCGGATTTCGATATATTCGACAGGGGCGGTGTACCCGACATTAAGTTTGCCGGGATGTTGGAATATGACGGTGACGCCCATATCCCCAAGAGCTATCTCGTATCTCCGCCGGAGATAAAGAACACCTTGGGGGAATACATGGCACAAAGGGGCATTTATCAATTAGCCATGAGTGAGACCCAAAAGTTCGGGCATGTGACCTACTTCTGGAACGGCAACAGGAGCGGTAAGTTCTCGGAAGAGACCGAGGAGTATATTCTTATACCTTCGGATTTGGTTCCCTTCGAGGAGCGTCCCTGGATGCAGTCGGCACTGATCGCCGACAAGCTTATCGAGAAGATAGAAGAAGGCAGGTTTGACTTTTTGCGGGTTAACTTCCCCAACGGTGATATGGTGGGACATACCGGGAACTTCTTTGCCACCAAGATTGCCGTTGAGGCATTGGACTTGGCGTTGGAGAGGGTTTTGAAGGCAGTGGACAAAGCTAAGGGCATCGCTATAATCACGGCGGACCACGGCAACGCCGACGAGATGTACGAGACAGACAAGTCCGGCAACCCCAAGAAAGACGAAAAGGGCAAGTTCAAGGCAAAGACCAGCCACACCCTAAACCCCGTGCCCTGTTTCTTTTATGATAATTATTATTCTGACAAATATACTGTCAAAGACGGGGACTTCGGTTTGTCCAACGTCGCTTCTACCGTAGCCACCCTTATGGGGCTCACCCCTCTGGATATGTGGGACAAGTCCATGGTAGAACTCAAAAAGGATTAATATATGCTATCTACTATTATAAACAACCCTATTATCGGGATTTTGTTAATACCCTCTATTCTTATTGCGTTGACAGTCCACGAGCTTGCCCACGGTTATGTGGCATACAAGTGTGGGGACGACACCGCCAAGATGATGGGAAGGCTTACCCTCAACCCCATAAAGCACATGGACCTTATCGGAACATTGATGTTGTTTGTAGTTGGGTTTGGTTGGGCAAAGCCGGTACCGGTGAACACCCGTAACCTAAGAAAACCTCGACGGGATATCGCTCTGGTGTCCGTAGCCGGTGCGGTTGCCAATTTGATAATGGCGTTTTTTGGAGTGTTTTTGTTTTTTGTGGTGGACAAGTTTTTGTATGGAGTTATTCCGGATAACTTTTTTGAGACTATTTTAGATTTCTTTGGTTATTTTGTAATGATTAATACCGGGTTGGCGGTGTTCAACCTTTTGCCCATTCCCCCTTTGGACGGGTCAAAGGTACTCGCCACAATCCTACCACACAATATCGCGGCGAGATATCTGCAAGCGGAGTATTACATCAGATATATCATCATGGGGCTGTTTATCGCATCCTATGTGATACCTCAGGTAAGCGATATAATCTTTTTCCCGATAATTTACTTTAGAGATTCGATTATCTCCGGTTTTGTATGGGTTATGGAGCTGATTTTTTAACACCATGGATAATATAAACCTCAAGATAGAGCAATACGAAGGACCACTGGATTTGCTTTTGTCCTTGATTGCAAAACACAAGATTAATATTTTTGATATCCCCATCTCCGAGATAACCGAGCAATACATGGAACATATTAACAGTATGGTTGTTCTTAATATGGAGGTAACCGGAGAGTTTATAGCCATGGCGGCAGAGCTCATGCTCATAAAGTCCAAGTTGCTCTTGCCAAAGCAGGAGGGGGAAGAGGACCCGAGGCAACCTTTGGTAGACGCTTTGTTGGAGCATCAAAGGGCGAAGCTGGCGGCAGAGTTTTTAAAAAAGCAAAGCGAAGAGTATTACGACCGCTATACAAAGGAGCCGGACACCTTAGACGGAGTTTATACCCGGTTGCATGCCGTTTCTTTGTTACAAGAGGCCTTTTTGCATATAGCCGAGAGGGCTCAGTTTGAGACTAAGAAGGTAGAAGAACAGCTTTTTACAAAGATAGAGAACGAGAGATATTACACCGTCGGCGAAAAGGTAGTGTTCTTGCTGAGACTGCTGACCCGAAGACAGGGGCGGCTGCCCTTTGAAGATGTCTTTGAGGGTTCCCAAAGTCGGGGAGAGTTAGTGGCAGTCTTTCTGGCGGTATTAGAGGCGGTAAGCAAGGGCAGAGTGGATGTAGAAAAAGAAAAGGGGCAGTTGTTCCTTCTACTTATAAAGAAACCTAAGGAGGAACGCGTTTTAGCATAATGGCTGTAAAAAGAGAGATTCTTGCCGCGGCGGAGGCTATATTGTTCGCCTGCGGCAGCCCGGTACAACGGGAAAAGTTAACCGACATACTTAATATTTCGAACCGGGAGTTAAACGAGGTCATAGATATATTGACCGAGCGATACGAAGAATACGACAGAGGAATTGCCCTGATTTCTATAGAAGACTCCTATCAGCTTTGCACCAAGCCCTTTGTTGCGGAGCAGGTAAAGATGGCTTTGGAATTACGAAAGGCACCTCCCTTGTCAAAGGCGGCATTGGAAGTACTCGCCATTGTTGCCTACAACCAGCCGGTCACCAGGTCCTTTGTGGAAATGGTGAGAGGGGTGGACTCCACCTACATCCTATCCGGATTATCGGATAAGGGGCTAATCTCCGAGCAGGGAACCTTAGATGCCCCGGGCAGACCTATACTTTATGGTACCACCGATAACTTCCTTAGGTGTTTTGGGTTGGAGAGCCTAAAGGAGTTACCCAAGGCGGACTTGGAATCCGGAGACAATCAGATGTCCTTTGACCTGCATGGGGAGGACGGCGAGGAAGAGACTTCCTTGACCGAGGCTCCGACTTCCCCCGATGAGGGCGAAGTATCTGCCGATGACCGGGTACCGGACCGGGACCCACATTCCCCTTTGGACCAAGAATAATTACACCGCGGGGATATAGCAACAGAGAGGGGGAGAGATATTGACCTGGCTTTATATATTGATAGGTATTGCACTCCTGACTTTGTTGTTCTTATGGACAAAAGCTACGGTACATGTATCCTATAAACAGGAAGAAATAGGGGTTAAACTCAAGTTTGGGTTGTTTCGGTTCAATCTTTATCCTCCTAAGGAAGAAGAAAAGATAGAGAAAAAGCCTAAGGTCAAGAAGAAAAAACCGCCAAAGAAAAAGCCAAAGGATAAGGTAAAACCTCCGTTAAAAGAAGTAATCCATCTGGTAAAGGACTTAGTTGTCGAAACCATACACAAGTTTGGCAAATATCTCAGGTTAGAAGAGTACCGGGTAAAGATATTGGTGGCGACCGAGGACCCGGCGATGACCGGGGTAATATACGGAGTAGTGAGCGGAGTGCTGGGCAGTATTGCGGTATATGTGCAAAACCTACCGCGAAAGACTAACAATAAAAAACTAATATATACCGAGGTAAAACCGGATTTTATCGCCACCGATTATGAACTGTTCGTCTCCTTTGCCGTTTCGCTCAGGGTTTGGCAGTTGATGTCCTTGGGGGTGACGGGGGGAAGAGGATTGCTCAGGTACACAGCTTTGACAAAGAAAGAAGATTGATTTTTTGACAAATATATGGAAAAAGCCCGGCAGTTCCGGGGAAAGGATGATTTTGACGTGAACAAAGAGATACCCCTAAAACAAATAATAGACGCAGCCTTGTCTAAGATAGGCAGCGTGGCAGATGTCAACACAGTTATCGGCGACCCCATCAAGCTCCCCGAAGGAGTAACCGTCATACCGTTTTCCAAGGTAAGTGTAGGGTTTGCTTCCGGAGGCGCGGAGTACGGAGGACTAAAGCCGGACGAAAAAACTCCGTCGATACCCCATTCCCCCAACTTTGCAGGGGGCAACGGCGCCGGAGTAAGCGTAACCCCCATGGGGTTTTTGGTGATAGACAAAACCGGGGTCAGGATGTTAGACCTAAAGCGGGGGGATGCTTATACCCCGGACCCGGTAGCCAAGGTTATGAACTCCATAGATTCACTGATTGACCGAGCACCTGACCTGGCGAAGAAGGTCAAAAACACTTTTAAGAAAGATAAAAAAGAAAGCACCTTAGATGAAGATATCGAAGAAGCGGTAACCAAGGCTGTAGAAGAGGAATAAAATTTTTTTGTGTCTTTGAGTGCCGACAAAACAATTGATAGCTTCCAAGCAACCAAAAAGATGCATTTGCAAAAAACGAGGTTAACACACCATAAATAGCGAAACTGTAAAACTACAAAAATATGTTTCTGCCTGCGGGCTTATGTCCCGCCGCTCCGCCGAGGCAGAGATAGTCAAAGGGTATTTTGAGATAAACGGCGAAAAAGCGAAAATCGGGGACAGGGTAGACCCAAAGAAAGACCGGGTAAGTTACAAAGGAAAACCCATAAAACCTGTAACCCAGAAGGTATATATATGCCTAAATAAGCCAAAAGGGTATGTGACAACCTTAAAAGACGATCGGGGCAGGAAAGACATAACCCAGCTCGTCGAAGAGGTCAACACCAGGGTCTATCCCGTGGGAAGGTTGGATATAGATAGCGAAGGGCTGGTCATACTCACCAATGACGGTGAGTTTGCCAATCGTCTGATGCATCCCAGCGGAGGCATACAGAAGGTTTATTTGGTCACTGTAAAAGGCAAAATCGAAAACCAAGTCATTGATGGCTTAAGGGAAATGAGGATGTTGGAAGACCAACCCATAGCCCCGGTGTCCGTGGAACTGATGTTTAGAGAACAGGAAAGAAGTCGGATAAAGATGACCCTTATCGAAGGTAAGAATCGACAGATACGCCGTATGTGTGAGGCTTTTGGGTTGGAAGTAACAGATTTGGTGCGTATAAAAATCGGAGGAGTTTTGTTGAGCTCCCTGCCAACCGGGAAATGGAGAACCCTGACAAAATGGGAGATACAATCCTTGACCCCAAAGTCGGCGGGAGGTCGAAAAAATGAAAAAACATAAGAAAACCAAAGTTTATATCACGACGATTCTTTTGTTACTTACCTTAGCCATGACCGGATTTATCTTTTCTAACTCCCTAAAGGATGGGGCAACTTCCTCAGCACAAAGCGGAAAGGTGGTTGAGGTTGTCGAGAATTTGGCTGATAAAGTCGGGGTGGAAATAAACAAAGAAAAACTTCCCCATAAAGTGCGCAAAACCGCACATTTTACAGAGTTTGCACTCCTTGGTATATTGGGGTTTTTGACCTTACTTAGCCTCGGAGCTGCGGATTGGGTTTTGTTTTTTGCTCCCCTGGGATACAGCGGGGTGATTGCGGCGATGGACGAATATCTGCAGACCTTTTCCCCGGGCAGAGCGGGCCAGCTGCAGGATGTGGCACTGGATGTTTCCGGAGCAGCCATCGGGATTGCACTTAGTTTTGCGGTGTTTTGGCTGATAAGGTATAAAACAACAAAAAAACAAAGCCGGGGTTAAAACTTCGGGTTTTTGCAAATACAATATTTTGACATAAATTTATGGTAAGAATTATCTAAGAC
>CAZFVM010000002.1:0-47392 GCA_964522305.1 uncultured Oscillospiraceae bacterium
AGGAAAATGAATGAATAACACCAATACTATGGAAAGCGCGGACAGCATGGCGGCTAAGGTCAATTTTCTTGTTAAATTTGTTTCAATCATTAAATATCACCTCAAAAATGATAGTCTTTGTTTAATGCTCGGGGTACATAAACAGTAAGGATAAAAAAACCCCCCGTATAAAATACGGGGGACCCTTAATTAACTGTTGTTTTGCTTCTCACATCCAGACTATACAACCGTGTAAAACACGATTACTGTCGGTACGGGAATTTCACCCGTTCCTGCAATCGAAGTTAACTTCGACCCAGACCCTCTTTATAAGGTATTCTGTCCAATTATATGTGATAATTCGCATTGAGAATCATTATATATAATCTTTTAGCTCGCAGACTATAACTGCCGGTAGGGAATTTCACCCACCCCCGAAGCTTATTTGATTGTTAATCTTTAGTTAGTTATGCTATTTCGATAACAACGCCGGAACCGACAGTTCTGCCGCCTTCACGGATAGCAAAGCGAAGACCCTTCTCGATAGCGATGGGGGTGATAAGCTCTACTCTCATGTCGATGTTATCACCGGGACGGCACATGTCTACTCCATCGGGTAATGTGATAACCCCGGTAACGTCAGTTGTTCTGAAATAAAACTGGGGACGATAGTTGGAAAAGAAGGGCTTATGACGGCCGCCTTCCTTCTCGGTAAGAACATAAACCTGACCGACAAACTTGGTCAAGGGCTTGATGGAACCGGGTTTCGCAAGAACTTGTCCTCTTTCGATCTCAGTCCTGTCAACGCCTCTGAGCAATGCGCCGATGTTGTCTCCGGCTTCTGCAAAGTCAAGCAGCTTACGGAACATCTCTATTCCTGTAACAACAGTCTTCCTGGCTTGGTTGGAAAGTCCGACAATCTCAACTTCTTCGGAAAGCTTAATTTGTCCTCTTTCAACTCTACCGGTAGCAACCGTTCCGCGACCTGTGATGGAGAATACGTCTTCAACAGGCATCAAGAAGGGGAGCTCGTCGTTCCTTGCGGGAGTAGGAATAAAGTCATCAACAGCTGCCATAAGCTCGAATATAGGAGCGTATGCGGGATCTGTGGGATCCGTAGACTCGGACACAAGTGCGTCTCTTGCAGAACCTCTGATTATCGGAATATCGTCGCCGGGGAAGTCATACTCGCTAAGAAGCTCTCTGATTTCCATCTCGACTAAATCCAACAACTCGGGATCGTCAACTAAATCGACTTTGTTCATGAATACGACCATTGTGGGAACGCCAACCTGACGGGCAAGCAGAATATGCTCGCGGGTCTGCTGCATAGGACCGTCTGTACCGGCTACAACAAGAATAGCACCGTCCATCTGTGCGGCACCGGTGATCATGTTCTTTACGTAGTCAGCATGTCCGGGACAGTCAACGTGAGCGTAGTGACGGTTCTCGGTCTGATATTCGACGTGACGGGTACTAATTGTTATACCTCTTGCTTTTTCTTCCGGAGCGTTATCTATCTGTTCGTATGCTAACTGCTGAACGGAGTCATCCCCGAGAGAAAGGGTCTTGGTGATAGCAGCGGTCAAAGTGGTCTTACCGTGGTCAACGTGACCGATGGTACCAATATTTACGTGTGGTTTTGTTCTTTCGAACTTTGCTTTTGCCATTATGTTTCCTCCTATTATATCTTTGTTCGATATAGATTTATTATATAGTTTTTTTGTTGTCTGTCAAGGCTTTTAGCCTTTTTTCCCGGTGTTGTCAGCGGTCTACACACATCTTTCCGCTCAATTCATCCTGCAAAGCTTTGGAAACGACTGCATAATGACTGGGTTCCATAGAATATTGTCCTCTGCCCTGGGTCTTTGACCTCAAATCCGTCGCATATCCAAACATAGAGGATAAAGGAACTTCAGCCAAAATCTGCTGACCGCCCGCTATAGGCTCCATATCCTTGATAGCTCCTCTTCTGGAGGTAATATCCCCCATAACTTCTCCCATATAATCGTCGGGTGTTGTAACCACTACCTTCATTATGGGTTCGGTAAGTATTGGAGCTGCCTTTCTCATGGCGTTTCTAAATCCCATGGAAGCGGCAATTTTATATGCCAGCTCCGAGGAGTCCACCTCGTGGTAAGAGCCGTCGGTAAGAGTAACAATAACATCCACTACATTATAACCTGCAACTGTACCGGATAACATTGCACTCTTTATTCCGTCTTCTATGGACGAAATGTACTCTTTGGGAATGGCTCCGCCAATTATCTTGTTTACAAACTTGAATCCCTCACCGGCTTCGTTGGGTTCTATGGTTATCTTGACATGACCATATTGACCTCTACCACCGGATTGACGGACATATCTGCTGTCTTCTTCGGCAGCTTTGGTAATGGTCTCTCTGTAAGAAACCTGGGGTTTGCCTACATTCGCCTCTACCTTAAACTCCCGGAGTAACCGGTCTACTATTATCTCGAGGTGCAATTCTCCCATCCCCGCTATGATAGTCTGTCCGGTCTCTTCATCGGTGTAAGCTTTAAAAGTGGGATCTTCCTCCGCCAATCGAGATAAAGCTACCCCCATTTTTTCCTGGCCTGCCTTGGTCTTTGGCTCTATTGCCACCATAATAACCGGCTCGGGAAAATTCATAGACTCTAAGACTATGGGGTTTCTTTCGTCACATAGCGTGTCCCCGGTGGTGGTGTTCTTTACCCCCACTATGGCTACAATGTCCCCTGCCCTTACTTCGGAAAGATCCTCTCTGTGGTTGGCATGCATAAGCATAATCCGACCCAGCCTCTCCCTGGTCCCTCTGACTGAGTTGTAAACCATAGAACCGGAAGCTATTTTGCCGGAATAAACCCGCATAAAGCAAAGTTTACCCACATAAGGGTCCGCCATTATTTTGAAAGCAAGGGCGGAAAAAGGCGCATCGTCATCGGAAGGTCTTTCCGCTTCTTCCCCGGTCTTGGGGTGAGTGCCTTTTATTGGTGGAACATCCAAGGGTGACGGCATGTAATCCACCACCGCGTCCAAAAGCTTTTGTACACCTTTGTTCTTATATGAGGTACCGCATACCACCGGAACCATCTGGTTGGTTATGGTAGCTTCTCGGATTGCAGTCTTGAGCTCTTCTTCGGTAAGTTCTTTACCTTCGAGATACTTCTCTAAAAGAGTGTCATCAATCTCGGCTACATGCTCTAACAGCTCTTGGCGAAAACTCTCTGCTCTGTCTGCCATGTCCTGTGGAATTTCGGTTTCTTTTATCTCATTGCCCACATCGTCGAGATAGATATAGGCCTTCATCTTTACAAGGTCTATGATGCCGGAAAAGTCGCTCTCGGCACCTATGGGCAATTGAATGGGAACGGCGTTTGCCTTCAAACGGTCCCTGACCATATCTACTACCTTATAAAAATCCGCACCGGTTATGTCCATTTTGTTGATGTAACACATCCTGGGCACTTGGTATTTATCTGCTTGACGCCATACTGTCTCGGACTGTGGCTCTACCCCGCCCTTAGCGCATAATACGGTAACCGACCCATCCAGAACTCTCAAAGAACGTTCTACTTCAACAGTAAAGTCAACGTGTCCGGGGGTGTCGATAATATTTATTCTGTGGTCCTCCCAATAACAGGTGGTAGCAGCAGAGGTTATTGTTATGCCTCTTTCCTGCTCTTGTTCCATCCAGTCCATGGTAGCGGCACCCTCGTGAACCTCGCCCATTCTGTAGGTCTTTCCCGTATAAAACAATATGCGCTCGGTTGTGGTTGTCTTTCCCGCATCGATGTGAGCCATTATCCCGATATTGCGATAGCGCTCAAGGGGGTATTGTCTCGGCATATATTTCTCCTTAATGGTAATACTCTAAAACAACCGCCGCGGTTGTTTTGTTTTGCGAGTGTAATATAAACGATAAACCTCTGTTAATGTATGGGGTTTACCATCTGTAATGAGCAAAAGCTTTGTTTGCTTCTGCCATCTTGTGAACATCTTCTTTTCTCTTAACGGCTCCGCCGGTACCGTTAGCAGCATCGATTATTTCTGCCGCCAAACGCTCGGACATCCTTCTGTCGCTTCTGGCTCTGGAATAAGTCTTAAGCCAGCGCAAACCGAGAGTCTGTCTTCTTTCCGGACGAACTTCCATGGGCACTTGGTAGTTTGAACCACCCCTGCGAACAGCTTTTACTTCCAGGGTTGGCATTATATTTTCCATTGCCTTTTGGAATTGTTCCAGCGGATCCTGGCCCGTTCTTTGTTCTACTAACTCAAAGGCATCGTAGACTATCTTCTGTGCAATACCTTTTTTGCCGTCCAACATAATATTGTTGATAAGCTTTGTTACCAAAGTAGAATTATAAAGAGGATCGGGCAAAACGTCTCTTTTGAATCCGTGCTCTCTTCTTGGCACTATACTTCCCTCCTTCATAATGATTACCGATCATGTTGTCGATCGGCTTCAATGAGCTCATAGGTACTCGAAAAATTTTTCGTAAGTGCTAATGACGAGAACAACTATATCAAAGGGTAAAAATACCAATATGTAGTATCAGTCATTAGACACGAACAAAATCCATTCTTTTCCTTAAAATAGATTTGACAATCTATTAGTTGTCACTCTTGGCTCCGTACTTGGAACGGCCTTGCTTTCTGTTTGCCACCCCTTGGGTATCAAGAGTGCCACGGATAATGTGGTATCGAACACCGGGTAGGTCCTTTATTCTGCCGCCTCTTATCAAGACGACCGAGTGTTCCTGAAGGTTGTGTCCAATCCCCGGAATGTAAGCGGTAACTTCCATACCGTTTGTAAGCCTCACCCTTGCTATCTTTCTCTGGGCAGAGTTAGGCTTCTTGGGGGTCATTATAGCAACCCTGGTACAAACCCCTCTCTTTTGCGGAGACTCATTAACGACGATACTTTTCTTTATCGAGTTAATGCTTCTGTGCAAAGCGGGAGACTTGGATTTGTAAACACTCTTTTGCCTACCGTGTCTCACCAACTGGTTAAATGTTGGCATTTTTTCCCTCCTTTCTTAAAAATTCGCAACGAAGTAATTATACATAAACACAAAAACTTTGTCAATAGTTGTAAATTCACCAAAAGTATTGTGTGGTTGCAATATAAATGAGCATTTATATATAAATGGGCATTTTTGTGATTAATTCTTATGATTTATCGGTTTCGTATTCGGTTATTATTGCGGTGGGTACTTCAACTCCCGCCTGCTTTGCCAACTCCTGGCTGGTGTGAGTGATATCGATATCCGTCAACCCAACTTTTTTCGCTTCTTCCAGAATGCTTCTTGAAAAGCAACTGTCAGCGTCTCGAGCGAGCATAACCTTCTTGGCTTTACCGGAGCGAATGACTTTTAGGGATTGATTCTTGCCCACAACCCTACTTCGCCCTTCGGCACCTTCAGACATAGTTAACCTCCGTTAATACTATAAAAAACAATTATTCCTCTATATCCATCCCGTCAAAGACATGCTGGTAACTTCTGCCGGTGTCTACTTCCACATCCCTGTAAACCTGCATACCCGTACCTGCGGGGATGAGCTTTCCTATGATGACGTTCTCTTTGAGACCTATCAAGGGATCCCTTTTGCCCTTTATCGCAGCATCGGTCAAAACCTTTGTGGTTTCTTGGAAGGACGCTGCCGATAGGAAGGACTCTGTGGACAAAGAAGCTTTTGTGATACCGAGTAGCATGGGGGTACCTACTGCTTCTTCCTTGGGCATCTTTGCGGGGTTCTTCTCGTTGTATGCGGATATCTTTTCGTTTTCTTCGATAAACGAAGCTATATCCACCGCCGAACCCATCAACAAATCAGTGGAACCCGGGGATTCGACCTTAATCTTGCGGGTCATCTGACGGGCAATAACTTCAATATGCTTGTCCGCTATTTCAACCGCCTGCAGTCTATACACCCTTTGGATTTCCTTGATAATGTATTCGTACACTTCATCCAATCCGGATATTCTGAGGATGTCTGCCGGGTTCTCGGTGCCATCGGTCAGTTTTTGACCTTTTTGTACCTTATCCCCGTCTTCGACTATTATCTTGGTCTGAATGGGAATAGAAACTGCCTTTTCTTCTCCGGTTTCTTCATCGGTAACCACCAGCTGCTTTAGACGCTTGGCGTCTTCTATTCTGACCGTTCCGTTATATTCTGCCAAAACTGCAGACCTCTTGGGCTTGCGAGCTTCGAATATTTCTTCTACTCTGGGCAGACCCTGAGTTATATCTCCCCCGGCAACGCCTCCGCTTTGGAAAGTTCTCATAGTGAGCTGAGTACCCGGCTCGCCAATGGACTGAGCTGCTATAATACCTACTGCTTCGCCTATGCTAACCGGATGACCGGATGCCAAGTCGGCACCGTAGCAAGAAACACAAGCCCCGTGTTTGGAACGGCAATTGATAACAGAACGGATATGCACCTTTTCAATTCCGGCTTTGATAATCTTTTCTACATGGTCTTCGTTGATTAGAGTTTGCTTGTCTACTATCACATCGCCGGTCTTGGGGTCTGTGACTTCACCTATTGTATATCTGCCTATCAAACGGTCCTCGAAGGGCTCTATGATCTCTTCTCTTCCGCTGGAGAATGTATCTACGATTTTGTTGATCCAAAGTCCTCTTTGGTCACCGCAATCCTGCTCTCTGATGATAACATCCTGGGATACATCAACCAAACGACGGGTTAGGTAACCTGAGTCGGCGGTTCTCAATGCCGTATCCGCAAGACCCTTTCTGGCTCCTCTGGCGGCAGTGAAGTATTCTAAAATCTTCATTCCTTCCCGGAAGTTGGCTTTGATAGGTATTTCTATGGTTTTACCGGCTGCGGAAGACATAAGTCCTCTCATCCCTGCCAACTGTCTTATCTGCTTGATAGAACCTCTGGCTCCGGAGACTGCCATAATATTTATGGGGTTGTATTGGTCGAGATTGCGTTGTAGCGCTTCGGTAACCTTATCGTTACAATCTTCCCAAATCTCCACTACCTTGGCGGAACGCTCCTCGTCGGATAACAAGCCCTTCTTATAGAAATCGGTAATCTTGTCTACCTTGGCGTCAGCCTCTGCCAAAAGATCCTTCTTTTCGGGGGGTACGGTCATATCATAGACCGAAATGGTAATAGCGCTCCGGGTGGAGTACCCGAACCCTATCTCTTTTAACTTATCTAACACCTCGGCGGTGAGAGCGTTTCCGTGACGCTTTATACATCTGTCAACTATGGTCGACAGCTCGTCTTTTGTCACCACAAAATCTATCTCGGGAGTAAACCAGTTAGCCGGGTCACTTCTATCCACAAATCCCAAATCCTGGGGTAAAGGTTCGTTGAATATAAGTCTGCCTAAAGTGGTCTCGGTAATGCCCCGCTTCATCTCGCCGTTTATTTCTTTTTCTACCATGGTCTTTATGGGAGCATGAAGACTTACTAAGCCGTTTTGATATGCCATCACAGCTTCTTCGTAGTTTCTGAAGTATTTGCCTTCTCCCATTTCCCCTTCTTTTTGTAAAGTGAGGTAATAGGAACCCAAAACCATGTCTTGAGAAGGAACGGTGACGGCGTGGCCGTTAACCGGCTTTAACAGGTTGTTTGCCGAAAGCATCAAGAATCTGGCTTCTGCCTGGGCTTCGGCGGATAAGGGAATGTGCACCGGCATCTGGTCGCCGTCAAAGTCGGCGTTAAACGCTGTACATACTAAGGGGTGGAGCTGTATCGCTCTTCCCTCTACCAAAACCGGTTCAAAGGCTTGAATGGATAATCTATGCAAGGTGGGAGCGCGGTTTAGTAGTACCGGATGCTCCTTAATAACCGCATCCAAAGCGTCCCAAACCTCGGCGTTAGCCCGTTCTACCCGCTTCTTTGCGTCTTTTATGTTGGTGGACTTGCCTGTCGCCACTAAGGTTTTCATAACAAAGGGCTTAAACAACTCCAACGCCATTTCCTTGGGTAGTCCGCATTGATATATTTTTAACTCGGGTCCTATGACTATAACCGAACGACCGGAATAGTCCACCCGCTTACCCAGCAGGTTTTGCCTAAAGCGTCCCTGCTTGCCCTTTAACATATCCGACAAGGACTTCAAAGGACGGTTATTTGGACCGGTAACAGGTCTGCCCCTTCTGCCGTTATCGATTAAAGCATCCACCGATTCTTGCAGCATTCGCTTTTCGTTACGCACTATAATATCGGGGGCATTTAGCTCCAACAATCTCTTTAATCTGTTGTTGCGGTTGATTACCCTGCGGTAAAGGTCGTTTAGGTCACTGGTGGCAAACCTGCCGCCATCCAATTGAACCATAGGCCTTATTTCCGGAGGTATTATGGGAAGTGCCTCCATAATCATCCACTCGGGACGGTTGCCGGACAAGCGGAAAGCCTCTACTACTTCCAGACGCTTTATTGCCCGAATCTTTCGCTGACCCGTAGCAGATTCCAACTCTTTCTTGAGTTCTTCCGACTCTTTTTCCAGATCGATTTCTTCCAGTAGCTTCTTGATAGCTTCGGCACCCATGCCGGCTTCAAAATCGTCTTCGTATTTTTGTTTGTAGTCTTTATATTGTTCTTCGGTTAAAAGTTGATACTTGGTGAGTCGAGTGTGCTCGCCCGGATCTATTACTATATACTGAGCAAAGTACAATACCCTCTCAATTAACTTAGGCGATAGGTTCAAGAGCAGGCCCATCTTTGAAGGAATTGCTCTAAAATACCATATATGGGATACTGGAGCTGCCAGGTCCACGTGTCCCATACGCTCCCTGCGAACTTTGTTTGTGGTTATTTCAACACCACATTTTTCGCATATTTTCCCCTTGTATCTGATACCTCGCTTATACTTACCGCAATGACATTCCCAGTCCTTTGTGGGACCAAAAATCTTTTCGCAGAACAAGCCGTCCCGCTCGGGTTTTAAGGTTCGGTAGTTTATAGTTTCCGGTTTCTTGACCTCTCCGTGAGACCAAGAACGAATCATATCAGAAGAAGCCAGACCGATTTGTATGGATTCAAACTCAATGTTTTCCAACATATTACTATCTTCCCTTCTTAATTATCAGCATTATCGATGTCTTGTTCGTCGGAGTCGACGAGGTCATCGCTCTTGCCGTTATATCCGATTTCGACGGTGTTATCCTTATCATCGGCAACAACACCTTCTTCGTCGTCCATCATCATCTCTTCGGGTTTTTCGAGAACGCTCTCCCCTAATTCAAGATCTGAGAAGCGCTTTTCGTAACCACTTTCTTCGGCGCTATAGTCCTTGAGGGTAATCTCTTGGTCGTCTTTGTCTTTGACTCGAACATTCAGTCCAAGGGATTGTAATTCCTTTACCAAAACCTTAAAAGAGGCGGGGACACCCGGTGTGGGGATGTTCTGTCCCTTTACTATCGCTTCGTAGGTCTTAACCCTTCCCCTGATATCGTCCGACTTTACTGTCAGAATCTCTTGCAAGGTATAGGCAGCACCGTAGGCATATAAAGCCCAAACCTCCATCTCCCCAAAACGCTGACCGCCAAACTGAGCTTTACCGCCCAAAGGCTGTTGGGTTACCAAGGAGTAAGGACCGGTGGATCTGGCGTGAATCTTGTCGTCAACCAAGTGATGGAGCTTTAGGAAGTACATGTATCCTACCGTTACTCGATTGTCAAAGGGCTCACCGGTTCGACCGTCATATAATACAGACTTTCCGTCTTCCGGAAGCCCTGCCATCTTGAGACATTCAAAAATATCCATCTCGGAAGCACCGTCAAATACCGGGGACATGACCTTCCAGCCCAGTTCTTTGGCAGCAAGCCCTAAGTGAACTTCCAGTACCTGACCTATGTTCATACGGGAGGGAACTCCCAAGGGGTTTAACACTATATCCAACGGAGTACCGTCCGGCAAGAAGGGCATGTCCTCTACGGGTAAAATCCGGGAAATAACACCCTTGTTTCCGTGACGTCCCGCCATCTTGTCCCCAACCGAGATTTTTCTCTTCTGGGCGACAAACACACGAACAACCTTTATAACACCGGGTTGAAGGACATCACAATCGTCTCTGGAGAATTCTTTGACATCCACCACAATTCCGCTTTCGCCGTGGGGCAAGCGCAGGGAGGTATCTCTGACTTCCCGCGCCTTTTCACCAAAGATGGCACGCAAGAGTCGCTCTTCGGCAGTGGGGTCTGTCTCACCCTTTGGGGTAACCTTACCGACCAATATGTCTCCTGCTCTGACCTCGGCACCGATCCGGACTACTCCCTCGCTATCAAGGTCTCTCAAAACATCTTCCCCCACATTGGGGATATCTCTGGTAATCTCCTCGGCACCTAACTTGGTGTCTCGGGATTCACAGTAATACTCTTCTATATGTATGGAGGTATAAACATCCTCTTTTACCAAACGCTCGCTAATCAATATAGCGTCTTCGTAGTTATAACCTTCCCAGGTCATAAAACCTACCAGGATGTTCTTACCCAACGAAATCTCTCCGTGGTCGGTTGCCGGACCGTCTGCAACCACATCCCCTGCTTCTATTCTCTGGCCTTTTTTGACCAAGGGGCGTTGGTTTATACTGGTACCTTGGTTGCTGCGCTTGAACTTAATGAGCTTGTATACATCCATTCCGCCGTCATCTGTCCTGACAACAACCTCGGAAGCCGATACGCTCTCTACTGTTCCGGAAGTCTTACATATCACCAAAACTCCGGAATCATAAGCCGCCTTGTATTCCATTCCCGTGGCAACTATAGGCGATTCGGTAACCATAAGGGGCACCGCCTGCTTTTGCATGTTGGAGCCCATGAGCGCTCTGGTGTTATCGTCGTTTTCCAAGAAGGGAATCATGGAAGTTGCCACCGAAACAACCATCTTTGCGGAAACATCCATCAAGTCTATCTCATCAGTCTCAAACTCCAAGACTTCGTCCCTGTGGCGGGCTACTATCTTTCTGTTGATGAATTCACCGTCTTGGTTGATTTCTTCGTTTGCCGTGGCTACAACATATTCGTCCTCGGCATCGGCGGTAAGGTATACCACTTCGTCGGTAACCTTTCCGTCTTTGACCCTTCTGTAAGGTGCTTCTATAAAACCAAAGTCGTTTATTCTCCCATAAGTCGCCAGATAAGATATAAGCCCGATATTCGGTCCTTCAGGAGTCTCAATGGGGCACATTCTTCCGTAATGGGTGTAATGTATGTCCCTGACCTCAAAGGAGGCGCGGTCTCTGGAAAGTCCGCCCGGTCCCAATGCGGACAAACGACGCTTGTGGGTCAACTCCGACAAGGGGTTTGTCTGGTCCATAAATTGGGATAAGGGGGAGGACCCAAAGAAGTCGCGAATTACCGACACTATGGGGCGGATGTTAATCAACGACTGAGGGGTAATGGTATCGATGTCCTGAGTGGTCATCTTTTCTTTTACTATCTTGTCCATCCGGGCAAAACCGATTCTTAGCTGATTAAATAACAACTCTCCCACCGTGCGGAGTCTGCGGTTGCTTAGGTGGCCGATATCGTCTATGGTTCCTATTCCGTGGGAAAGACAGATTAAATAGTTAACCGAAGCAAAAATGTCGTCAACGGTTATATGATTGGGAATAAGTTCGTTTCTGCGGGGTAGAAAAGCTACTTTTAGTTTTTCGGCATCCTCCAAACCCACTTCTTCGATTATTTCCAGTAAAACATCTAAGTTTACATATTCGTTTATACCAAGTTCCGAGTTATCAAATCCGGTTATCGCAGAAGCGTCCACCATCCTATTGGTAAACACCTTAGTCTCTATGGGTCTGCGGTTCTCGTCAAATCCACTTTCTATATATACTTCACAAAGCCCTGCTTTTTCGATTGCTTCCGCATCGGTTCTGGATAGCTTTATGCCTGCATCAAATAAAATCTCTCCGGTTATGGGGCTTACCGCCGGGCGAGACAATACCTTGCTCGTAATCCTCTTGGACAGCGCAAGTTTTTTGTTGAATTTATACCTACCTACCATGGATAGGTCGTATCTCTTGGAGTCAAAGAACAAATTGTTGAGCAGAACCTGAGCACTCTCCACCAAAGGAGGGTCTCCGGGACGAAGCCTTCTGTGGATTTCTTTAAGCGCTTCGTGGGTGGGATTGGTATGTACCCCTTCGCTGAGGTTCTTGTCGGTTTCGGCTAAGGTTATGTCCTTTTCAAAGGTTGCCTTTATCAGTGCCTCATCTCCGAACAATTCCAAAATGTCTTCGTTGTTGGTAAGACCAAAGGCACGGAGTAATACGGTTATGGGTATCTTTCTGTTCTTGTCGATACGGACATGAAAAACATCCGAAGAATCGGTCTCGAACTCCAGCCACGCTCCCCTATAGGGAATCACGGTGGCGGCGAAAAGGTTCTTACCTGTTTTGTCTACGGAGGTATTGTAATAAATACCGGGAGAGCGAACTATCTGAGAGACCACTACCCTCTCGGCTCCGTTGATGATAAAAGTACCGCTGTCGGTCATCATGGGAAAATCACCCATGTAGATTTCCTGCTCTTTTACCTCTCCGGTAATCTTGTTGATAAGCCTTACCGTAACCTTAAAAGGTGTCGCAAAGTTCACGTCCCTCTCTTTGCACTCTTCCACCGAAAACTTCGGTGTTTCGCTAAGAGAATAATCCACGAATTCAATGACCAAGTTTCCCGAATAGTCGTTCATGGGAGATATCTCTGAGAGGATAGTTTGGATATCTTTCTCAACGAGATCCCTGAAGGACTTTTTTTGTATCTCGATAAGGTTCGGCATTTCCAAGACCTCTTGGGTCTTCGAGAAAGACAATCTTTTTACCTTGCCGAGATTCTGCTCCTTTAGCATGCTTCCTAATCACTCCATTCAGTTATTCTGGTTTTATATTTTTGTTTTTATATTATTATTGATAGTTTCGGTTAGTACGCATCTTTCAACTAAATATATGCAAAATATGCAAAAAAAGAGATTTTTTGTTTTTTTAATTATCACCATGAAAATTACAACCAAAGATTATGACAAAAAAAGATACAAAAAAGATGCAACTACAGGGATGAATGTTTACGAAATTGTTTCTTTTGTCTGAAAAAATCGCCCATTTGGGCAATATAGTGCAGTTTATAATATTATCACAAAGATAGAGGGTTGTCAATCACTTTTTGAAAATATTTTTTCTGACCCTTTTTTGAGCGAAAATCCACCCCGACTGTCTTTATAAAGGCAGTCGGGGCTGAAAATTGCTTTATTTTGTTTTTAAAATATAAGTCTAAAATACGCTAAACTATCTTCTTTAAATTCTCGTATAGCTTAACTACCGAATCAAAGTCGTCCAAAGCGTCCTTTTCGATTATCGCCCAGTCGAAGTTCGGGGTGTTCTTGGATATCTCGACAATTGCGTTCCAATCGATGTCGTCTTCCCCGATTAAAGCATCGTAGCCGTTTTCTAAAGAGTATGCTTTGTAGTGTACGGTTACTCCTTTGTCGGCGTATTTTTTGTAAAGTGCCACCGGGTCTTGACCGCCGTTTAGTGCGTTGCCGATATCAAGCTGCATAATGAAATCTGACGGGGTTTGATCCCCTATCATCTCCCAGGCGCATTTGCCGTTTTCTAATATCAGCATCTCTCCCTTGTGAGCGTGGAATCCCATTACCAAACCTTCTTCCCTCAACCTTGCCGCCATCTTGTTGAAGTCGCAGATTTGATCGTTCCACTCTTCCACCGTCTTTTCCGGCATCCAAGGTACTATGACATATTTGCATCCTAATGTCTTCATATAGTCGATAGTTCTTTGGATCTTTTCTTCGGTCTCGAATTCCTGCCAACCTGTGTGGTATCCGCAGTTTTCCAAGCCTATTTCTTTGAGGGTATCTCTCAAAAATTCTGCCGTGTGGGTCTCTAAAGAACCGAAGAGCTCTACCCCTTCATAACCTATAGCCTTAATTCTCTTGAGGCATTCTACCGCATCTTGGGCATAAGCGTCCCGAACGGAATATACCTGCAAACCTATCTTGAACATAACAATCCTCCGATTTTTTATTTTTTGTGTGTCAGATTATTCTAAGTGGTTGGTCGGGGGGTGCCACGGTCAAACAAACCTCCCCCTCTTCTGCTTTGTCCATGTCCTTTGTATCCCGCACGTTAAATCCGCAGGCGGTGAGCCTTCCTTTGCACTCCCCAAAAGCGATATGCGGGCGGTTGTTGTTTTCGCTTAGATGGGCGAGGACAATGTTCTTTGTTCCCGTGTTTACCAAGTCCGGCAAAACACCCGCACAGTCTGCGTTGGACAGGTGACCGGACTTGCCGGATATCCTCGCCTTTAGCAGTCGGGGGTAATCCCCATTATATAACAGTTCCGGATCGTGGTTGGACTCTATTACCACAGTCTCGCATCCGGTGAGCATATCCACCACCGAATCGCACAGATATCCGAGGTCGGTGGCATAGCCAAAGGAGAAATCCCCAAAATCTATTCTAAACCCCACCGATGCCGCCGAATCGTGGTTTGTCCTATAAGCCGAAACCTTCATCCCGCCCAAAGTAATAGTCTGTCCGTGATCAAAACTCACTAAGTAATCCTTGGTCTCCGGCCTTGCATGGGCGATGCTTTTGGCTGCCATCAAAGGAGCATAAATGGCGATGCCGTGTCGCTTGGAAATAACATTTAATCCTTTTGTGTGGTCCTCGTGTTCGTGGGTTATGAATATTGCATCTATATTCGTGATATCCGTGCCAATTTCGTTCAAAGCTCGGCCTATTCTCCTTGCGGATACCCCTGCATCTATAAGTATCTCTATATCGTTGTGTTGTACATATGCCGCATTCCCCTTGGAGGAGGAAAAGAGCATATATGCCTTGACGCCTCTTTCCGTCATTGTTGACCTGTATCTCCCTCATGAATTTGTGTCTCGGATATACGGATTGCTCCCTGCTTTCTTACCTTGAGGAAGTTGCAACACCCTTGCCCAAAAACACTTTCTAATAATTCTTTGTATTTTTCTTTGTCGGTTTTTCTTACATAAGCTTGTATGGTGCCCGCAAAGCCCCCTCCGTGGACCCGACAGGGTATGTTTTGTCTCTCGGTAAGGGCGATAGCCAAAGAAAGGCCCTGTTGAGATACGTTCTTTGTAGTATAGAGGTTTTGCAAAAACTTGAATGAAGAGTTCCCGCTCTCGATTACAAGGGCAATGAACTCCTCGATGTCTCCGGACTTCAAAGCTGTACGCTGGGCTTCTACCCGCTTGTTCTCGGCAAAGAAATGTAGCGCGCGAAGGATTGCCCGATCCCCCACTATCTTCCTGATATAGGAAATCCGTTGCACAAAATCCTCTTCATCTACCTCCCGCAACACAGACTTGCCCAAGAGCTTGGCACAGGAATGCATCTCTGACGGTACAAGAGCATAGTCATCGGTCAGGTCGGCGTGATTGCCCCCTGTGTTAACTATCACCAATAAATATCCCTGCTCGGAAAGGTCGAAGTTTAGCTTTTCTACAAAAGGATTGTCGCTATCCACGAAATCCATGTATAGAAACCCGCCGTAAGCGCAAGCGGATTGGTCCATGAGTCCACAGGGCTTGCCAAAAAAAACGTTCTCTGCATATTTCCCAATTTTTGCCAGTTCCATCAGGGGAATCCTGCCGTCGTTGTAAAGATGGGACAGGATATTGCCGCACATAACCTCGAAAGCTGCCGATGAAGAAAGCCCGGACCCTCCAAAAACATCACTGGTGGTACATGCCCTGAACCCTCCGCACTTGTATCCCCTTTCTTTGAAAGCGTGGCAAACCCCGGCTATAATCGCCGACGAGGAGTTGCTCTTGACCTTTGTGGGGTCGGTCTCGGAAATATCCACCACATCCTCCCGATAACCCTTGCTCTTTATCCGGATAGTGTTTTGTTCCTGAGGGGAGGCTATGGCAATTATATCTATATCTACCGCCGCCGCCAACACCTTGCCGCTGTTGTGGTCGGTGTGGTTGCCGGATATTTCGCTTCTGCCCGGGACCGAAAAAATATATACCTCGTCGTCTCCATAACGATTGAGATAATCGTTGACAAGATTCATGTATCTTGTTCTTTGCGCGTCGAGATTATCCCGGGAGTAAAGGCGTTGCAATACTTCGTCATATTTGTTATCTGATAAGGCTTTTATTAAAGCAGATGCTTTAATTGACATGGTGTTACCTCGTTAATTCAATCTGTTTTTATAGATTGCAGTTTCCATAAAGGTTGTAATGACAGACTTTTATCTTAAAGATTGTTTGAGTTCTTCCAAGGCTTTTGAGTTGTTTAAAAACACTGCAAGCAAAACAAAGATAATCCCACTCGCCGCTGCTTGCAATCCGTTGAACAACAGACCGGATATGGCAAGGGTCTTGTCGTACAGGAAGGTCTCTGTTAAAAAATATCCCAAAACCAAAACCAATGATGCAGGTAATATGGCGATTATGTTGTGGGGGGAAAAGACCTTCTTGTTGCTGTTGAACATGGCAGCCATAACCCCTTTTATTATAAAGGTGGGGAGGGCATAAATTGCAAATTCCCCGGTCAAATCCGATAACGCACCCCCAAGGGATGCGACAATTATATTGAAAGGAAAGGGAATGACACAAGCAAAAAGATAAACGAAAGAGTCCCCCAGGTGAATATATCCCACTCCTCCGGGTATGGGGATATATATCCTGGTGACTATAAATATGATTGCCGTAGCCACTGCGGCTGCCGTCATTCTTTTGATATTCTTATTCATGTGTTATAAATGGGCCAAAGTCAATTGTTCTTCGAAATCCAAGCCATATAGCTCCGGCATGCCGTTGTTCCTTGTCTTGTCGGACACATCGGAGATAAAATGAACAGCTGCCTTCACCGACTCGTAAAACCCATCCCCCTTCAAAAGCTTACCTAACAAAATAGAAGCAAACAAATCCCCGGTGCCGGGATAAAAGCAGTCATAGTAAGAAGCAAAACTGCTGCCGTAGGTGGTCTCTTCTTTGTCTTTGATGGCAAATACCGCCCCCACGGTGTCCTGTCTTCTGTTGTGAATACCGGTAATAACCACGGCACGCTTTGGCTTTTTGCCAAGCCTGAGAAGGCTGTCTGTCAGCTCCCTTTGCTCTGCCAAGTCCGGATCGGGGTTGTAGGGACGCCGAAGCAGAATATAGGCTTCTGTAAGATTGGGGGTTATTACATCGGCATGCTTACATAACACCCTAACCCCGTCACACATGGTCTTTGTATAGGTCTTATATATTTTGCCTTCGTCCCCCATCACAGGGTCTACCAAAACCAGAGGTCGCTTGTGACCATCCAGCTCGGAAATTTCAGAAAAGGTATTTATGAAATTTAGAACCTTAACGATTTGTTCGTCGCTCCCCAAAAACCCGCTGTAAATCGCATCGAAATTAAGACGAAGCTCCTCCCAATGCCCGGAAATCTTGTCCATCTCGTCGCTCAAATCCAGGAAGGTATAACCTTCTATGGCGGTATGAGCGGATAACAACGCAGTGGGCAAGGGACACAACTGATGACCGAACTTGGACAAAACCGGCCAGATTACCTGCATAGAGCTTCTCCCTATACAGGATATGTCATGTATTGCCGCAACTCTCTTAGCCATTCTTTTGCCTCTTTTATAAAAAATGAAATGTTGTAACTGTGTTTCTTTCATAGTATGATACCATAAACCCGTTAAAAATAAAAGATGTTTTGCCCGGTATTTACCTTATTTTGCCTCCGGATACCACAATATTTTTGGAGACAAATGTTAAAGTTTTAAAAGGGATAGGATTTTTGTGTAAATACAGTGTATACTATAATGGATAAAACACAAAAAGCCGTCAAGGAGGATATTATGAACTCGGATACAACAAAAATCTCAAAGATAAGCAAAAGTCAGTACAGAGATAAATTAACAGCAGCTTTCCTGGGACGGGGAGCAGGTTGCACCCTTGGAGCTCCGGTGGAGGGCTGGACTTTGGAACGGATGGAGGAATACGCCAAAGAAATAAGTCTGTCCGAATACCCGCTAAAAGACTATTGGCCCCAAATTCCCAACCCCGACGACCCTCGTTTTGAAACCGAAACCTTTGCAAGTTATATCAAAGGCACTATGAAGACTCTGCCCTGTGACGACGATATCGGATATACCCTGCTTGCCCTTTTTATTATGGAACAGTACGGCACGGATTTCACCTTAGAGGACGTTGCAAAGGCCTGGGTTGAATATATAACCATATCCTATACTGCAGAAGAAATCGCCTTGAATAATCTAAAAAAAGGGATATCACCCCAATTGGCAGCCGAGATAGACAACCCCTATGATGAATGGATAGGTGCGGATATCCGTTGCGACGGATATGGCTATGTTTCTCCCTGTAATCCAAAAAAAGCAGCCCAAATGGCAGAAACCGATGCCCTTATTAGCCATCGCAACAATGGAGTATATGGGTCTATGTATTTTGCCTCGGTGATATCCTTGGCCTTTTGTCTCTCCGATCCAAAAGAGGCACTAATCGGAGGTTTGGAGTTTATCCCTGAAGATTGCGAATTAGCTCTCGGGGTGCGGTGGGCTCTGGAACACTATGATACCGTAAAGGACTATCGTCATGCCGCACAACTGGTAGACGAGCGTTATCCCGGCATGAGTAATGTCCACACCATAAATAATGCCTGCCTTACAATATATGCCCTTGCCTTGGGGAAAGAAAACATTGGAAAGGTCATAGCCAATGCCGTTGCTATGGCTCACGACTGTGACTGTACCGCAGCCACTGCCGGGTCTATAGCCGGTGCCTGCTTTGGAATGAAAGGGCTTGACCCCCACTGGTACGAACCCTTTAACAACAAGGTAAACTCCTACTTCACCGGTGAAAAACAGTTTTTGATATCCGATATTATAGACAGATTTGAGGCATTGGCAGAAAAGCTTACGGAGTTTTAAAACATCTTTTGTAAAAAGGGTTTTATCTGCTTTTGAAGCGGAACATCATAGTAGACTTTTTTCCCCTTTTATCCAATAATTAAAGTAACAGATATAGAATAAGGATGTAACTCAACAAATGATCAAACTAAAACATTCTCATATAAAAAGTGTAACAGAGGCAGAGCTTGTAAAGCTTATGCCTCTGCTTGCATCTGCCAACCAAAAGCTAAAGACCAAAACAGGGCCGGGTGCCGAGTTCACCGGCTGGTTAGACCAACCCATCGACTATGACAAAGAGGAGTTTGCTCGTATAGAAAAAGCTGCCGAAAAGATACGCCAAATCTGTGATGCATTGATTGTCATAGGCATAGGGGGCAGTTATCTGGGTGCCCGAGCAGTGCTGGAGTTCTTACACTCCCCTTATTATAATCAAAGGACCAAAGATGCTCCGCAAATATACTTTGCCGGCAACTCGTTTTCCGGCAGAGAACTGACGGATATCCTTGACTTATGCAAGGACAAGCGGGTTTGCGTGAATGTTATAAGCAAATCCGGGACCACCACCGAAAGTGCCATAGCCTTTCGGATTATAAAAACCGAACTGGAAAAACGCTATTCCAAGCAAGAGTTGAAAGAACGAATCTTTGTAACCACCGACGCGCGCAAAGGTCGTCTCAAGGAACTATCGGATAAAGAGGGATACGAACAATTCGTTATACCCGACGATATCGGGGGCAGGTTCTCGGTGTTGACCGCAGTCGGGCTATTGCCAATAGCTGTCAGCGGTGCCGATATTCGCGGGCTGATGGAAGGGGCTGCCTTGTGCAGAGAATCTCTATTTGCCAAGGGACCGGAAAACCCTGCCTACACCTACGCCTTACTCAGAAACGCTTTTTATAACAAAGGGAGAAAGGTTGAGGTATTGGCAAGTTATGACCCTTCCTTCAGATATATGGGGGAATGGTTCAAGCAACTCTTTGGCGAGAGCGAGGGGAAGGACAAGAAAGGGATTTTTCCCGCTTCTGTCATATTCTCCTCAGACCTCCATTCCTTGGGTCAATATATCCAGGACGGAACACCCATGTTGTTTGAAACCCTATGTCGACAAAGCGCTCCGGACTCGGAGATGACCGTTCCCATGTTGGATGAGGATTATGACGGGCTGAATTACATCGCAGGTCAAACCCTCGACTCTGTCAACGAAAAAGCATGTCTCGGCACCCTGCTCGCCCATGCAGACGGCGGCACCGAAACAATTATAATAGAATACGAAAACAAGGACGAAAAATCTTTGGGAGCCTTGATATATTTCTTCTTTTTGGCCTGCGGGATATCCGGTTATATGCTGGGGGTCAATCCCTTTGACCAACCGGGAGTCGAGGAATATAAAAAGAACATGTTCGCCCTACTGGGGAAAAACCCCGGCTCGGAGGAAAGCGAAAGGCTCAACACCAGGATACAGGAGCTTTTGTAAACCAAATCTATTGTCAAAGTCATCTATAAAAACCAACCCTAAAACAAATTAAAAACGGAGGTAGTCGTTATGATTGAGTTAATTGTCGGACTTAAAGGAACGGGAAAAACCAAAACCCTCATAAAAGAGGTCAATAGGGTAGCCAAAGAAACCCACGGGGCCGTCGTGTGTATCGAATATGGGCGCAAGCTGAATTATGATATTAAATATCTTGCCAGACTTGTGGATGCTAAGGAATATGGGATTGATAACGCAGAACAGCTCTTTGGCTTTGTCTGTGGTATCCTTGCCGCCAACTATGACATTACCGAAATCTTTATAGACAGTGCTTTGAAAATTTGTGGGAACAATATACCTGAGTTTGAGGAGTTTTTGCTAAAAATAAACGGCTTATTAAAGCGGGATAACATAAAGTGCTTGATAACCGCTACAATAGACCCGGATGATGTTCCCCCCTCCATAGCCGGTTTTATAAGGGAAGTGCACTGATTGAGATGAAGGATAAAATTAAGACCGCCTTGTTGAGAGGGCTTGTTGTAAATGTGTTCTTGTATTTTGGGTTGTTATTTTTGGCAGCAACCAGAGTGACCGTAAGCAATCCCCAAGCCGCAGCAGCCTTCACCCGACAACTGACTGTACATTCGGTTTATTTGTTGTTGTTTTCCCTAGTGCTCGGTTTTTCTTTCCTAATTTTTGATACAAAAAAACTGCCCTCTTCCGGCAAGTGGCTTTTGCATATAGTTCTTTTGTATTCCGCTTCCTTGGCGGTCAGTTATTTGGTAGCGGGAGTAGGCAGCAGCCCGAAGGAGCGGGTTAACCACTTCTTTTTTACAACCCTGTTATTCTTTTTGATCTATGGTATCTCGGCGCTGGTAGCTCATATAATAAAAAAGAGAAGATAACGCTCACCTTTTACAAAACAAAACCCGTGGCAACTCATTGAGGTGCTGCGGGTTTTATTGTTTTATTTTTTTAAGCCTTGTTATCTGTTCGACTATTTCTTGTTGCATCAATCTATTAATCTTGCCGGGAACAAAAAGCGGAATTCCTAAGTTTAGCTTGTCGTTGTGCCTTCCGTATTCTAAGGTTAGTATCTTGGGGGAGGTCCTGTCCAACACCCACTCCAACACTTTATAACCCTCTTCGTGTATCTTTATATGACACATTATCTTGTCGTTTACCCTTTGCCAGCCGTTCATGTGGATTTCCACCACTTTATGCAAAGGAAGGGCGGAAAGATAACTGAGCAAATCCATCCCCAAAGCAAAAGCGGAGCAATATGCATGACTGATATCCAACAAAAAGCCGCAATCGGTGTCGGTAACAATCTCGGTTATAACCTCGGGATATATAAGGGGTCCGTATTTTATATTGTCCAGATTTTCTATCGTAAAAAAATCTAGCCGGGAAAACTCTTGCTTTAAAAACAAAATGTTTTCTTTGATAGTGGTTATTACAGTCTTGATGTTATTCGATGATTTGTTATCAGTGTATGATAGACTTGTATGGAGAGAAACCCCGGGGGTCTTTGTTGCTGCAAGCAGTCTCTCCGGGTTTTTGGACAAAAACTTCTCTTTGAGCTTTGGGTCTGACAGGTCGTGGGGGTAAGGATACAGTCCGTGGAGCAACACCGGCTTTTGTGCCGTGAGCCGGTCCATAAAGGAACGAAACTCCCGGGAGTTTTGTTCTTCCATTATCTCCATTTGTATAGGCAGTGCGGGGAATTTGTAATAATCTATCTCCAACCCCTGCTCTGCCAACTGTTCTACTTCCGGGTAATAGTTACAAGCGATTTTTATGTTCGACATATCATTTACCCTTGATTTTCTTTTGATACTCCCGGGCGGCTCTTTCTGTTTTGTTGTCCCCGGGGGTATAAAACACTTTGTCTTTTATATCGTCGGGCAGATATTGTTGGGGCACATAAGAGTCTTTGTAATCGTGGGGATACTTATATTTGCGACCTGCCGTTGCTCCTGTGTGGGAGTCGGAGATATGGTCGGGCACCGACATACCGCCTCCGCTCTTTATCACTTGTTCGGCAGCGAAATATGCCTTCATTGCAGTATTGGACTTAGGGGAGGTCGCCAACATAATCGTGGCTTGAGCCAAAGGCAGTTTTGCCTCCGGCAGCCCTATCTGCAAAGCGCTGTCAACACATGCTTTTGTTATGACTATAGCCATGGGATAAGCGAGTCCCACATCCTCGGCAGCTATCACCAGCAGGCGTCGGCACACCGAGAGCAAATCCCCTCCTTCTAAAATCCGAGCGAGATAAAACACGGCTGCGTTTTCGTCCGAGCCTCGGATAGACTTCTGAAAGGCGGATAACAGATTGTAATGCTGGTTGCCGTCCCTGTCATACCGCATCCCCGAGCGTTGGGTCAGCTCCCGAGCGTTGTTGTCTGTCAGTTCTTTATCCGAGGCATAGTATATGTTTTCTAAGGCATTTAATGCTTTGCGGACGTCCCCGCCACAGGAATAGGCGATGGTTGTGTAAACCTCTTCGCTAATCTCTTTGCCCTCGCCCGCTTGGGTGTCCAAAACCTCAAAGGCGTGTTTTAGTACCGGGATTATCTCCTCCGGATTTACCGGCTTGAACTCGAAAACCCCCGAGCGGGAGAGCAGGGCTCCATATATAGAGAAGTAGGGGTTTTCGGTGGTGGAGGAAATCAAGGTTACCCTACCGTCCTCCATGTACTCCAATAACGATTGTTGTTGTTTTTTGTTGAAGTATTGAATCTCGTCGATATATAACAGTATGCCGTCGGCGGTCATTAGAGTATCGGTACGGGATAGTATTTCCTTTATATCGCTAAGACTTGCCCCGGTAGCGTTTAGCTTGTAAAACATCTTGTTGGACATCCCCGCTATGATGTTTGCCACCGTGGTTTTGCCTGTCCCGGGAGGGCCATAAAAAACAAGAGAGGGTATATGCCCTCTCTCTATCATTCTGCGTAAAGGCGCAGTGGCAGACAACAGGTGAGACTGTCCCGCTACCTGGTCAAAGTTCTTTGGTCTGACTAAATCCGCTAATGGTGTTGTAAGCAAAATGCATCGCCTCTTTTATGTTTTATCCTTTTTTCTTCCACTTTGGCTTCTTTTTGTTTTCTACATAGGTGGGGGTAGCCGGAGTCTCTTCTTCCTCTTCTTGACGCTTGCGTCGGAAAGTAAAGCGATTCTCTTCGTTGTTGTAGAGCCTTCTCATGTTTTCTCTGTGCATGAAAATTATCAACAACCCTATAAACACCGCAAACAACATATAAGGCAACGGAGTAACCGCGTCCATCCCCTCTACAAATTTGGTCCTATAAAATACCAACGCCGGATATACAAATCCCGCCATCATTGAGGCTAAAGATACATACCTGAAAATCAAAACCACCAACACAAAAATACCAAACACCACCAAGAACACCAAGGGGTCGATTAAAAACACCATGGTGGCTGCGGTAAGGACTCCTTTGCCTCCTTTGAAGCCATAAAAGACCGGGAGGATATGCCCTACCATGCAAAAAATTCCTGCCAAGAATGCGCCGTTTAGTCCGAAGACCAAGACACCAACCAAAACAGAAAGAACTTGTTTTAGAATATCTCCGACAAGGGTATAAGCCGCACCTTTTTTGCCATAAACCCTATACATATTGGTAAGCCCCGCGTTACCGCTGCCGTGATAGCGGATATCGTCTTTGTAAAAATACTTTGTGGCTATTATTGAAGCGTTAAGACTGCCCAACAAATACGGGATAACAATGCAAATCAAAACTCCTAAGCTAAAAAATACAAAGGATTTTGTCGGGTCGACGGTGTCATATTTTTGATAAAGGTTGTAAAAAAAACCGTTGAATTCAAAAAGATAGATCATTATGGCATCCTTCTTTGGAGATTTTTTGTTGTTATTTCTTTAGGGTTACCGCGTCGGCGGACTCCCCTCTCTGCTTAACTATCAGCCTTATGGGAGTGCCTTCGAACCCAAAGGCGGCTCTTAAAGAGTTTTCGATATATCTTTGATAGGAAAAATGAAACAGCTCTTTGCTGTTGCAAAACAAGACAAAGGTGGGAGGGTTAGTCCCGGTTTGGGTCATATAATAAATCTTAAGCCTTCTGCCTTTTTCTGCAGGGGGCTGAACCCTGGCGGTTATATCCGCCAACAAGTCATTTAGCATTCCGGTGGTCACCCTTCGGCTTGCTTGTTTTGTTATCTCGTTGATCATGCCAAAGAGGCGGTCTACCCTTTGCCCGGTCTTTGCAGATATAAAGACATGGGGGGCATAGGTCATATAGGACAAGGAGTTATAAATATTCTTTGTGTATTCCCGCTGGGTTTTGTTGTCTTTTTCTATGGTGTCCCACTTGTTTATTACTATTATACTGGTCTTGCCCGCGTTGTGAGAGAGCCCGGCAATCCGCTCGTCCTGGGCGGTTATACCCTCGCCGGCGTCTATCATTATAAGACAACAATCCGCTCTTTCCACCGCCATGTTGGCTCTGACCACACTATACTTCTCGATGCTGTCCTCTATCTTTGCGTTGCGTCGGATTCCGGCGGTATCTATAAATATGTATTTGCCCTGCTCTTTTTCAACATAGGTGTCTATGGCGTCCCGAGTGGTGCCGGGAGTGTCACTGACAATAACCCGATCTTCCCCGATAATCTTGTTAACAAGGGAACTCTTGCCCACATTTGGCTTGCCTATTACCGCTACCTTAATATACTCATCGTTTTCTTCTTTTGCCTCTGGCTTCGGTAATAAAGAAACTGCTTTGTCCAGGATATCCCCGGTACCGGTGCCGTGAAGGGAGGATAAAGGAAAAGGTTCACCCAGTCCCAACTCATAAAACTCGTAAATCTCCGCAGGCAATTGACCTATGGTATCTACTTTGTTTACCGCTAAGATAATCTCTTTGTTCGACTTTTTTAGCAGGGTGGCGATGTCCCGATCCGATGCCGTAACCCCGGTATGCAAATCGCAGATAAAGACTATAACATCGGCGTGTCCGATGGCAATCTCGGCTTGGACCCTCATTTGTTTGAGCATCTCGTTATCGGTAACCGGCTCTATACCGCCGGTATCAATAAGCAGTAACTCTCTGCCGTTCCACTCGGTCTCGTGATATATTCTGTCCCTGGTGACCCCGGGGGTGTCCTCTACTATGGCGTGACGGTTCCCGATTATTTTGTTAAAAAAAGTGCTTTTCCCCACGTTGGGTCTGCCTACTATGGCGATTATACCTTTTGTATTCAAGGAAACATCACCCCCTATCTCCGATTATTGCTTTTAATAAAGAACCGCCGTCTAAATCTACCGTGACCACATTGACAGACAACGCCTTCTCTATATCTTCTATGGTTGTGTCATCCAAAAACATGTCTTCACCGTGGCGAAGCATGTTTGCAGGTATAAGCAAGTCCTCAAAATCCCCTTGAGATGATAATTGTTTTATTATATCTCCGCCGGTAATAAGCCCGGTTACGGTTATATATCCGCCAAAAAAGTCGTTCTTTATGACTTTTACACGGACATTTAAATCCGGGAACTTCTGCTTTGCCAATCGACACAGCCCTTGTATATGGGAATATGCCGCCTGTCCCGTTACGATAACACTTTTCTTATTATATATTAATCTGTCGGCTCTTTCAAGAGCGGCGACAAACTCTTCATAATGGCTTCGCAGCATCCCCACCCCGTTTTCCAGTTGGGGATAATCCTCATAATACTCTTCGTCAGGGATATCCTTTGCTGCCGTAATAAAAAACTCGTCCGAGGCATAAACCAGACGAAATCCCCGTTTTGCCTTGGATTGATCGCCGTACTTTTCAGTTATGTCCAGGACGGCTTTTGCACTGTCTTTATCAAAAGGGGTCAGTTCAAACAGCCCCTGTCTGTGGCCGGTGAGTCCGCAGGGAACCACGGCGATGCTGTTGATATTATAAAGAGAGGACAGGTCTGCCAAAGAGCGTTCCAAGTGGGCACCGTCGTTTATTCCGTGGCACAGCACTAATTGTGTATTTAACACTATCCCTTTGTCATCCAACTCTTTGATATATCTAAGACTATCCCCCGCGTCCTTGCACCGCATAATCTTTGTGCGAAGTATCGGATCGGTGGTGTGTACCGAAATGTTTATGGGGGAGATGCGCATGGAGATTATCCTGTCAATCTCTTTTTGGGTAAGGTTGGTCAGGGTGATGTAGTTACCCTGCAAAAAAGACAATCTCTCGTCATCATCCTTGAAATATATAGTCTCCCGCATTCCCTTTGGGTTTTGGTCGATAAAGCAAAAGATACAGTTGTTCTTGCAGCTCTTTTTTTCGTCCATGAGATAACTGCAAAACTCCAACCCTAAATCCTCGTACTCGTCCTTATAAACAATAAGCAGAAGCTCTTTGCCCTTACGGGAGATTAATATATCCAACTCTTGCTCTGTGGTATAAAAACGATAATCCAAAACATCAGAGACTTCACTGCCGTTTATTGATATTATTATGTCCTTTGCTTTTATCCCGTGCCTGTGCCCCGGCGAGCCTTTGGCAACTGACAAAACCTCTACCATAACTAAACCACCTCTAACCGAATAAATGTTGAAAAAAAAGCGCGTCGCTTTGGAGCGACCCGCTGTTTCCCAACCGTTTTACGCTTCTTTTTCTTTGATTTTCAAAACAACCTTGCCGCCGTAGCTTCCGCATTTTCTGCAAACCCTGTGGCTGAGGTTAAACTCGCCGCAATTAGGACATTTCGCCATTGTAGGTGGGTCTAACTTCCAGACGGAGGAACGTCTTTTATCTCTTCTTGCCTTCGATGTTTTTCTCTTTGGCACTGCCATCGCCAAACACCTCCTTATACAAAATACACTTTAAAATATTAATTATCAAACTTTAATAACTCTGCCCAACGGGGATCTATCTCTTTGGTGATACAGCCGCAATCCGTCTTGTTCTTATCGCTCCCGCACTTGGGACAAAGACCTTTACAGTCCGCCTTGCACAGATAACTAAAGGGCAGCTCCATAGATACCGAACCGTTGATAAAGTCTTCTAAATCTAAACTGTAATCCGTTATAATAATGAAATCGTACTCATCATCCGTGTCGGGCTTGTCGGACAACTTATACTCAAAATCAAACTCTAACTTATCCGCAAACTCCGCCAAGCATCGTCCGCATCGGAATATGCCCTCTAAGGTAACCTTTGCAACCAACACAACATATCCTGCGTGGTTGTTGATAACCCCTTTTGCGGTTATCCTGCCCTCTACGATATCGGCATACCCCTCAACAGAGTAGCTATGGTCAAAGGGCAGAGAGTCTATACTGCCGTGAAATAGATTGTAAAGATCCAGTATCATTATCTGCACCGCCTTGTTTTATGCGCAGCATCCATCATTATATACATAGGCTTTATGTTTGTCAACACTTTTTTTGTCAACGCTTGCCGTTTACGCTCGTTGCGTTTGCGCTCTTGCGTTACCGCTCGTTGCGTGCAAATTGCTTTACCGCTCGTTGCGGGCTCGTTGCGTTACCGCTCGTTGCGTTTACGCTCGTTTTGTGGGGTTATCCTGCGAGCTAAATATATAAAAGGAGTATCCCCTATCGTCGTTATCCCTTTAAATAGGTAGGTTGTAAGGACTATGCTTATAAATATTGATGTATCAACCGTGTTGTAAAAGGCTATGAAAGTAAAAATTACAGTGTCAACTAATTGGGAAACCAAAGTAGAACCGTTGTTTCTCAGCCAAAGATACCTCTTGTCCGACCCGGTCTTTGACCAGATTTTGTTATACAGCCAAACATCCAAAAACTGGGAACAACCATATGCTGCCAAAGAAGCTGCCAGTATCCGCGGTGCCCTGTCAAACAAAGGCTTGAGTGCGAAAAAGATAGTGTCACTGTCATGGGGCATATATAGCAAAGTCAACCGAGTACCCAAAAGCCACAACAACAACGAAACAAACCCCAAAACGACCGCTTTGTTTGCCGCTTTTTTACCGTATTTTTCATTCAGCAGGTCGGTTATAAAAAAGGTGGATGCATACAAAGGGTTCCCGCCGGTGGTGATAACACCGAAAATCTTTACTAACATCAATACCTGAATGTTAGCGAGGAGCATACCAAAAACGCTAAATATATATAGTCCCGTTTTGCCAAACCAACGATATACCAGCAAAACTGCACCCAAAAAACAAATAAACTCGGCGAAAAACACAACTTCGTTCATGGCGCCCTCCTTTTTGTTTTATCCTGATTGATATTATACATTTGGTTGACGAATATTACAAGCGAAACCGAATCTTTGTTTTTGTTGAAAAACAATCGGCTTTGTGTTAGTATAAAACCCAAAGCTTGGGGTCGCAGAGGTTTTGCGACCGGAAAGGAATTAAAAATGAAAACTACCGTAACACAGATTAAGATTAACCGTTTTGATAGCTATCGCGGGGCGGACGAGATTGTTATATTTACCAAAGGGGAGCAAACCGGAACGAACCCCTACGGATTGGAGGCGGTTGTCCAAAGAGGAACAGTGATAAAGACCGGCTCTAACAACAACATAATCCCCGAAGACGGACTTGTCGTTTCCGGACACGGAAAGGGTGCTGACTTTATCCGAAAGAACGTTATTGTTGGCGCCAAGATAGAAATTGACACAGAGAATTCAAGCCTTTTGGTGTCGGTGGATTCTAAAGCCTTAGAACTTCATTATAAAGCAAAAATTGATGAAATCCAAAAACGAGAAAAAGCATCGGGGGAGTCTGCCGACATGCTTATGACAAAAGCCCGGGAGGCTTTGGCAAAAAAGGACTATAAAACATTAGATGACTTGCTGGAAGAGGCTTATTACATAACCGCATCCGCCAAGGAAGGTGAGATAAGGGGAATTTGGCATCGCCCTCAAGAAAGGAGCCCGCAAGCGATTGACAGTTGTGTAAAACGCTTGGCGGATGCCGGAATAAATATTATTCTGATAGAGACCATATTTGAAGGCTATTCGGTAGCCTCTCGCTGCACCTATCTCCCGCTTAGAGATGACCTTAAGGACAAAGACTTTGACCTTGTAGACGAATTTATCAAGGCAGGGAAAAAATACGGCGTACAAATTCATGCCTGGATTGAAAACTTCTTTGTGGGTATAAAGAGCAAAAAAGAAGGTACATGCGGTTCGCCTATTATAGATGAAAAGCCCCATTGGGCTGCACGCAAAAAGGACGGCACTATATTTATGGATTCCGAGCCGGGATTCATATACCTAAACGCTGCTTTACCGGAGGTTAGGGTCTTTTTGCGAGACATGTACAAGACTTTGCTGGATGAATACGAGTTTGACGGTATTCAACTGGACTATATCCGCTATCCCCTCTCTCCTGCGGTGGACGAAAGTGTGGGGTTTGATGAATACTCGGTAGCCCAATTCAAAGAAACCACCGGGATTGACATTATGAAAGTAGAGGATGTAAACACTCCGGAATGGAAAGCCTTTGTCGACTGGAAAGCTTCTAACATAACCATATATGTAAAGATGATGTATGACCTCATTAACTCCTATAAAGAGGCAGGCAGAGACCTGGTCTTGTCCATGGCAGTCTTTGGAGACCCGGAAGAAGCCCTCAGACTAAAAAGCCAGGACTGGAGACTGTGGTGTGACAACGGTTGGTTGGACCAAATTTATCCCATGGCATATCTAAACTATGCGGGGGATGTATATAACGAGATTAAACATATGGTGGACAACTACGGCCACATTCCGAACATCTCCGGTATAGCACCCATGTTTATGAGATTGCCGGTGATTGAATCCACAAAGCAGGTAGAGGCTTGTCGAGCCGCCGGGGCTGTGGGGGTTTCGTTTTTTGCTACCGATCATTTCTCGGATTTGCAGATAGAAAAGTTAAAGACCGGCGTCTTTAGAAAATGATTCTCGGAAACCGACTAAAAGCGGTAGTAGAGGCAATCGGGGAATGCAAATGTATTGCAGATATCGGGAGCGACCATGCAAAGGTAGGCTTGACCTTGTTGTCCCGGGGCAAAGCCCGCCGAGCCATCGCGTCGGATATAAGGCAGGGACCCTTAAATCGGGGCATGGCAAATGCCAAAAGACTGGGTATAAAGGACATTGACTTTGTCCTGTCCGATGGGTTCGAAAACCTTAACCCCCGAGATTATGACTGCGCTGCACTTTGCGGAATGGGTGGACTTCTGATTACCAATATTCTCAGAGATGCCGGAGCAAAAGCCCATTGCCCTTTGGTCTTACAGCCTATGACAGCCTATGAAAAGCTGCGCAAATATCTGTGGGATAACGGGTTTGAAATCAAAGTCGAAACCTTTGTGACCGAGTCGGACAAAGCTTATGTCATAATCAGTAGCCTGTATACAGGTATTAGTGAGACATATTCTTATACCGATCTTTATCTGGGTAAGATCAGACCTTTTACTCCGGAGTTTGCCGCTTTTTGCAAAAAAGTCTTAATCAACGGAGAAAAAAGATTGAAAGGGGCTCTTCACAAGGGGTTACCCCACGGCGACTTAGATGCCCTTTTAGATGAATGTAATAGTGTGTTAGAAAAGCAAGCCTGACAATATTATTCTCAATATAAACATCAAAAGTACTGTAGTAAAAGCGAGCCTTTGACAACAAGCTTTTTCAAAACAAGCAACTCTATAATGATATAAATGCCCTTGAATTCCGCAGATAAAAGCTGCTTTCAAGGGCGTTTTTGCGCAATATTTTTTATGTGAGCTGTTTTGGTACAGCTCCTTTATCTTTGATGCCTCGGATTGATGGGCGTATTTCTTGTAATAAGCCGGATTTGGGTCAAAGGTTACATCTTATACACCTTATCTTCCGACAAGACCTCCAACCCGCTTTCGGCGAGGGCTGCCGAGGCTAAGGCTGTGTCCTTGGGTCTAAGTATCAAGTAGGCACGATCCGCATCCCGAGATACAAAGGCGTACATATACTCAATGCTTATCTCCTTCTCGGAAAAGACCTTCATGGCATTGGCGAACCCGCCGGGTCTGTCCGGTATCCCTATGGCTATCACATTGGTCAACGAAACGGTCAACCCTGATTCTTTCAAGGTTTGTTCCGCCTTTATGGGGTTGTCGACAACTATGCGAAGGATTCCAAAGTCGGTTGTGTCTGCAATGGAGAGGGCGCGGATATCTATTCCCGCCTTTGCGATTATTGAGGTTATTTCTGCCAGCCTGCCCGGCTTGTTTTCTACAAAAACTGATAATTGCTTGATGAACATACTCTGCCTCCTATGTTTTTTAAGGGATGCCTATCGATAGTCTATTTCTTTTGTTACAATCTGACACACAAAAAATTACCGATGTGCGTTAGTTTTGTCTCTTGTCCAAGACCCGCTTTGCTTTGCCTTCGGAACGGGGCAGACTGCCGGGCTCCATCAGCTTTATAGTGGCGTTGATGTTGAGAGCACTCTGGAAGGTGCCTTCCAGACGTTTTTTTGTGCTTTCCAGCCCTGCCACGGTATCCGAGAACATATCCTCCGTCATCTCCACCTGTACTTCCATTATGTCAAGATTATTCTTTCTGTCAACCACAATAAAGTAGTTAGGTGCAAGCCCCAGCTCCAATAACACATGTTCTACCTGGGAAGGGAAAATATTGACTCCACGGATAATCAGCATGTCATCACTTCTGCCCCTGGGTTTTGTCATCCTCAATGTCGTGCGTCCACAGGAACAGGGCTGTGTGATGAGGGCGCAGATATCCCTGGTCCGATATCTGATAAGGGGCAAGGCTTCTTTGCCTATACAGGTAAACACCAACTCTCCGTATTCTCCGTCCTCCAAGACCTCTCCCGTATCCGGGTCGATTATCTCGGGGAAGAAATAATCTTCGTTGATATGCATTCCGTTTTGTTCTTCGCAGTCAAAGGAAACCCCGGGTCCGGCTATTTCGGACAATCCGTATATATCATATGCCTTGATATCCAAAAGCTTTTCTATTTCTTTACGCATGTTCTCGGTCCAGGGTTCTGCTCCTAATATGCCCGCTCTAAGCTTCAGGCTCTTTGGGTCAACCCCCATATCCCTCAAAGTTTCGCCGATGAACATGGCGTAAGAAGGGGTGCAACAAATAATATCAGACTCAAAATCCTGTAACAGTTGGATTTGACGCCTGGTGTTGCCGGAGGAAACAGGGAGCGCCGTTGCTCCCAAATGCTCTGCGCCGTAATGCATCCCCAATCCTCCGGTAAAGAGCCCATAACCATAGGAGATGTGAATCATGTCGTCCTTAGTACCTCCGGCACCGACTATTGATCTGGCGGCACATTCCGCCCAGATTTCTATGTCGTGCTGGGTGTAACCCACCACCGTGGGTTTGCCTGTGGTCCCCGAAGAAGCATGTACCCGGACCAGCTCATCCATGGGTACCGCAAACATACCAAAGGGATAATTGTCCCTAAGGTCGTCCTTGGTGGTAAAGGGCAGTTTTTTTAAATCATCTATCCCGGTTATATCCGAGGGTTTTATCCCTGCCTTGTCCAGCAGTTGTTTGTAAAAAGGCACGTTGTTGTATGCCCTTTCCACCATCTTGATAAGGCGCTGGGACTCCACCGCCTTTATATAACTGCGGGTTGCGCATTCGATTTCCGGTCTGTATACAGCCATATAAGAACTCCTATTATTATATATCACACTGCAGTTCGCAGCCTAACAAAAATGCGTCCTTGTTAACCCCTACGGTCTTCGGAGGGACCGTACAGGAGATTACATCAAGCCATGTGTTTATATCAAAATTAAGCTCGGTGGCGACCGCTCCGAGTAAAACCACATTGGCAGCCCGGATATTGCCACATCTTTCGGCAAGTTCAGAGGCGTCTGCGACTATTGTCCTGATCCCCATAGCTTTAATGGTTTCGATTATATCCACCGGGTATTCCGCGCTCCCCGTTATCACCGGCATGGGGTTAATGGTCTGGGTGTTTATAATCATGGTTCCCCCTTCTTTGAGGTAGGGAAGCCATCTTGCAGCTTCGAGTTGTTCGAAGGCAATTATTAAATCGGCACCGCCTTTGTCGATAACCGGGGAAAATACTTGCTTACCGTATCTGACATAAGTGACCACCGAGCCGCCTCGCTGGCTCATACCGTGGACCTCGCTGACTTTTACATCATAGCCCTCTTTTATAAAATATCTGCCAAGCAGGTTGGAGGCGAGCAATGTGCCTTGCCCCCCTACCCCGGCGATTAAAATGCTCTTTGTGTTGTTTTCCATATCGTCAGTCCCCTATTCTCTTAATAGCGTCAAATCTACAGGGATCCATACAAACCTCACAGCCCACACAGGTAGTAGGGTCTATATATGCCTTTGCTTTGCCCTCCGGGGTCTTCACCATCATTATAGAGGGACAGCCGACCCGAATGCAAGCCTTACATCCGGTGCATGCCTCGTTATCCACATATAGCGCCGGCGGATGTTTTACCGTCTTTAGCAAAGCACAGGGGCGTCGAGCTATGATAACCGAAGTCTCCTCCGCCTCCAGCTCCTCTGCCACCACCTTTTTTGTTTCTTCTATATCCAAGGGGTCTATAACCCTGACCCTGTTGACTCCTATGGCTTTTACCAATGCCTCCAAGTCAACTACATTGGCGGGTTCACCCTTGAGGTTTAGCCCGTTGGTCGGGTTGTTTTGGTGCCCGGTCATCCCCGTAGTAGAGTTGTCCAATATAATAACCGTGGCTATACCTTTGTTATAAGTGATATCTATCAGTCCGGTTATTCCGGAATGTATGAAGGTGGAATCCCCGATAACCGCAATGGACTTTTTGGCTTTTTGTGTACCTAACGCCAGATTGTATCCATGGAGACCGCTGACCGAAGCCCCCATACAAACACAGGTGTCCATCATGGATAAAGGAGCTTGTGCTCCCAAGGTATAACACCCGATATCCCCGCTGACAAACAACCTCATGGTTCTTAGCGCGTGGAAAAGTCCTCTGTGGGGACAGCCGGGACAAAGCACCGGGGGACGCGGTGGCACCGGCTGAGAAAACGTTGCAACCTCTGACTTTGTTCCAAGTGTTTTTTCTGCCACCAGGCTTTGGGAAAACTCCCCCAAAAACCCGAAAAGCTCTTTACCGATTACTTCAACCCCAATCCTTGTACAATGGGTCTGTATTATATCATCTAACTCTTCTATAACATATAGCTTTTTTACTTTTTTTGCAAAGGATTTTATCGCTTCTACCGGTAAGGGGTTTACAATCCCCAACTTGAGATAACTTGCCTTATCTCCCAACGCTTCCCTCGCATAGACATAGGTGGAACCGGCAACAATAACTCCTATCTCGGGGTCTAAAAAAATCTCTTTGTTTATCCCCAAATCAAACGCCTTTGTATCCGCCCACAGGGTCAAATCCTTTGTCCGTTGTTCTACCTTTGCGTGTGCCGCCCTCGCCATGGCGGGCATCATTACGTTCTTTCCCACATTTTTGACGTAAGGGTTGAGGGGCTTGTCCTCTCTGTCGGTCAAGGTCACCAAGGACATAGAGTGGGAGATCCTGGTAGACAACCTAAGCAAAATCGGGGTGTCGTACTCTTCGCTCAAATCATAGGCAAGTTTTGTAAAGTCAAGACACTCCTGAGAGTCAGAGGGCTCAAGCATTGGTACCTTAGCGGCGATTGCGTGATGCCTTGAATCCTGCTCGTTCTGGGAGGAGTGCATCCCCGGATCGTCCGCCACTACACAAACCATCCCTGCGTTGACCCCGATATATGAAGCGGTATATAAAGGATCAGCCGCTACATTCAGCCCCACATGCTTCATGGCAGCAAAGCTTCTTGCTCCTGCGGTGGCAGCGCCGAAGGCTACCTCAAACGCCACTTTCTCGTTAGGAGCCCATTCGGAATAAATCTCGTCATATTTGCTTATTTCTTCTGTTATCTCGGTGCTGGGTGTGCCGGGATAAGAGGATACTACCTTAACTCCCGCTTCGTATACTCCCCTTGCCACTGCAGCGTTTCCCAACAACAACACTTTTTCTTTTTCCATTTATATACCGCCTGTTTATTATTGATTTCTCAGGTCAACGACCCGCTTTGCCTTACCGGTAAATCTTTCTATGCTACCCGGCTCAACCAAGGATACCTTTGTTGCGATACCCAATATACTCTTTATCTTCTCTTGGATTCTGTGTTGCAGGTCCTCTAACTCCCCGTACTTATCCAGTAAAGACCCGTCGATTAGCTCTACCCTTACCTCCAAAGTATCTGCATAATTCACTCTTCTTACCACCAATTGATAATGGGGGGATATCTCGGTAAATCCTATTATTGCACTCTCGACCTGGGAAGGGAACACATTAACTCCTCTGATCTTGAGCATGTCATCGCTTCTGCCGATGACTTTGTGCATCCTTGCAAAGGTTCTGCCACATTTGCAGGGTTCGTAATTTATATTAGTGATATCCTTAGTACGGTACCTTATCATAGGTATGCCCCGCTTGGTTAAGGCGGTGACAACCATCTCTCCGGTCTCTCCTTTGTCTAAGACAGTACCGGTGGTAGAATCGATAATCTCACATAGATAATGGTCTTCGTTGATATGCAAGCCATCTCGATACATGCACTCCCCCGACAACCCGGGTCCGTTTAGCTCGCTCATTCCGTAGTTGTCTGTGGCAAAAAAGTCGTTACCCCAGCTGTTTTCGATCTGGGTCCTCATCTCGGGGGTGCAACCTTCGCTTCCTAGCAGTCCAAGCTTTAATGAATAACTCTCTACGGGAAACTCCGATTGCATCTTCTTTGCCGACTCGGCTAAATAAAGGGCATAAGACGGGGTGGCAACGATGGTGTCAGTCCCAAAATCCCGCATTAGCTTTAGCTGTTTATCTGTGTTGCCCGAAGATATGGGGACAACGCTCGCACCGATTTTTTCCAACCCGTAGTGCAAGCCCAGAGCTCCCGTAAACAACCCGTAGCCAAAACATATCTGCACAATACTGTCCTCGGTGGCGCCTACCGCATAACAAAGTCTCGCTACCTGCTCGCTCCAATGGTCTAAGTCCTCTCTGGTGTACCCCACAACCGTTGGGTTGCCGGTGGTGCCGGAGGAAGCGTGGATCCTTACAATATCTCTTTGGGGGACTCCGAAGAGCCCGAAGGGATAGTTGTCCCTAAGGTCTTCCTTTGTTGTAAAAGGTATATATTCCAAATCCGAAAGAGTCTTTATTTTTTCTGCCGTTATCCCCGCTGCTTTAAATCTTTTGTGATAAAACTCCACGTTTTTGTCACAAAAATCAATCAGGGACTTTAGTCGCTCCAGCTGAAGAGATTCCAGCTGCCCCCTTGCCATACACTCCATCTCGGGGGAAAAGATATGTTGATTCATTCAAAACCTCGTCTCTTGTCTTTATCCTAACCGCTATACACGGGTCTCGTTATTTAAACAGCCTTTATTTCTTCTTCCTCCGGGTTTGGGCTTATAAAGGTAACCGCTAATGTCAAAACCAGGGAAACTATCATCGCCAAACAAGCAAAATGAGCACCCAGCCCTGCAACCGGTCCAAACTCTCCTAAGCTCCAGGACACACCTGTTAGCTTGGCAATAAGGGGTGGAGATGCGGTAACAAAACCGCCTAACATGCCTGTCCAAGCGGCAGCGGTGCTAACTTTCTTTGAATACAACCCCACCATGTACGGAGCCAAAAAGCTTCCGGAGATTATCCCCCAGGAGTAGCTCATCATGTCTAAGATAGGGGTCTGAGAATTGGCAATGAAATAGGACAACGCCACAAAAACAAGACAAAATATCTTTGTCAACGGTGCGATATTATAGTCTTTTTTCTTTATGATTCTATCCTGCACCAGGTCCATTGAAAGGGTGGAGGACGCAGTAATGGTAAGAGAAGACAGGGTGGAAACCGATGCTGCTATCAAAAGCACAAAGACCACTCCCAACAATATATCGGATAAGTCAGACTTAGATAGTATGTTGGGAATAAGATAATCAGGATCGGAGCCAAGTTCGCTCGCAAAGGTCTCTGAGTTGTAAAAAAGTCTGGACAAGGAACCGATAAAATAACCTCCCACCGCTACCACAAAGGCAAAGACCGTAGAGATTATTGTCCCTCGCTTTACTTCCTTATCGTCCTTAATACCATAATATTTATGAATCATCTGGGGCAAACCCCAGGTACCGAAAGAAGTCATCATTACCAGAGCTCCCAGACCGATAACGCTTACGGTGGATAAGTTGAGTTCTTGAGCCATCCCTTCGGTGGTCATTCTTCTAATACCTTCGGTAAAGCCTCCGACCTGGCCTGCCCTTACTACCGAGAAAACCAGGGCGATTACTCCCACCAACATTATAAGGCCTTGGAAAAAATCCGCCTTAAGTGTGGCGGCGTATCCGCCGGTAATTACGATTATAGCCGACAACGACGCAATGACAACCATAGCGATGGTGGCGTCTACATTTAGTAAAACAGCACTTATACTTGCCAGACCCTTATATACCGAAGCGGAATAAGGGGTCAAAAATATAAATATCACTATGACCGAGAAGAGCTTCATGGCTTGGCTGCCATAACGCTTGTGAAAATATTGGGGCATGGATTTAATCTCGTTTGCCCTGGTGTATTCCCTGGTCTTCTTCGCCAATACCACCCACGCCAAAAGAGCTCCGAACAAAGCGTTCCCCAACCCGGGTAATATTCCCCACAGACCGTACCGCCAACCGGTGCCTCCCGCATAGCCCACAAACATGACCGCCGAGAAATATGCGGTGCCATAGGAAAAAGCTGACATCCAAGCGCCGGCGTTCCTGCCTCCGACCGTAAAGTCGTTAATGTTCTTGGCGCTCTTTCTGTTAAAAAATCCAATAAAGGTGATTATTCCTATGTAACCCGCTACGGTTATCCATATCACTTGTTCTCTTGTCATCGTCTGCTCCTGTATTGTTGTACAACCCTAATAAATGAAATCATTATACTGTAAAGTTTGTGTTCGGAAACATAAACTGTTTTGCGCTTGGCTATTCCTATTATTATACATAAAAAGAGATTTTAATCAATACATGGGATTGTAAAAAAGGCTATAATAAAATAGGGCGGTAATAATACCGCCCCAGCTTTATTTTGGTAGTTGATGTTATCCCAATATATTAAGGATGTTGTTCTCGGTAACTATAACCAAGATGTAATCTACAAAGGTCTTGCCTGCGGAGAAATGTCTGCCTGCATCCGTGAGGTTAATGGTGAAGTCCTCACTCTTACCAAACATCATGTTGTTAAAGCGTTCTGCCAATATATCCGTAGACATAAATAAGCCGTCATCCCTGTATATCAGCGCACTGGGGAGATCCTCCCGCCCGGTGCGGATAATCATTCTATCCCCTACACCAACAGCGTTCTTTTCTGCCTTGTCATATACGCTGTAGTCAAAAGGTGCGGTGGTGGAATTATATTTCTTGACATCTCCTATGTTCACCGTACCAAACCCGCTATCTTCGTCGAGACCCATCTTAAGGGAGAAGTTTGGCTGCAAGTCTATAATGTCTTCTACATAATGCTCTGCGGTGAGCCCAAGATATTCAGCTATGTTGCCGCCTATGGTCTCGATCTCGGTTATTTCGAATTCTTCGAGGGGCCTTGGTGCAGCTGCCGGGAATCTCTTTGCCAAGAATTCTGCAATCTCGGAATAAACCAGATATCCACCGTATTCGGTAAGGTTGCTGTCGGTGCGACGATATATCTCATACTCTCCGGATTCTTTAGCTTCTATAAGTTTGTCATACATGTCAATCATGACGGCATCAGTCTGGACCAACGCGTCTGCGATTTGCTTATATCTGGTGGTGTGGGTTGCCCTCTCCAAATCGGATCCGAAAATATCGGGGTAAATGGAAGTCACATCGGGGATCAGAACATATATAATGTCAACATCCTGCCCGCCTGCTCTGGACTCTATGTTTATTATTCTGTCGTTTACGCTTTTCTTAAACTTACGCAGTTGGGTCTGGGTCAGTAAATTTTCGCCCATATAATTGTCCAAGAAGGAATCGAAATACATATAGGAATCCGGCCCTATAGATACTCCAAACCCGTCCAAACGCTTCTCGGCTGTCGCGTTGTAATCTGCGGTAAAGGACAACGGCAGGCTCGGCTCCTTGCCTTCGACGGTTGCCACAGCCTCTAAAAGGGTTGTGGAAATATTACTTAGGGTTACCTCTGTAATAAAATATCCGTTACGAGAGGTTACCTCTACATGCTCTTTGCCCCCGTCTATGCTTATGATCGCTCCTTCTTCACAGGTGCCGCCGATGGTTACCAGGTCGGGCGCAATATTAATTATATCGTGAACAACCGGTCTTTCGGTGTATCCTTCCGGAGTTTGTTCGTCTTGGCTTACGGTGTTGTCGGATTCTTCCTCTGATATATCAAAGTCTACCACTATCTTAGTGGGATCATTCTCGGTGCTCCCGGTATCACATGCTGCCAATACCACGGTCAACAACATTATCAATACAAGAGAAATAATTGCCGTAACCCTATAACTATTTGTCTTAGTTAGCATTTTCCGATCCGTTTCTCCAACGAAGTTGTAATCAAAAGAAAGGACATGGCCGTTTATCGTTGGCTAAACGGCCTATCCAATTAGTCTATTATTCGCCTGTATCTCTCTTAGCTTCGGCAATAACTTTCTGTGCAACTTCGCTGGGGGCTTCCTCGTATCTGACAAAGGAAAATGTATAACTGCCTCTACCTTGGGTCATTGCCCTTAACTGAATGGTATAGTTGAGCATCTCTGCCATAGGCGCCTCGGCAACCACCACGGTATAGCCCTTGCGGTCACTTTGGTCTGTACCCATTATTCTGCCTCTGCGCTTGTTGAGATCCCCTATTATATCTCCCATCCAAGCATCGGGTATTAACACCTTTAGCTCGCCGATGGGCTCTAAAATAACCGGGGATGCCTGTTTCATTCCCTCTCTGTAAGCAAGGCTGGCAGCAAGCTTAAAGGACATCTCCGATGAGTCGACATCATGGTAAGAGCCGTCGAACAAATTAGCCTTAAGCCTGATAACCGGATAACCTGCCAAAATACCCTTTTGGATAGCCTCTTGCAATCCCTTTTCTACCGCAGGGAAGTAGTTCCGGGGTACGGAGCCCCCAACTACTGTCTCGGTAAATACCAAATCGTCCTCTTCTCCCGGGGAAAACTCTATCTTTACATGCCCGTATTGTCCGTGGCCGCCGGATTGTTTACGGTGTTTGCCTTCAACCTGAACTTTCTTCTTGATGGTTTCTCTGTAGGCTACCTTAGCAGTCTCCAGCTCTACCGAAGTACCGAAGCGGTTTTTGAGTTTTGCGACAACTACATCTAAGTGCACGTCTCCCAACCCATAGATACACATCTGCTTTGTCTCGGGATTGTTCTCGTATTTTATAGTGAAATCTTCTTCAAGTATCTTAAACAGTCCGGAAGAAATCTTGTCTTCGTCTCCCTTCGCCTTGGGGTTGATAGCCATACAAAGATAGGGATCGGGGAGTTCTACCGGTACAAACTTTTGCTTCAAAGAAGGGTCGGCGGTCAAAGTGTCGTTAATGTTTGTGTCGATAAGTTTGACGGTGAGCCCCAAGTCTCCGTAAACCATGTCTTCTACAGAAATTTCTTTGCTGCCCACGGCAAGGGATATCCTGGATATCTTCTCTTGTTTGCCGGTGGTTAGGTTGTTTAAAACCACATCTCTCTTCAAAGTGCCGTTCATAACCTTAAAATAGGACTTCTTGCCAAACTGATCTGCCTGTGTCTTAAAGACAAATATGCTTGCGGGTCCGTCTTCTGCGGAGGTGAAAGTAGATACCTTACCCTCTTCGTCTACAACATCATGGTCCTTGCGGTCCAAAGGAGAGCAGAAGGAAGAGGCTATTGTGTCCATAAACGCACCGACACCGGATAACTCGGTCGCAGAACCTGAGAAAACAGGTGCTATAGTGCCCTGAATAAGTCCCGATCTCAATGCTGCAGCTTTTTCTTCGGGAGTGAAGGGCTCTTCCATGAAGAACTTCTCCATGAGCTCGTCGCTTGTCTCTGCCAGTGATTCGTCTAAAAGACTCTTGTATTCCTCCATCCTGACTTGATACTGCTCGGGGAGCTCCACTGCAGACTTTGCCCCCTTCTTATCATATATATTAGCTGTATCTGTCAATAAATCATAAAACCCCATCTCCGGTGTTCCTTCGTTGAAGGGAACATACAAAGGACATACGGATGTGCCGAACATATCTCTAAGCTCGTTGAAAGTCTTCTCAAAGTTAGAATGGTCGTCGTCGGTCTTGTTAATGAAGAAGGCCTTGGGAATGCCCTCGGCATAATCCCATACCAACTCTGCTCCAACCTTAAGTCCGCTCTTTGAGTCGACAACAATAACCGCACTGTCGGTTACCTTCAAAGACTGCTTCACCTCTCCGACAAAGTCAAAATATCCGGGGGTGTCAAGAATGTTTATCTTTACTCCTCCCCACTCTACGTTGGAAAGAGAAGCGGAAATGGAGGTTCCTCTCTTCTTTTCATCCGGGTCAAAGTCGCTAACGGTGTTGCCGTCAGGGACTCGTCCGAGCCTATCCGTTGCTTTGCCTAAATAAAGCATAGCTTCGGCTAAGGATGTCTTGCCGTCTCCACCATGCCCGATAAGACAGATATTTCTAATTTTATTGGAACTAAATTTTGCCATTCACTAAACCTCCGTAATTTATGCATATGAATTATTATAATATATTTCCCAAGAATATTCAATAGATAACAACATTGAATGTATCGCTATATCCTGCCAACCCTACAACAAATAAGATGTAAGCCAAACCGGTAACAACCATATAAGCTGTACCGCCACCAAATAGTAGGAATTAATAATACCCACATCCCCTGTAATCGCCAGGAAAAACGTAGCAAAGAAGGACAAGAACAATCCTGCCAAGGTTATTATGGCGTTGCTCTTTGTAATATGTCTCGCTTTATCGCAAAGCACAAACATCCGCAGAAAGGTATGTAGCGACGAACCCGAAACTATCCCGCTGTTTATCTCTTCGTGCTCTCCGTGCAGGTCCTCGGTGTCTGCCGCTTTTAAAATTGCTATGGGACATTTTTTGAACTTTATGCTGCGGGTGAGTATCTCGTTGTTTATGTTTGGGTCCAAGGTCTTGATACCCACACACATCCCCGCTTTGTACATATCTTTGAGCAAAGAATCAAAAAGTGGGTTGGGGGAGTACTTCAGATATATCTTTGAGGCAATGGATTCGTTCATTACTACATACATTATAGAGCCGACATTGCGCTCGAAACTGTAGTCATCCGGGTCTGTAGGGGTCTCGAACCGATATCGCTCTATATAACTCTTTTTGCCCAAGAAAACGTGGGTGCCGTCCATGGCTACGCAAATGCCGTCCTCAGCCGATTCTATCAGACGGATAAAGCCCGGATCCGAGACTTTACCGCTCATCGCTCCCGAGAACACCTTTTGTAACGGACCGCCGACATAGTCAAAGACCTTCGCCAACTCGGGTATTATCTTATCTATTCGATAGTCACCATAGGTCTTGAAGCTGGTTATCTTTACCAAATGAGAGGGATAAACCTCAGTATCTACAAAGGACAACACCGATGCGTCCGCATATTCTTCGGTGACACCGTTACCTATAAAGGCGGAATTGTTCTTTGCTCCTTTTTTGTTGGCGGCAATAACCGGTAATGGAATCATGAAAAAAGACGCCAAAGGTACCGAAGCCGCAATCAACAAACCGAATGCCCGGGCGCTGTCTGCGAAACTGCCGGTCAAAATCATAACCAAACCAAAGAGTATTACCCCGGCACCAAAAAGCACAGGAACCAAGAAGTTGAAGATATCTTCGCTCTTAGGCCGCTTTCTTATTCTTTCAAAAAACCCGGTAACAAACTTCGCTTTTTGAACGGTGTATAGGTCGGAGTCCTCAATAAGATACTTATAAAACTCATCCGCTTCTCTGGCGTTGCTCTCCAACAATACCGCCGCGTATTTTGTTCTCTTTGACGCTAAAACCCTAAAACAATGGTAATCCTTCTTGCTTGTAAGGTATTCCACCAACACTATACAAAGACCCGCCACTACACTCGGGAGACTGTATAGCTTTAGATCCGGGGAAGCCGGGTCTATAAAGATCATGGTCACGGTATATAGTGCGGTCAAAATCAAGGATGTTGTAAACAGACTGTTGGGGTTGAGCTGTTTTTTTAGTATCCCCGATATTCCGTCTTTTACATTCTTGCCCATTATCAAACCTGCTAAAAAGAGTAGCTGCAGGTCGATTAATATATATAGTATCCCGCTTCTGCCTCCGGGTTGCAAGTAATCGGAGTGAAGGGGGCTGGACTTGTAAGAAATCTCGAGATACAGCACTGCCAAAGCAACCAAAACAATCGCCGCCAACTTGAAAAAGCCGGTGCGGATTCCCTTGCGCAACATGGCGTTGACTTCTGCGTTTTGTTCTCGACTTGTGTATTCGTATTCCTTTTCTTCTTGTATCTTTTGCTTTCTGCTGCGCTTTGCTTTCTCGGTTTCTCTCTTAATAAACTCATCGATATCGATCTCGGACTCGTCCATCATCTCAAAGGCGATTCTCAAATTTATATCGGTCTCATCCAGAGGCTCTCCGTTCTCGTCTACGATAGCAAGCTTGTCGGTTTCGTCCTGCAAAAAGGATATTTGCTTCTCGTCTTCGTCGCTGTCGAAGGTAATCTCGCCGCTGGCTATCTTCTCGGAAAGTCCTGCGTAGTCGCTGTCAAACTCAGCCTTGCTCTTTATTGTGGGTGTGTCTTCTATTATCAAAGTATCCCCGAAGGAAAACATCTTCTCTTGAGTGTAAGGGTCTTTTTCCGGTAATGTGTCTGACTCAACCAAACGATTGGTGGTTATGGCTTCCGGCGGGGATTTTTCTACATCGCTCTGGGTCTTTGCTCTGGCGTCCTGGATAAGGGCGTATAACTCATCTACCTTGCTCTCGGTAGACCTTACCTTGGTCCCTTCGTAATAGCCAAGAAGCTCTTTGTTCTCCTGTATTCCCGCCGCCAAGGAATCTCTCAAACCTTGGGTGTTGGTAAAGGGTTTTTCGGTCTTGTCCTTGGTGGAGTAGTCGCTAATAATCTCCCCGATTTCTCCGTCTAATCTATTCTTGTATTTTTGGTTGCCGGCAAAATCCGCCCCCTCTACTTGAGGTGCCCGGTCTTGATTGTCTTGACCGGAATCGGATTCTTTCTTTACGGGTATGTGATTGATTTTTGTGCGCTCAAATTGACGTGCCTGCTCATTAATGGCCTCGGCTTGTCTTAAAAGCTCCTCTAAATATAGATCGCCTGAATCTCGAGACATTTTTCGGTCCGTTTCTCCGATGTCGTTTTTGTGGACTATCTGCTTTACCATCGGTCAAAAAGCAGAGATTTATATGGTAGTCGGTTTCGCTTTGTTCCGTTGTTTTGCCACTTCAAAAAACACAACCGCCCCTGCTGCGGATACATTGAGGGAATTGATGCTACCGTACTGCGGAATGGTAGAGACAAAATCAGAGTTTTCTCGAAGCAAACGGGAAACTCCGCTCCCTTCTCCTCCCAAAACAAGGGCACAAGGTCCGGTGTAATCAAGCTCGAAGTAAGGGGTGCCCTCCATATCGACTGCAAAAACCCACACTCCGCCTTGCTTTAGCTCGCGTATAGTGTTGTTAAGGTTCGTAACCTTGGCAATAGGTAAGTGGAACACCGCACCTGCCGAAGCCTTTGCAACCGCAGAGGTAACCGAGACCGAGCGTCTCTTGGGAATGATTATCCCGTGGGCGCCGGCACACTCCGCTGTCCTTATAATTGCCCCCAAATTATGTGGGTCATTAATGGAATCACAAATAATAACAAAAGGAGGTTCGCCCTTTTGCTTTGCCAGGTCCAAAATGTCAACTACGTTCTTGTACTCCAAAAAAGAAGCTCTTGCAGCCACCCCTTGATGGTTCTCGCCTTCTGCCATTTGGTCTAACTTTTGTTTTTCGGTATCTATTACCGGGATTTTTCTTTCTAATGCCTTGGCAACTATGAGATTTATCGAACCTTCTCTTTCTCCGCTTTGAACAAATATTCTATCGATTTGTCTACCACTCTTTATAAGCTCGAGCACCACATTTCTGCCAAAAAACAAGGTCTCGTCCCCGTCGGTATTTAAATTATCCTGCGAGGTTCTGGGTGTTTTGTTCTTTGGGATGCGTTTGTTGTGAAAATCCCCGGATTTTCCCTTTGCTTTTGCCATTTTTCCCCTCATTCTAGGGCCTAATTGATTTATATATACCGTTAAATTATATCATAATTGCCCATTTTTGTCACCCTGTTTTTATAAAATTAACAAATTTACCCGCCTTTTGAAGCCAAAGAAGGTCAAGTAAAAAAAGTGCGGAAGATTTAACCCTTCCACACTAAAAATATAACTATGATATTAAAGGTCACGCTTTGATAAGCAACCCAAAATCCACTTATTGCACAACCAAGTGTAAAGCTGTTACCTAATAGATTAAATCACATTACTTTGGAGCTCTTTGGAGGGCTTCGTATTCCTTTTCGAACTCGGCGCCGTCAAACCCGGGATCCTCGTCGGTGAGCTCCGACAATAACATTTCGCCTCCATTGTTTTGTTTGCTCTTCTTGCCCGCTCTGAGAATCTTTATGCTCTCCCCCAGCTCGTCTATGGGCGCTAAGATGTTGTCTTTTCCCTCCAGGTAGTTGCACACCTCTGTGAGCATGGCTTCATAAACCTTGCTGAGATCTATTTTGTAGGCAAAACTTGTCTTGGTGGTCATTACAATAGCAGTACTGGGTTGCCACACCTTTTTGCATATGTGATAGGCTGCTGTGGCACCGTTCTCGAAGTTTATGATATAACTGTCTGACTCTACTCCTGTCACATTACCGCTACCGACATATTTGACAGACACAGGGGAAATCCCTCTCATAAATCCCAAAATGCTCTCGATGGAATGGATGGCATAATCAAAGTCATTTACCCCAACGGTGGTGGTGATGTGAAGGATTTCGCCCCTGTCTTGTGAAGGTATTGCAAAATAACCTTGATGCTCGTAAGTATACCTCAAAGCGCTGGAGCCTATTACCCTCGCCCCGGCTTTTTCCAAAATCTTGAAGGTCTCTAAGTCCTTTAGCTTCCCGACAAAGGGCTTGTCTATAAACACAGGGATTCCTGCCTCGATAAAAGGTAATGCCAACTCTAAATGCCTGTCCCAGTTGCAACTCTGAATAAAAGCAATATCGATGTTCTTTGCCATTTCTTCCAAAGAATAGTAACGTTTCTTAAGGCCGAAACGATTTATAAAAGCCTCTACTTCCTCGTCGGTGCGAAAACCGTCGTTGTAGATAGCTTCGTATCTCGCAACCTCTCCCTTGAGCAATATCTCTGCAAAAGAAGAAGGATGGGAAGTGTCAATATTTACAGTGCCGATTCGAAACATGCAAAAGCCCTCCTGATAGTCTTTGTTTTGTGTTTTATTTGTCTTTTTTATGGTAGCATCATAGCCCCTTTGTGTCAAGATAATAATGTCTTTTGTTGTGTTTGACTACAACAAAAGAGGGCTTCGGTAACCCTCTTTATACCCTGCGTGCCCCTACTGAGTTTTTTGTTATTTGAGTATCATCTCCACGTCCCAGATTCTATAAACCGGGGAAAACAGAGACAATTGGTCGGGATACAGAGTTTCGTCGTCCAAAATTGAATTGTTGTACGCAAAAACCTCGTTTGGTTGATATATCGGTATCTGAATATAAAGATTCTCCAATGCATCAAAGGCGTCGGAATAATAAGCGACTTTGTCCGATAACTCTAAGGACAGTACCCCCTGCAAAATTGCCGAGTCCAGCTGCTCTACCGCCTCTATCTCTTGTGTTGTGCCGGATTGTCCAAGATGGAGAAGGCTGCGGTAAGTCGCACCCGGGTCCTGCGCCTTGGAATCTGAGTAATAAACCTCATACAGATCTGAATAGGACGGGGTTTTT
>CAZFVM010000003.1:0-38016 GCA_964522305.1 uncultured Oscillospiraceae bacterium
TCTATTAAAATAGGGAAATAAATAATAAGGCAGGTAAATTACTCGTTAAGAATATACTTTTTTTAACGGGTATTTTTTTAAAAAATCCCCCTTTTTATTTAACGAAATCCTTGCAAAAAACAAAAACAGGAGGACTCGTATGTCAAGTGCATCAAAAGAACACCCGGTTCAATCTACTTTGAAGACTTTTGTACTCAGCTTCCAGCACATGTTTGCCATGTTCGGTGCCACGGTTTTGGTTCCGATTTTGTGTAACATGAGCGTCAGTGTGGCATTACTTTCCGCCGGTGCGGGAACTATTGCCTTCTACTTTATCACCAACAAGAAAGTGCCTGTGTTTTTGGGAAGTTCTTTCGCCTTTTTGCCCCCTTTAATGTCGGTTATGGCAGGGACCACAATCGGCACCGACCAATGGAATACTCAAATGGGTAAAGCCAGCATAGCCATCATCCTTGCAGGATTGGTTTATGTGGTTTTTTCTTTGATTATTAAAGCTGTCGGGGTGGACAAAGTCAAAAAACTCTTCCCTCCCATAGTTGTAGGCCCGGTCATTATAGTTATAGGAATGGTGCTTGCCCCCAAGATGTTCTACAACAACATTATAGGTCCCTCCATCTGGAACAATGTGCCGCTCTGGAAAAACTGGACCGCAGCCGGGGTGACCGTTGCCTCGATTATCGGCATAAATGCCTATGCCAAGTCCAAGAGTTTTTTGAAGATTATTCCCATACTGCTCGGTTTTGTCATCGGTTATGTATATTCGTTAGCTATCGGGTTAGTAGACTTCTCCGGTGCAGATTGGTCAAGAATTGTTATCTTCCAAAATATGGGAGAGACCTTTGGGTTTTATAACAGCTTGTCCTTTGACTTGTCGGTGGTGCTCTCCATCGTCCCTGTGGCGATTGTTACCTTTATGGAGCACTTAGGTGATATTAACGCCAACAGCACTATTTGTGGCAAAGACTTTATGGTAGACCCCGGTATACACAAAACCGTTATGGGTGACGGAGTTGCTACTGTTATTGCCGGCGCGTTGGGAGGACCTCCCAACACAACTTACGGCGAGAACACCGCTGTTTTGGCAATAACCAAGAACTACAATCCCAAGAATGTGTTTTTAGCCGCGATTTTGGCTGTTATCTTCGGGTCCCTTTCTATCTTCGGCACCGCTATCTCTACCATCCCGGCGTCGGTGGTGGGAGGCGCTTCTATTGTACTCTTTGGTATGATATCTGCCTCGGGACTCCGCTCTTTAATAGAGGGGAAGGTAGACTTCTCCAAGAGCAAGAACTTGATAGTAGTCTCGGTAATCCTTTCTATCGGTCTTGGCCTGGGTGCCATGAGCTTGGCGGGAGATATTACCGGAGACGCCGTATATAAGATAATCTTTACCATCGGTGAAGAAAGTATCGAGCTTTCTCCCTTGGCAATCGCCACTTTTGTGGGAATTATACTAAACCTTATAATCCCGGATAAAGAGGATTAGGTTTCCTCCTTTTTGGAGTTCCGGCCGAGGATTTCGTATCCTCGGCTTCCTTTTTTTATAAAAACTCTCAAAAAATAACCCTTGCAATAACAAAACAATAATGATATAATCAATTGTTATTTTTATAGGTGCGGTCCTCTGCGGCTCAGTAAGAACGCATCTTAGTCCAAAAAAAGGAGGAAAAGCTTTATGACTGTATTGGAAGCTTTTGTCGATGAGCAGCTAAAAAAAGAACTTCCCTCGTTTAATGTAGGGGATACCGTAAAGGTTCACCAGCGCATTGTAGAGGGAGCAAGAACGAGAACTCAGATATTTGAAGGAACAGTTATCGCCCGCAAAGGCGGCGGAATCGCAGAAACCTTTATCGTAAGAAGGGTTTCTTTCGGAGTTGGTACAGAAAAGACCTTCCCGCTACATTCCCCCAACGTTTTGAATGTCGAAGTTGTCAGACGCGGCAAGGTACGCAGAGCCAAGTTGTTTTATCTACGCGACAGAGTGGGTAGGGCAGCAAGGGTAAAAGAAAAGATATAATTTTATTACATGCCGAAAAAGTGTCTGGGAACAGACACTTTTGTTCTAAATAAATGACATTACAGGTGACAAATGCCCTTTGTTTTTTAAAAAGAGGAAATCCAATGGACCCGAACAATCCCCTCCCCGAGCAACCAAAAGACACCCCGGTTGATACAAAGCCGATGTCAGAGGAAGAGCCGGAAGAGACAAAACAAGATAATATAGACAAAACCCCCGAGGATATCCAATACGGCGATAACAAGCCGGTGGAAAAGGGGGAGAGTTATGTCGCCCTTATCTTTGAATATTTGGAGACTTTTAGTTATGCCTTGGTGTTGATGATACTGCTGTTTATGTATGTGTTTCGATATGTGTCGGTGGACGGCACTTCCATGCTCAACACCCTAAAGGATGAAGATAAACTTATTATTTCTAACCTGTCTTACACCCCCGAGACCGGGGATATAGTCGTAGTCGGGCAATCCTCCCGCTCAAAGCCTTTAATCAAAAGGATTATTGCCACCGGCGGGCAGGTGGTGGCTATAGATTACGACAACTGGGAGATATATGTGGACGGGGTTTTGCTCGAGGAAGAATATGTCGTCAAGCTTAACAGCCCCATGAGGTACGAACACCGATATCCCGACGAAGTGGAATATGCCGACGGAAAGTATATTTATCCTGTCAAAGAAGGGTATGTGTTCTTGCTGGGAGACAACCGAAACAACTCCCAGGACAGCAGATACTATGGGTTGTTCGCAGAGAGGGAGATTCTGGGCAGAGTTATCTTTCGGATGTTTCCCTTAGCAGAGATGGGTAAGGTAAAATAACCCAAAACGCCTTTTTGTGCAAAAAAATGATTATCTTATCGGTAAAGGTAAAAAAAGAATGACAGCGGTCCGGTCGTGTTGATGTAGAAAGGTATAATATGCAAAACAATCCGAATATTAATTGGTTCCCGGGGCATATGGCAAAGGCCAAGCGAGAGATAGCGAAAAGCCTCTCCCTTGTTGATGTTGTCATAGAACTGCTGGATGCCCGAATCCCCGATTCGAGTAAGAACCCGGATTTTGTTGAGTTGTTTTCGACCAAGCCTATTATTACACTTCTAACCAAAACCTCCTTGGCAGATGACAAAAAGACTGCCCAATGGGTAGAGACCCTGTCGACAAAGGACAACATTGTTATTCCTGTCGATTCAAAGAGCAAGATGAACTTTCAAAAAATACAACCGGCGGTAAACCTGCTGCTGGAGGACAAGCTCGAAGCCAACCGAATCAAGGGGATAAAGAAAATCCCCCGAGCCATGGTGGTGGGGATTACAAATGTGGGGAAATCCACCTTTATAAATTCCTTCACCGGTACAAAAAAAGCAAAGGTCGAGGACCGACCCGGAGTGACTCGGAGAAACCAATGGATTCCCGCCGGGGACAGGATAGAGTTCCTCGATACCCCGGGGTTGTTGTGGCCCAAGATTTCTGACCCTTATGCCGGGGTAAAGTTGGCTTTGACCGGTGCCATAAGAGATGAGATTCTCGATACCCTTGGGTTGTCCATAAAATTGTTGGAGCTGTTAAAGAAGGATTATCCCGACCTTGTCAACAACAGATACAAGGTTATGCCTACAGAAGATATGACTGCCCTCGAGCTATTTGAAGCCATTGCAAGAAAGAGGGGCTTTTTGATTCGAGGCGGTGAAATAGACGAAGACAGGTGCTCTTCTATCCTGTTGGATGAGTTTCGAGAAGGGTTAATCGGGAAGATTACCTTGGATTGAATTTTTTGTTAAATTGAGCTATAATGTATTATGACCTTAACCTATTTATTTTGGGAAAGGAGATAGACATATGCTCGGATGGAATCTGCAAAACACATATTACTCCGATTCGGTCAAAATCATCTGCGGTTGTGACGAAGCGGGAAGGGGACCCTTGGCGGGCCCGGTCTTTGCCGCTGCGGTTATTTTGCCCCAAGGTCTCCTTATAGAGAGGCTGGACGACTCGAAGCGCATAAACGAAAAAGTCAGGGAAGAGCTGGCTTTGGAGATTCGAAGCCTCGCCGTGGACTATGCCATAGCCCATGCCGAAGTGTATGAGATCGAAGCCATCAATATCCTAAACGCCTCGATGCTTGCCATGAGGAGAGCTATCGCCCAACTGGATGTAAAGCCGGATTTGGCTCTTATCGACGGGAACATAGCTCGGGACTTTTTGTTGCCTGCTACCCCGGTGCCAAAGGGGGACGGTAAGATACCCTCTATCGCGGCAGCTTCGGTCCTTGCAAAAGTAGAGCGAGACCGATTCTGCAGGGAAATGGACGATTTTTATCCCGGCTATAATTTTGCACAAAACAAGGGGTATGCCACCAGGGAGCACAAAGAAGCCCTGTTAAAGTATGGACCCACCCCGGTTCATCGCAGAAGTTTTTTGAAAAACACCCTGGGAGAGAATTTTGAACAACACGACATTTGGCAGAATTGGTGAAGAGGCAGCAGCAAAATATCTGCAAAAAAAAGGATATAGGATTCTTGCAGAAAACTACAGCGCCGGGGGCGGTGAGCTGGATATAGTGGCTTATCACAAAAAAACCTTGGTGTTTGTAGAGGTAAAGACCCGCTCCGGCAATCTCTTTGGCTCCCCTGCTCAGGCGGTGGACGAGAAAAAGATTGCTTTGCTACACTCCGCGGGCAACGCCTTTATAAAGGAGCAATGCCCCTCGGGCAGGGTTCCTGTTTTTTATCCTTTTAATATTACCGTTAGCCGAAAATACAAGAGAGTCAGATATGATATAGTGGAAGTGTTCTTAAAGAGAAGGGCGCAAACCCCGGACAAGATTAATCATATCCAAAACATATTGACATAGACCGCTATATAAATTACGGTGCAGTGAGACAGGATTTTAGTTGCTGTTTAAGAAGACACCCTCGGGGCAGAAATCCCCTTCTCTCCGATAAATAACAAAGACTGGCAAAACTATATTTTTAATATTTTGATTGGGTTTTGATATGAAATATTACTCTACAAGAAGCAAAAAAGACAACAACGGAGTCAAAAGCGCCCAGGTGATAAAACAAGGGATTGCCAAGGACGGCGGACTCTTTATGCCGGAGCGCATACCTACTTTGTCCCAAGCGGATATCTCTGCCTTGACGGGGATGAATTATATAGACAGAGCGGCTTTTGTTTTGGGACTGTTCTTGACCGACTTTGGAAAAGAAGAGCTGCAAAAAGTGACAAGGGCTGCTTATTCCCAAGATAGTTTCCCCGCGGGCGCGACAAAGATTGTCCGCTCCAACAACAATCATCTGTTGGAGTTGTGGCACGGTCCCACCTCTGCTTTTAAGGATATGGCGCTGCAAATATTGCCCCACTTACTCTCCCTGTCCCTGGATAAGACCGGGGAGGACAAGGACGCCTTAATATTGGTGGCGACCTCGGGGGATACCGGCAAGGCTGCCCTCGAAGGATTTGCCCAAGTAGACAGAACTTATATCCAGGTTTTCTTCCCTCGGTGGGGGGTGAGCAACATCCAAAAACTGCAAATGGTTTCTCAAAAGGGGGACAATGTGGATGTATGCGGTATAACCGGGAACTTTGACGACGCTCAAAACGGAGTCAAAAAAATCTTTGGCGACCGAGAGGTATCCGACACCTTAAACAAAATGGGGATGTTTCTCTCCAGCGCCAACTCTATAAATTGGGGCAGATTGGTGCCCCAGGTGGTATATTATATCTCGGCTTATTGTGACTTGATAGAATCAAAAGAGCTAAAGCCGGGACAGGAGTTTAATATAACCGTGCCCACCGGCAACTTCGGCAATATCTTTGCCGCATATCTCGCCAAGCAAATGGGAATTCCGATAAAAAAGCTAATCTGCGCATCCAACAAAAACGATATTCTGACCGACTTTTTGACCACCGGGGTTTATGATAAGCGGAGAGAATTTTTTACCACGGTTTCTCCCTCTATGGATATCTTAATCTCAAGCAACTTAGAGCGGTTGATATATCTCTTTGCCGGTCCGGAGCTATGCAAAGATTATATGGAAGACTTAAGCAAGGAAGGGGTCTTCCGGGTGGACAGCCATATAATGGAGGAGATTAGAGAGCACTTTGTGGGGCTGTCCTGCGATGAAGAAAACACCGCCGACACCATCGATCGCTATTACACCCGCCACGGCTACCTTATGGACACCCATACCGCCGTCGCAACCTATTGTGCCGATGAGTACAAAAAAGGCGAGGACGACTCTCTGATGTTGATAGCCTCCACCGCTTCCCCCTATAAGTTTGCGTCTTCGGTGCTAAGCTCCTTGGGGCAAACAAGCACCCCCGACGAGTTCTCGGACTTGGAGAAGTTAAACTCTATAACCGAAGTCGATATCCCCGACGGGCTCGCCCGCCTGAGGGCGCAAGAGGTTATATATAACGATACCATACAGCCCGAGGATATGAGAAAGCGGGTCTTGGACTTTGCTAAGAGTAAGAGAGAAAAACCGTGAGTCTTTTCTCTATGATAAATAGTTATGGAGGTTGTTTGCTATTTCTGTTTTTGTTATAGGTGATTTGCACCTTTCTTTTTCCTCAAACAAGCCCATGGACGTCTTTGGCGGAAAATGGGCGGATTATACCCAAAAACTTGAAGAAAACTGGCGCGGGAGCGTCACGGATACCGACACCGTGATAATCCCCGGGGATTTTTCTTGGGGGATGAACCTAAACGAAGCGAAAGAGGACTTTCTCTTCTTGGAGTCCTTGCCGGGCAAAAAGATTATCTCTAAGGGTAACCACGATTATTGGTGGGAAACCATGAAAAAGCTGACCGAATTCTTAGACGATAACGGCCTTACGACCATCTCTTTTTTGCACAACAACGCTTATTTGTGCGAGGATATTATAGTCTGCGGTACTCGGGGGTGGCTGCTTGATTCCGAAACCCCGGAGGACGAAAAGATTGTCAATCGAGAAGCCCAGAGGCTAAAGACCTCTTTTGAAGCAGGGCTAAAGTTGCAAAAAGATTCTCCGGAGTCCGAGATTGTTTGTTTTTTGCACTATCCTCCCGCCTACGGGTACGATAGGAACCTCCCTATCTGTGACCTGCTGGGTGACTATAAGATAAAAAGATGTTTTTATGGTCATCTTCACACCATAACCAAGGACAGACTGCTCCCAAGGATAGGACAGACCGACTTGTTTCTTGTTTCCTCCGATTATATTAACTTCACCCCTTACCTCATTAACGGATAAAAAAGCCTGAAAAACAGAGCATAATAAAAAACACGCAGTAAACCGACTGAATAAGTCTGTTTTTGGCGTGTTTTTTTGCTTTCATAAAATTAAAATCCGAGAAATCTGCTGCTGCACGTTTTTGCATGCTGTCTTATTAGATTGGTTTGTGTTACAACCTCTTTGTTTGTCCCGGGGTTGTCAGTTTGTGCGCTTTGGCTTTGGCTTTTTCTTTTTGACGGAATAACCGAAAGTGCCTATCCTCTTACCCAACAGATAATAGGTCCCGTGGGCGTAAGCGAAGAGCCCCACCTTGTCCAACCTGAGCCTGCCGGTGTCATCTATCAGGTCCTCCCGAACCGCCACCGAAACTATGTCGGCGAGAAACATATCGTGGGAGCCCAAAGTCAGGATATCTGTTACTTTGCATTCCAATGTTATGGGACATTCCTTTATCCCGGGGCAGGATAGGTTTTCTGTTTTTTCCGGGGTTAGGTTCATCTCTTTGAATTTGTTTAGGTCTCTCCCGCTCTTTACCCCACAATAATCCACGGCGCGAACCAGGTCAGAACTCGGCATGTTGATACAAAACTCCCCGGTCTTCTTGATTATTTCGTGGCTAAATCTGGAGGGTCTGAGGGAAATATAGGTCTTTGGGGGCTTGGAATTGATTATGCCTGTCCAGGCTACGGTGCATAGGTTGCTATCCTCTTGGTCGCCACAACTCACCAATACTGCCGGGACTGGGGATAACAACGCTCCCCCCTTCCAATTTATCTTTGACATTTTTTCCTTCCTTTCTCAAGTGTTATGCTTTGTTAATCTCGGGCATCCCGGAGTCCACATAGGCGGTTTTGTTCTGTGTAAAAATTACGAAACCCGGAGGGGAGCCTGTGGGTCTCTTTACATTCATCACTTGGGTGTAATCCACGGGTATGGTACCGCTCTCCCGCTTCTGGGAGTAATAGGCTGCCACCATCGCCGCTTGGGTGATGTCCAAATCCTCCGGGGTTTTGCCCTCGGTATGCAAAACCACATGGGAGCCGTGGAACCCTTTTACGTGAAACCATATATCCCTCTTGTCTGCACGGGATACTATCCTGTCGTTTTCTTTGTTGTTTCTGCCTACCGAGAGGTAAAACCCTCCCGCGGTTACAAACTCCAACGGCTTTGCCGATTGGTGTTTCTTCTTTTTGTCCCGACGCTTTGTCCTTATATAGCCGGTTTCTGTCAGTTCTTGCCGTATCTCTGTAAGCTCCGACACCTCTGTGGCGCGGTTGACAAAATCCAAAACCCGCTCCATATACAAAATCTCCCCTTGGGCTTTTTGTATCTGCTCTCTCAGTATTCCCCGAGAGGTCTTTAGCTTTGTGTATCTCGTGTAGTATTTCTTTGCGTTGTTCGCCGGGGTGAGTCTGGGGTCCAGGGGTATAACCACCTCTCGGTCGATCTCATAATCCCAGACCGTCGCTTGGTCCTCCCCTTGTTTTAGCCTGTAAAGATTGGCGGTCAACAAGTCCCCTTTCTTCTTATACTCCTCGTCGGTATAGCTCTCTCGGAGTTGCTCTTGCTGCAAGACTATCTTCTTTGTAAGCCTTGCCTTTGTGTTGGTTATAACCTTTAGTATATCCTCCCCGTGCCGCTTTAGGGCGGAGGATTCCGAGCGGTGTTGATAAAAATGCTCCTGTAACTCCGACAGGGATTGCTTGCTTACCGATTGATAGATATGCTCGTACTGAGTAAGAGCGGTAAAGGAATAATCCACCCCCGCTCCTTGCTCGTCGATTATCATAACCGGGGTGTACTCCCCGACCTGCATACTTTGCAAAAATCGAGAAAGCTCGGCATATAGCTTGTCTAAGTTTAAGTCCTTTAGAGTAGCATCCGTGTCTTTACAGGTCCTGTATACCAGCTCCCGGGCGATAAGGGGGGAAAAAGAAAAGAAATTACTCACCAAGAAAGACTCTGCCTTTTTTTCTTTGTTTTCCTCCGCTTTTGTTATAAAGCTCTCTTTGCTCTCCAAAGCTTGCTCTAAGGGGACCTTGTCCTGCAAGCGTGGGAACTCATACTTTATATTAGGCAAAACCTGCCTTTCGGCGGTGATATCGGACAACGCCGATGCCCACAGGATTTTTTGCTCTTCGTCACAGAGGATAATATTGGAGTATCTCCCCATCATCTCCACATATATGAATTTCTTGTTTTGGTATCCCATGGGGTCGTAGGCATCAAACTCAAACCTTATTATCCGCTCGTTATCTATACCGACAACCTCGATAAGCCTCGCGTTTTTTAGATGCTTTCGGTATAGCATGGTGTTGTTGTCCGGGGTTTGGGGACGCAAGGGCACTTCGGAGGCTGCCGCTATAAACGGTGCCGAGGGTACGGCAGAAATAACCAAGTTAATCGGATCGCCCTTGTATAGGCACAGGCATAGATGGGCGGGGGAGATAAAGAAAAGCTTATCCACTCTTGCTCCCGCAAGAAGGTTAAGCTCTCGGGCTATTGCTTTGCAAAAAAATCCGTCAAACCCCATATTCCACCTTTGGGTCAAACCCAAAAACTTCTACTCTCAGACCCGGAAACCTCGAGGTCAGCACTTCTTTTATCTTAGGCAAAATCACTGCTTCGGTGGCATGATGGGTGGCACAAACCAAGTTTAGCCCCAGTTGCCTCGCCTCTATCATGGCGGAGTGGGTGACCTCGCCGGTAAGGTAAGTGTCTGCCCCCGTCTCTGCAACCCGGGTCAAAAAGCTCTTCCCCGAGCCTCCCACCACCGCTATCTTTTTTACCCTGTCTGTGGATTTGACCCCATAGATAATGTCGGTGTTTAACTTATCTTTTATCTCTTGTACAAACTCCGAATAGGTCTTTTGGGTGCGGGTATACCCTATGGTTATCCCCGGATAGGGGGAGTCCAAGTCTTGTAACCCTACCGACTGAGCCAGAGTGTCCGATACTCCGCCTTTGGCGTTATCCAGTCTGGTGTGGAAGGACATAACCGAAATATCCTGCTTTATGCAATCAATAATCCGCCCGCCATAGGGGTCGTCCGCCCGGATAGATGACAGAGGATCGTATATCAGGGGGTGATGGGTAATAATAAGCTGAGCGGAGATGTCCTTCGCCTTTTGTATAGCCGGGGCAGTGGCATCCAAAGCTATAAGCACCGAGTCTATGCGCTGGTTGTCGGAAATGCAGATATCAATTCCGTCGTTGTCCCAGGGCTCGGAGTCTTCCTCGCGCCAAAGCTCGTCTAAATACGCTTTTATCTTATATAGCTCTGTGTATTGTTCCGTCACTTTTTTTGTACCCTCCCTCTTTTTTAATTGAAGTCGTAGGTTTTAGAACTCAAAAAACGCCTTTGTCTTGTCGTATATCCCTTTTGCGTTGAGGTTGTAGTGGTTGAGTAAATCCCCTGCGGCTCCGCTTATACCGAACTCGTCTTCGGTGCCTATCCGCAATACCTTTGTGGGGCAATGCTCTGCCGTCACCTCGCAAACCGCGCTGCCCAGCCCGCCGATTATCGTGTGTTCCTCAACGGTGACCACCCTCTTTGTCTTGCAGGCGTATTTTAGAATAATGTCTTTGTCTATGGGCTTGATGGTATGGATATTCACCACCGCAGCGCTGATGTTGTCTGCCGCCAGCAGCTCTCTCGCTTCCAAAGCGGCTGCGTTCATAATCCCTGTGGCAAAGATAACCACATCCGTTCCGTCGGCAAGGACAATCCCTTTGCCCATGGTAAAGACATATTTTTCTTTGTCAAAAATCACGGGAACGGCAAACCTGCCCAACCGCATATACACCGGGCCTTCGTAGTTTAACACAGACTCTACCGCAGCGTATGCTTCGGTGGCGTCTGCCGGGTTTATTATTGTCATGTTTGGCATGGACCTAATCAATGCCAAGTCCTCACTGAATTGATGGGAGGCTCCGTCCTCGCCCACGGTTATTCCCGCATGGGAGGCGCATACCTTGACATTAAGCTTGGGATTTGCTATGGAGTTGCGAACCTGCTCGTAGGCACGACCCACGGCGAACATGGCGAAGGATGAGGCGAATACCGGCACTCCGGTGGAGGCTATCCCCGCAGCGGTAGAAATCATATTGCCCTCGGCTATACCGCAGTTGATAAATCTGTCGGGAAACTTGTTGCCGAACATGGCGGTTTGGGTAGAGCCGGAGAGGTCCGCGTCTAATACAAAGAAGTCATACTTTTCTCCCAGGTCAGCCAAGGCTTTGCCGTATGCCACTCGGGTGGCTATTCTCTCTGAGGATTTTTCCTTCAATATAAAATCAACCATTTTTTCTCGCCTCCCTTGCTTTTTCCAACGCCTGTGTAAGTTCTGCCACAGCTATTTCATACTCTTCTTTGTTAGGGGCTTTACCGTGCCAACCTGCCACGTTTTCCATATAAGAAACTCCTTTTCCTTTGGTGGTACCGGCTATTATAAGGTTTGGTTTTTGAGAGGCATACGCCTTGCTTGTGGCTACTTCTATCTGCTTGAAGTCGTGCCCGTCTATTATCTGAACATACCAGCCAAAAGCGGAGAACTTCTCATCTAAGGGCAGCGGGTTCATTATGTCCCGCACATCTCCGTCTATCTGCAGGTAGTTTAGATCCAAAAAGGCTATCAGGTTGTTGAGCTTGTAATGACCGGCGAACATAGCCGCCTCCCAGACCTGCCCTTCCTGGGTTTCTCCGTCCCCCAGCATGGCAAACACTTTGTAGTCCTCACCTTTGACCTTCCCCTTGATCGCCATTCCGCAGGCAGCGGAAATCCCCTGACCCAAAGAGCCGGTGGACATATCCACCCCGGGTAGCCTGTTCATATCCGGGTGGCCTTGGAGTCGGCTTCCTATCTTGCGGAAGGTGGTCATTTCTTCCTTTGGGAAAAATCCCTTTAGAGCTAAAGCTGCGTATAACGCCGGGCAAGCGTGACCCTTGGAGAGGACAAATCTGTCCCTATCCGGTTTTGACGGGTTTGCCGGGTCGATGTTCATTCTGTCAAAATAGAGATAAGCCATTATTTCGGCGATCGACAAGGAGCCCCCCGGGTGACCCGAGGCTGCGCTATAAACCGCTTGTACGATAAGGTAACGGATTTCTGCCGCAATTTCATCTAGGAAAAGTAGCTTTTCTCTGTTCATATAGGACTTCCATTTCTCCGGCTTTTGTATTTATATTTGTATTGGATTGTTCTCTTTGCCGGCGGAACAATCTTTTTTTTGTATAAAATCAACCGCGTAGCTTTTCCAACACTTGGGAAAAGGACTCCGGTGGTTTGATGCTAAACTCCATTCTCTCTCCGGTGACGGGATGGATAAACTCTATGTGAGCGGCAAACAAACTCTGTCCCGAAAGGGAAAACATGTTCTTTCTGTCACCGTATGTAATATCCCCGACTATCGGGTGTCCCTCGGAAGAAAGGTGAACCCTAATTTGATGGGTGCGTCCCGTTACCAACCTAAGTCTCAAATGGGTATATTCTCCAAACCGCTCGATCACCCAAAACAAGGTTTTTGCCTTCCTTGCCCTGCGGGTGGAGGTGGATATCTTCTTGCGGTTTACGGGGTGTCTCCCAAGGGGTTTGTCTATTTCACCTTGGTCTTCTTTTATGTTTCCCAAGACCAACGCTTGATATTCTCTTACAAAACTGCGGTCGACAATCTGAGCTGCCAGCGAGTGATGGGCTTGGTCGGTCTTTGCCACTACCATCAATCCGGAAGTGTCCTTGTCCAATCGATGGACTATCCCCGGTCTTGTCTCGTCGTTAACGGTGGATAAACTTCCCTCGCAATGATGCATCAATGCGTTTACCAGAGTGTCTTCGTAGTTGCCCGGTGCGGGGTGTACCACCATACCTTGAGGTTTGTTTATAACCAGCAAATGGTCGTCTTCGAATACTATGTCCAAAGGTAGGTCTTTTGCTGTCAGGTCAGGGCCCTTGGGCTCCGGGATTGTGACTTGAAGGGTTTCTTCCCCTTTTAGGATATGGTTCTTTGTTATGGATTTACCCTCTAAGGTTATCAAACCCGTGGTTATGAGTTCTTGTACAAATGAACGGCTTAAAGAAAGGGTGTCGGATAGATATTTATCTACCCTCACCCCTTTGTCGGATTTAAGGGTTTTAACAGTCTTTGTAACCATTGCAACCTAATTCTCCGGTTTTTGTTGGTCTTTTTTGTAGTAAAAAATCAGATATATCCCCAATATTATCGCTCCGAAGGTTATAAACATATCTGCCACATTGAATATGGCAAAGTTGACAAAAGAAAACTCAAAAAAGTCTATAACCGCACCCCTGAACACTCGGTCTATCATGTTGCCAACGCCGCCTCCCAAAATCAACGCCATGCTAATCTGAAGGGAGGGGTGAACCTCTCGGTATTTGATTAAAAAAACGATTATCCCGATTATCGCCACCGTGGACGCAACCATAAAGACCCAGCGGTTTTCCGCCAGCATACCAAAGGACGCCCCCTTGTTCTCGGTGTAGGTGAGGTCCATAAAATAGGGTATAAACCTTATATGCTCGCCGGGGGAAATATATGCCTTTGCCAAAAACTTTGTCCCTTGGTCCAAGACAATAACCCCCAGGGAGATTAAAAACGTCAATATACTACTTCTGCGCATCGTTTACATATGGGTTGGTCGTGATGATCGTAAATAACATCCGTGAAAAAGGTCCAGCAACGAACACACTTCTCCCCTTCTGCAGGGGTTACCAACACTCCTATCCCGCTGTCGGTCTCGGTGAAGGCTTCTTTTGGAGGGGTTTGTGTCTTTAACTCCACCCCGCTTACAATAAAGATTGTCTTTAAGAGATCTTCGTTTTGGACAAACTCCTGCAGTGCAAGGTTGTCCTCGGAGCCGTAAATGGTCACCTTCGCTTCTAAGGACTTGCCTATAACCTTGCCCTCCCGTGCCAATTCCAAAGCTTTCATAACATCGTCCCGATATTTAAACAACCTGTCGAAACGCGCCTCTTCGTCCGGGAACTCATATGCCGATTCGTACTTTGGCATTTGGTTATAAAATACACTTTCGGAGTTATCCTTCGCCAAGTGGCGGATAAAGCCCCAGCCTTCCTCTGCGGTAAAAGAGAGGATAGGTGCCAAAAGACGAATAAGGGAGTGGCTGATTAGATACATGGCGGTCTGAACGCTTCTGCGCTTCTTGTCCCCCAATGCTTCACAATAAAGCCGGTCCTTTGTTATGTCGATATATAGCTTGGATAAATCGATGGCGCAATAGTTGTGCACATCGTGATAAATCATATGGAACTGGTAGTTGTCATATGCCTTTCGGGCTCTGCCTACCAACCCGTTGAGCTTTGCCAGCGCCCATTTGTCAAGGGGCAAGAGCTCATCTGCCGGCAATAAATCATGGTTTGGATCAAAGTCGGTTTCCGGGTCCCCTAAGTTCCCGAGCAATATGCGAATGGTGTTGCGGATTTTGCGGTATATCTCGGAGAGTTGCTTTAGTATATCCTTGCTTATCCTCACATCGGTGGTGTATTCCACCGAAGAGACCCAAAGCCTCAGTACATCCGCTCCGTATTCTTTTACCACATCCAAGGGTTCTACACCGTTACCCAAGGACTTGGACATCTTCTTGCCCTCGCCGTCCACGATCATACCGTGGGTGATGACGGATTTGTACGGTGCGACTTCTCTGGTCGCCACACTGGTCAACAAAGAGGATTGGAACCATCCCCGATATTGGTCGTTGCCCTCGAGATAGGCATCTGCCGGGAAATGATGATCGGGAAAATCGTCTAACACATAGGCATAGGATGAGCCGGAGTCAAACCAGACATCCATGATATCCTGCTCAGCCCGTAGCTCTTTGCCCCCGCATTTGGGACAAAACGCTTCGTCCCCTAATATTTGTTCCGGGGTTTTGTTATACCAAGCTCCGGAGCCTTCCTGTTCTACCATTGCGGTTATTTTGTCTATGGTCTTGTTGTTTATAATCGGGTGATTACAGTCGGCACAATAAAATATAGGAATGGGTACCCCCCACTTCCTCTGGCGGGAAATACACCAATCCGCCCTGTCTCGTACCATATTTTCTATCCTTGCTTCTCCCCAGGCGGGTATCCATTTTACCGATTTTATCGCCTCGATTGCCTTTTCTTTGAAGCTGTCTATGGAGCAAAACCATTGCTCGGTGGCTCTAAAAAGGATAGGGGTCTTGCATCTCCAACAATGGGGATATTGGTGAACAATATGCTCTGTCCCCAACAAGTTGTCGCTGTCTTTAAGCGCTTTAAGTATGCTCTTGTTTGCTTTGTCCGTGGTCTGACCGGCGAACACACCCGCTTCTGCGGTCATGCGTCCCTTCTCGTCTACCGGTACCACCACCCCGAGCTCCGGATAGTTCTTTGCTACCTCAAAGTCTTCTACACCGTGGCCGGGAGCGGTATGGACACATCCCGTTCCGCTTTCTAAGGTTACATGGTCGCCCAGGATTACCAAGCTATCCCGCCCCATAAAAGGGTGGGCGGTAATCATTCTCTCCAGATCCTCTCCTCTAAACTCGGCTACAGCCTCAAGCTCCACCTCGGTTATCTTCCCAACCCCTTCGGCAAGCTCTGTCGCCATAACATAGTACTCGTCTTTTGCCTTGTTCTTGTATAGGGTGTAGGAGAACTCCCCGTTGAGACAGATTGCCAGGTTCCCCGGCAATGTCCATATGGTGGTGGTCCAGATTACGAAGTATACTTTGCCCCCATCCTTTGTGTGAGGGGCAAACAATCCCTTGTCGTCGGTAACCTCAAACTTTACAAAAACGCTGTCGTTTTCTTCGTCAAAATACTCTATCTCGGCTTCTGCCAAAGCGGTTTCGTCCTTGGGGCACCAATAAACCGGCCTCAAGCCCTTATATATATGGCCCCTCTCCGCCATTTCACCAAAGATTCTAATCTGCTTGGCTTCGTAACGGGGCATTAAGGTCAGATAAGAGTTTTCCCAATCCCCTATTACCCCCAGTCGTTGCTGTTGTGTCATCTGGCGAGCCACGTTCTCCCGGGCAAACTCTTCGCATTTTTTGCGAAACTCGTTGAGATCGGAATCTATGCCTTGTCCATGTTTTTTGAGCATCTGGTTTTCGATGGGCAACCCGTGGGTGTCCCAACCGTGTATATAAGGCGCCTTAAAACCTGCCATGTTTTTGCTCTTGGTGATAAAGTCCTTTAGCAATTTGTTTAGAGCGTGGCCTATATGCATGTCTCCGTTGGCATAGGGAGGTCCGTCATGCAAAACAAACAAGGGCTTGCCCTCGTTTGCTTTCATAATTCCGTGGTAAAGCCCTTGGGAATCCCACTTGGCTTTTATCTCGGGCTCCTTATTAGGTAGATTTGCCCTCATCGGAAAATCCGTCGAGGGCAGATTCAGTGTATCTTTATAATCTGCGGGTCTTTTGCTTGCTGAGTCCATTTACATGTATACCGCCTACAAGCCATTGTTTTGTCCTGCTTTGCTCGGCTTATTGAGCGGTCTTCCTTTCTATCTATGAGATAAGCCTTTTGTTCTAAAAAATCAGTCTTCTTCCTGCATCAACTTCAAAAACTCGTCTTCTTCCGAGTCCGAGTCTTTGATGTCGGAGTTACTTGCAATGTCAGCTTCGCTTGCCATATCAGCTTCATTCGCCTCATCGGCTGCATGGTCCGCTTCTGTCTCGTCGACTTCGTCGGCTTGCAAGACCGGGACCTCAGTAGGGATTGCCTCGGTTTCGGTGGTCAGGGCTGCAGGGTCGGGAGCCATTTCTCCTTCTTCCTTCGCCCGTTGCAGCTCCTGCTCTATGGTGGTCTTTACCTCTGTAAAGATCTTACTTACTATCTTATCCTCGTCGGGTAAGACAATCTCTTCTATCTCGTTGACCGACAAGTCCTGGAGCTCTTCGATATGCTTGCGGTAGATATCGAATACATTCTTTTTGAAGTCAAGAATCCTGGTACGGATAGACCACATTTCTTCTTTTTCTTGACGCAGCTCTTCTTTGAAGTCGGCGATAACCAGATCACATCTATCCTTAATAGCGCCGGTTATAATATCCGCCCGCTCGTTAGCTTCCCTGATGATTTTTTCCCCCATCTTCTGGGCGGACAAAAGGGTGCTTCGGATAGCTTCTTCCTCATCCTTTATTTCTTCCAAGGTATTGACAACCACCCGGAGTTTTCTGTCCAGCTCGATGTTTTCGCGATATGCCTCGGTGTATTTCTCCAGCAAAAACTCTATATAATCATCCACCTCGGCGGCATTATATCCCTTTAGGCTCTTGGAAAAACCTTTGGTTTTTAGTTCGTGGGGTGCTAACATGTTCTAACTTCCTTTCTTGGATAATAGATTGATTCAAACGCTTTTTTTACAAAAACTCAGAGTAATCCTTGTAAAAGTCAAATCCTGGGTAACGACATCTTTATTATGGACAGTAACATAAAAGTTGCCATAAAGGAAAAATCCAGGGGCAGACCTTGAAGGGATTCTACCCGCGATAATGCGTTACGGACCGGGGAAATCACCGGCTCCGTAACTACATAACAAAACTGCAACGCCACGGATTCCTCCGATGCGAATATCTGGAGGATTGCCCGTGCCAATATTAAATAACTCAATGCGGAGATAAGCACCGCAACGCTCTCGGTTATAACCGACAAAAACTCGTTCAAATCAATCTCCCGATAACAAATCCTGCGATATTATCAGAAGAGCTCCCGCTGAGGCTTTACATCCTCTCTCTCGGGGTGGTCTCCCGATACATCGACGTTCTTTGGAGTAATAATATATGTGGAATTCGCAACCCTTTTAATCTGACCGTCGATGGCAAAAGCAACTCCCGAACAAAAATCAATAATCCTTCTGACTGTCTCTTTGTTGGTGTCCTCTAAATTTAGCACAACGGTTCTTCTTGCCAGCAGGTGATCCCCTATCTGGGTAACCGCCTCAAATCTCTCGGGCTTGACTACCTTCATCTCCAGGGAAGCGGAAGATCCTATTCCTCCGGTAGCTCTCACCGGAGCGGGACGCGCCGCTGCCTGAGGCTGCTCTTCGTATTCCTCTTGTAGCATCTCTTCTTCGTACCCTTCGTCGTAGCCCTCTTCGTACACATCATCGGCTTTAAAAAGGTCTGTTATTTTGCTTAGAAACCCCATTTTCTACCTCCAAAACTTATCTTTTTTTGTTTTATTGCATGGTTTGTGTTTAGGTTCTGGAACCAAATATGCCGGTCCCGATCCTGACTAAGGTGGCCCCATGCTCAACCGCCGTCAAATAATCGTCGCTCATACCTATCGACAATATGCCTATTTTACTATTATTACTATTATGTGCTTTTTTGGGGAATAAGTCAATGAATTTTTCTTGTATTTTGTTAAAATAAGCGTGGTTTTGTCGGGAATCCTCGGTTTTTGGCGGAATAGCCATCAACCCCCTTACCCGCAGGTTCTCAAAACCCCTGATTTCTTCTAAGATTTGGTCTATATCTTCGAAGTAAACCCCATGCTTTGTAGGCTCTTTTGCCACGTTTACTTCCAGCAAAACATCCATCCGCTTATCTATGCGATACGCCCGCTTGTCTATCTCCCTTGCCAGCCGAAGGCTGTCTACGGAATGGATAAGGGAGACCTTGTCTATTATATATTTGACCTTGTTTGTCTGTAAGGGTCCGATAAAATGAATGTCCAAAAGTTCTCTGTCTAAATAGTCGTACTTGTCCCTTAAGTCGTTGACCCGATTCTCCCCGATAATAGTGATGCCGCAGGTCGCCGCATAGTTTATGACCTCGGGCGCCACACCTTTTGTTGCTCCCAAAATCTCGGCTCTGCCTCTAATCTTATCTTTTATTTCGTTGATGTTTTGTTTTATCCGTTCTCTATCGAACCTATCCGGGTCGGTAAATCCTAAGTTTGTCATTGTAATATCTTTCCGCTATAAATATTTCTGCCCGAGGTTATCACCGCATCATACAGGGACAGCTCGGTGGGGGAAATATAGGACTTGTCCTTTCTGTCCGGGTAGTTCTTGTCCTTTGGCAACTCGCAGATATAATATCCGTTTTCTTCAAAGAGTATTTTGACATTCTTATATCTGACGATGTTTCCCTTTGCCACATATACTCCCTCTGCGTCCTCAACCCTTCGCAGTGCCGAGGTGGGAATCTTTAGTCCTTCATAGGTTTGTCTTATAAGCTCCACGGTTTGAACCCGGGTGTAGTTAAATCTCAAGGGGATTTCGGTGGTGGCAAACACCACCAATGCCCGGTCCAAGTCCGTCTGCCGTATCTCCCCGACAAACCTCATTCCCAAAGTCTTACCGGAAGAAAAGGGGAAAGCGAAGGTGTACTTCTTGCCTTGCACAAACTCCGAAGCCGTTCTTTTGTCCACCTCGCAGACTATATACCACTCCGGGGTCAAGACTAATTTGCCCACCGAAGTTTCTATTAAGTTTTGGTCCGGCAACTTAGTCTTTAGGTTGTCGAACTCCGGGATTGTCAGCCCTTCCAACACGGTTTTTGTAAAGAAACTTTCATAACCGTCTACTACAGAATAAAAATACCCCGCCTTAGTAGTCTTGTGGGTGACAAAAGCCCCGGTCAGCGAATCCTCTAACCCCCGCTTTTCTTCTTCTAACTGTCTTATTTGTTGGTCATAGTCGGTGTCCTTGTTGACCAACGCAAGTCGGCGGTTGGTCAAAATCAGCAAATCCTCTCGATACAAAGAGGCTTTTGATATATCCTTTTTTTCCACCGCTTTGATTATCTCCAACATAAGCTTGGTTATTTGAGAATCTATCTTTGTCACATCGGTGGTGGAAGACCCGCTGGTGACCTTGCTTTGTTCTAAGATATAGATTTTTTTGTTTATCTCTTTAATCCGCTCTTGTATGCCGGCGTCCGAGGCTTGGGCGTAGGTGGTAACTACTTTTTCGTCTCGACGGATTTTTTCTCCGTCTTCGAATTGATAACTGTTGACTCCGGTGGCAGAGGTGGTCATCACCGACTCATCCCGAAAGATATACGCCTTCATCTCGGTCTTCTTTGTAACGCTGATATAGGTTGCGTGCTCTATCTCCACCATATCCCCCACATTAAGGGCAATCTGGAGCAGAATATAGCCAATCATGGCAAGGGAAAACAGGCTTATGAAAAATTGTTTTGCCCGTTGTTTTTCCATATTCTATTCTCCTCCTTGCTTTGTTAAGGTTATTCGTCCATCAGAGCAATAGCTGTGTCGATTAACCGGGACAAGTCTGTTTTTTGCTCGCCGCAGATTTCTATCTCTTTTTTGTTCTCCATGCCTTTGAAGTATGTAAGTTGCCGTTTTGCATAGTTGCGGCTGTTTTGCTTTATCTTTTCCCGAACGCTGTCAAGGTCTGCCTGTCCCTCGAAATAAGGGTAAAACTCCTTGTAGCCTATTCCTCGAGAGGCGGTCTTTGTCTGCTTTAGCCCCTTGTCATAAAGGCTTTGCACCTCCTGCTCCAACCCCAGCTCGAACATATAATCCACCCTGCGGTTTATCCTGTCATACATGACCTCTCTGTCTTTACAGGTCAGATACAACAAGGTGTAGTCAAAAGGGGGAGTGGCTCTCTCGGCTTGTTGCGTGTGCTCGGTCTTTGTCCTGCCCGAAAGATAATATATCTCCAGGGCGCGGACTACTCTTTTTAGGTTGTTCTTGTGTATTTGGGCAGCAGCTTGAGGGTCTACGGCTTCTAATTGGCGGTGCAGGGCGTCTACTCCTTGGGTTTTTGCTTTTTTGTACAATTGATCTCTGAGCTCGGGGTCTTCTGTCATCTCCTCCATCATCCTGCCGGATAAGAACAAGTCTATATACATACCGGTACCCCCTGCCAAAAGGGGAACCTTCCCCCGGTCGGTTATGTCCTTTACCGCCAAGGTCGCCTCCCTTATAAATTCAGCCACCGAGTATTCTCGCTCTATGGGAGAGGTGTCTATAAGGTGGTGGGGCACCCCGCGGCGATGGTCTTGCCCCGGCTTTGCCGTCCCTATGTCCATACCCTTGTATATCTGCATGGAGTCCCCGCTGATAATCTCTCCGTCAAGACGCTTTGCCAGCTCGACAGCCAGCTCGCTCTTGCCGGTGGCGGTTGCTCCTATTATTACTATTATCCTTTTTTTTTCCAACTGCCGTCTCCTTTCGGAAACTTTTTTATAAAATCAACATGGCGTCCCCGAAGGAAAAAAACCTGTATCGGGATTCCACCGCTTGCTCATAAGCCTTCATGGTGTTTTCGTACCCCGCAAAGGCACAAACCAACATTATCAAAGTGCTCTCCGGCAGGTGAAAATTGGTAATCAGCCCGTCTATCCCGCCAAAGGTATATCCCGGATAAATAAAGATGTCGGTCTCTCCCTCAAAAGGAGTTATCTCTCCGTTTTTTGCAACGCTCTCTAATGCCCGAGCACAAGTGGTACCCACCGCTATGACCCTGCCCCCCGCCCTCTTACGGTGGTTTATTCTTTCGGCGGTGTCTTTGTCTATCCTAAAAAACTCGGAATGCATGGCATGGTCTGTTATATGGTCTTCTTTGACCGGTCGAAAGGTCCCCAACCCCACATGCAACAATATTCTCTCGATTGCAATCCCTTTTGCCCTTATCTGTTCCAACAACTCCGGGGTGAAGTGAAGCCCTGCCGTGGGGGCGGCGGCTGAGCCGTTGTGGGTGGCATAGATGGTCTGGTATTGCTCCCGATTCTGCAACTGTCTCGTTATATAGGGAGGTAAGGGCATCGAGCCTATGGCTTCCAAAATCTCAAGAAAGACTCCCTCGTAAGCGAACTCTATTCGCCTTACTCCGTCTGATATTATCTCCAAAACCTTGCCGGTCAACCCCCCGGGGTATATTATTGTCTGTCCGGGGCGCGCCTTCTTCCCCGGTCGGGTCAGGCAATCATATATTATGCCGACTCCCGACTTGGGTATCCCGGACTTTTTGAGCAAAACCGTCTCTATCTGCCCCTGCCTGCCCTCGGGGTTGCCGAAGATTCGGGCGGGAATAACCCGGGTATCGTTGATTACCAGGGTGTCTTCGGGGTTTAGATAGTCTATAATATTATAAAACCTTCGGTGGGAAATTTCCCCCGTATCTCTGTCCAATCTCAAAAGCCGGGACTGGTCTCTTTTGTCTGCCGGGGTCTGAGCTATTAACTCTTGGGGAAGACGGTAGTCGTAAGAGCTCTTTTTTAGTAAATTAATATCGGTTCGCATATCGGCTCGACTTCATTAATATTTTAACAAAAACATTATACACCAACCCGTCGAAGTTTTCAACTTTCCCCTTGTGTTTTTTTGCGGGATTTGACACCGGTAAACCTTTTTTGTTTTGTTGTAAAGAGTCGGTGTTTGTGATATATTAAATCATAGTAATCCACCCGTGAAAGGAGGGAGAATATGTCTTTGTTGCTTGCCCCCGCCGGGAGCCCGGAGGGCCTGGATGCCGCCATAGCCGGCGGTGCCGATGAAGTGTACTTAGGCGGCGGAGACTTTAACGCCAGGATCAGGGCAAAGAACTTCTCCCTCCAAGACCTTGTAACCGCATCCAAAAAGTGTGAAAAGCATAATGTCAATCTCTTTATAACCCTAAACACTTTAGTCTTTGACAAGGAGTTTAAGTCCTTGATTGACTATGTTTGTTTTCTTGAAAAAGAGGTGCGTCCCTCCGCTTATATTGTTCAGGATTTGGGGGTGGCTTTGTTCTTGAAAGAGAATTTTCCCGACACGGTTTTGCATGCCAGCACCCAAATGCAACAACACTCCTCCTCAGGGGTAAAACTGCTCTCGGAGCTGGGGTTTGGCAGAGTTGTGTTGGCCCGGGAGATGACCCGAGAGGATATCTTAGCTTTCCCCCGCTCCCTTATAGAAACCGAAGTTTTTGTCCATGGAGCTTTATGTGTGTCTGCCAGCGGAGGCTGTTTGATGTCCTCTTTTATCGGGAAGCGAAGCGGGAACCGAGGTCAGTGTGCTCAGCCCTGTCGGTTGGACTATAAAGGGGACAACCCCAAGCCTTTATCCTTAAAGGACCTGTCCCTCGCCTCCCACATACCTTCTTTATTAGATATGGACATAACCTCGCTCAAGATAGAGGGGAGAATGAAGAGCCCGAACTATATCTATACGGTCACCCGGATATATCGGGAGCTTATCGACGAGAAAAGGGTTGCCACAAAGCAAGAGATAGACCTGCTGGAACGGGTGTTTTCCAGAAGTGGGTTTACCGACGGATACTACACCGATAACCTCGGTCCCGATATGTTTGGATTTAGAAGTGCCATGGATAAAAAGAAAACAAAAAGCTTGGAGCTCCCTGCCTCGGCGAAAACACAGATAAAAGCAAGAGAAAAAAGAAGGTTTTCCCCTGCCCTGCCCTTGGTGATGCCGGTCAAAAAAGAAGAGAATGTACTCTCCCCAAAAGAGCAACGGGGCTTTGTATTCAGGTTCGAAGGAGACACCCCCTCTCCGCACCTGTTAAACAGATATTATGACCTTTGTGCCAGAATAGATCTCCCCTTAGAGAAGGTCTCGGTATTAAAAGACCCGGAGTATACAAAGGTGTTGGATAAAGTTTCTTTGATATTACCCAGAAGTGTTTTTGACAGCGAAACCCAGGGTGTACAGGCTCTGTTGACAACTGCAAAAGAACTTGGGATAAGACAGGTCACTATGTCTAATGTGGCTCACCTGCCCTTGTGCGAAGGGTTTTTCCTTCATGGGGATTACTCGTTAAATGTCACCAACTCCCACACCTTGTCCTTGTTAGATAAGCTTTCTTTTTCTTCGGTTATGATCTCTCCCGAGGTCTCCCCCAACTTTTTTGTCAAAAAGGATATTCCCCTTGCCCTGGAATATATAACCTACGGCAAAATCCCCTTAATGTACACCCAAAACTCCATTATCCAAAACATCAAAGGCACCTCTGACACAAAAGACCTGCCAAACACCGACACCTTAGTGGACAGAACAAACTCCGCCTTTGAAATAATAGCACAGGCCGCCACCCGCAACACCATATATAACAGCGTGCCCCTTTATCTCGCCGACAAAACCCGGGCTCTCAGGCGGTCCGGTGTGGGGCTTTATACCCTGCTCTTTGTAAACGAGCATAAAGATGAAAATGCCTTTGACTCACTTGTGGGAAAAATCAAAGCCGGGGAGAACCCCGACTTCCTTACAAAGGGTTTTACCCGAGGGTACTTTGTGAGTAATCCTTAGTATACGATTGTTTTTTAAACCCAAAAAAGCCCCTTTTCGGGGCTTTTTTGCAGGTCTTTTTTATATTGCTTTGGCTATATAATAAATCTTTTCGTTTTCTGCTCCGGGAGGGGAAAAATCCAAATCTCCAAAGGTCTCCGCTAAGGAAAATCCTGCCTCCTTTAGTAGTCGCTTTACCGTGACAGGGGGAAAATACCGCTGTTTTTGGGTTTGTTCCAATCTTTGGTATCCGTCCCCTATCGGAGAAAACAGGGTTAGATAAAAGAAAACTTCTTTTTTGTTGGGGTTGTAGAGGTTTTGCCAGATAAGCATATCCCGGTCAAACTCATAAACATAGCTGTTCTCGGCAAAGACGGTTTTGTATCGATACTCGGTGTTAAGGTCAAACACTAATATCCCGCCGGGTTCGATAAAGGTCCTCAGTAACGAAAACACGCCCTTTAGTTCCCCCGGGGAGTTTAGGTAATTCAGAGTGTCAAAGGCGGCATAAGCCCCTTGAACGGTACCAAAAAGGTCCAGTTGTCTCATATCTTGGCAGACATATAACAGGTCGTTGCCCCGGCCTGTCGGTCTCGGTGAACTCTCCTTTGCCACCGACAACATCTCCGGAGAGTTATCCACCCCCACCATGTCATAACCCTTGTCGGACATCAGTCGGGTTATTCCTCCGGTTCCGCAACCCAAGTCCAAAACCTCGGTTACCTTTATATCCGAGTAGGTCCGAAAACATTTGTCCAAAAACTCCGCATAACCGATATACGCCTCCCCGTTGATTTTGTCATAATAAGGGGCGATGAGTCCGAAGGTATCCATCTCAGATCCTGTCCAAAGCCAGATCGTATCCTCCGCTTCCATACCGCAAAGAACGGTTTACCCTGGTTATGGTGGCGGTGGACAGCCCGGTTTTTTCTGCGATCTCGTTATAGGTGACCCCTTCTCTGAGCATCTGTGCCGCAGTGAGGCGTTTGCTCATCTCGGTAATCTCGGACAAGGTGCAAAGGTCATCCAAAAACCCATAGCACTCCTCCACTGTCTTTAGAGAAACAAAGGCTTTGCAAAGTTTTTCGGTTTGCTCGTTCTTTATTTTTTCTATCATGAGAGCCTCCTTAAAAACCCTTACTTGATGGTTACTTTTATTCTGACCGGCTTTGTGAATCCGTATCCCAAATCTGCTACCAACTCAAAATAGTCTTCGCCTTCCACTCCCTTTATCGGGGTGTAATAGACATCTCCGTTCTTGTTAACCCTTACAGAACCGTATTTGGGTGCCAAATGTACCGAATACCCCAAAACGATCTCCCCTTCTATGGGGTCTATCTTACCCTTTGCCTCTCCGGATACCGAGCACTCCATGTCAAACCCTTCGAAGGTGGGGTTGGGGTCAAAGGTCCCTTTTATAAACTTATAGGTGTCGTGATACAGGGAATTGATATAAGGATCGGTGGAATTATACGCCGCATATATGGACCCCGGTACGTTACCTTGGTAATACATGTGTATTGCGTCGGTCATAAATCCGGTCCTCGCTCCGGCGGCATAATACTGCTTCATCCTGGAAACGTGCCCTGCGGATATACCCCCGATTTCCAACTCTATGCACATCCCCAAAAGCTTTGCGTCCTCGGCAGCGTCATACAACCTGGACTCCGGTACGGAAAAGTCAAAGGCATAGTTAGGCTGATAACAAGCAATCTCGAACCCCAGCTTATCCCATTCGTTGTATCCGCTGGCTTGATAATAGGGTATCCAGGACGTGATATATCCCAAGGAGCGGACATAATCGGTGGTGAACTTCAAAAGCTCTAAAAGTTGGGCGTCGGAATAATCGATCTCTTCTGTGAACCAGTAAAACCCTTGGACAAATAAATTCTCGTAATTTCTCTCTTCAAAGTCCTTTAGTTGCTCGTCTATGAGCCACTTAAGCGCCTTCTTCCTGTCTTCAACCTTATTAAAGTCAAGTCTTTCTCCGTTTACTACACCAAAATCCACTCCGTGTACCGGATATAACAAAGACATAAATACCCCTGCTTTATAATCGCTGTTCCCCAAAGCTTCTTTAGTCTCGCTCAGTGCAGCTTCCAAAGCGTCCATGTTTCTGTCCGGGGTAAACTGAACATCAATATAATACTGCCAATCCTCTAATTTCAGAGGCTTTTTCTTGCCACCTTCATACAAATAAGCCACATAGGGTAAAAACATGAAGGTATCGAACAAAGTGTCTTCTATCTCCCCGTCGTTGATATATGCTACATGGGGTAAATAAACTTCCTTTGTTATGGGGTCTACATTCTCGTGACAAATATAGGACAAAAACACGTCTTTCATGCCGTTGTAGTCCTCGGGGGAGGCGTATTTGTTGGGATAAATCGAACTGTCGTTATCCTCTTCCGGTACTATTTCTATTGCTCCATCGAGGTTCTTGGTTCCGAAGATTTCAAACTCGTCGGCGTATACATGGGAATTAACCGCAAAGTTTATCTTAATAAATCTTGCTTTATACTTGTTGTCAAACTCACCGGAAACCCGGACAACTTCTCTTTCTTCAAAGCTGGTAAACCCATCTATAAGGGCTATTCTCTGCCACTTTTCTCCGTCCTCGGAGGCGTATACCGACACATAGTTCGGCAACTTGACCCCGGCGGTTCCGTCCTTTAAAAACCCAAAGGAATATCCGGTTACTCCGGAGGTTTTGGTCAAATCATAATAAATTTCTCTTCCTAATCCGCGGGTAAACTTAAACCATCCCGAACCGGAATAGCTTGTGGATGTTTCTCTGACTCCGTCGGTCAATTTTTTGTTTGTTTCTTTGGAGTTGTACTGATCGGTAGCCAATTCACCGTCAAACTTTGCTGCCGATTTTATCTGTTGGGGCAATCCCGAGATTAGATTAATCGTGTTGTCATAGTCTCCTTCTGATGTGTCCCAAAGCTCGGGAGTCTTTATCTCCGGTAGTTCTACCTTGGCATAGTAACTCGGGCTGGGTGCGTTTTCCACTTGTTTTTCTCCTTCGTATCTATATACAAATATTTCATCTACAAACAACCAGGACAACATGGGCTTGTCGCATACTATCTTAATCTTGTTGGTGGTTATGCTTTCCTGAAACCTCAAAATTGCCTGATAGGTTCCCGATGTACCGGACAGTCCCAGGCTTCTCACCGTGCCCATCAGCACATATTCATCGTTCTTTAAGGCATAAAACTCTACCTTTGGGGGTACTCCAATCCCGCTTTTGCTATCATAACACATACTGATGCCAAGATCGGCTATCCCCGATTCTTCTTGTTCTAAATCCAGCTCTATCTCTAAAATCCCGTTGAGCGCGGTATTAAATCCCACCCAGGCTCCTTGTCCCCCTTCGGTTCCAAATGCCGCCGGAGCATATTTACCATCGGTTAGCATCCCTCCGGTGTCGGGATAATCGTCGTGGGAGTCGTAAGACGGGGTGTAATCCATATACTCTGCCAGATTAACAGTTCCTTTTTCCCGGTCGATGGGAGCGTCATACAAGGCGTCTATCTGTTTTTTTATCTCAGTGGCGTCAATGCTTCCCGATTCTTCCTCAATGCTATCTTCCCGGCTGATATCATCTCCGGTCTCAACACAGGATACCAAAGAGGAAAGAATAAAGACCAGCAACAAAATAGAAGTTAAAATACGTTTATTCATCGATTGATTATACCTTTCGGAAATGTTTTTTATGTAAGGATTATACCTTATTTTGATATATAGTGCAAGAAAAACAACTGCTAAAATAAGCCTGTCTCCCTTTTTGTCTCCGGTTGCCCTTTTATCCCGATAAAAACAACGAGATATGTTGCAACGCCTTACTTGACTGTTACGTTTATTCTGACCGGTTTTGTGTATCCGTAGCCCAGGTCTCCCACCACTTCAAAATAATCCTCTCCCGCCACTCCCTTTATCGGGGTGTAGTAGACTTCTCCGTTTTTGTTTATCTTCACAGAGCCATATTTGGGTGCCAGATGTACCAGATATCCCATAACCATCTCTCCCTCTATGGGATCAATCTTACCCTTTGCCTCTCCGGAAACCGGACATTCAAGCTCTAAGCCTTCGAAAACAGGTTCGGGGTTAAAAGTTCCTTTAATAAACTTATAAGTGTCATGATATAGAGAATTGACATAAGGGTCGGAGGACTTATATGCAGCGTATATAGAGCCGGGAACTCCGCCCTGGTAATACATGTGTATTGCCTCGCTCATAAACCCGGTCCTTGCTCCGGCTGCATAGTACTGCTTCATCCTGGAAACATATTCTGCAGAGTTTCCTCCTATTTCCAGCTCTATGCACATCCCCAAAAGCTTTGCTTCCTCTGCGGCATCATATATCCTGGACTCCGGTATGGAAAAGTCAAAAGCATAGTTGGGCTGATAACAGGCGATCTCAAACCCTAACTTATCCCATTCGTTATAACCGCTGGCTTGATAGTAGGGTATCCAGGAATTGATATACCCCAAGGAGCGGACATAGTCGGTGGTGAACTTCAAAAGCTCCAAGAGTTGACCGTCGGAGTAATCTATCTCTTCGGTGAACCAATAAAACCCTTGGATAAAGAGGTGTTCGTAGTTACGCTCTTCGAAAAGGGCGAGTTGTTCGTCTATAAGCCATTTGAGCCCTTTCTTTCTGTCTTCAAGACTACTAAAATCCAGTCTCTCTCCGTTTACCTCCCCAAAGTCCACCCCATGTACCGGGTATAACAGGGACATAAACACTCCCGCTTTGTAATCCTCTAATCCCAAAGCCTCTTTTGTCTCACTCAGTGCCGCTTCCAGGGCGTCCATGTTTCTGTCCGGGGTAAACTGAACATCTATATAATGTTGCCAACTGTCTTTTTTCAAAGGCTTTTTCTTCTTATCTTGGTACAAAAATGCTCCATAGGGCAAGAACATAAAGGTGTCAAACAAAATGTCTTTTATCTCCCCGTCCTTTATGTATGCCACATGGGGCATATATATCTCTTTGGTTATGGGGTCTATGTCCTCGTGACAGATATAGGACAACAACACGTCCTTCATACCGTTGTAGTCCTCGGGAGAGGCGTATTTGTTGGGATAAATCCTGTCTTCCTCTTCTTCGGGGACTATCTCTATCGCCCCCTCCAAGCTCTTTGTACCGAATATTTCAAACTCGTCGGCATATACATGGGGATTAACCGCAAAAGTTATCTTTATAAACCTCGCCTTATACTTGTTGTCAAACTCTCCGGTTACCCGAACAATATCCTTGTCCAAAAAGCTGGTTAAATTCTCTATATGGGCTATTCTCTGCCACTGAATACCATCTTCGGAAGCATAAACCCCCACCGAACTTGGTATTGATATCCCTGTGGCAGATTCTTTTAAGAATCCAAAGGAATATCCGGTTACCCCACTAATCTTGGTCAAATCATAATAGATTTCTCTGCTCCATCCCCGGGTAAATCGAAACCAGCCCTGTCCCGAATATGTCATGGAGGTCTCTCTGACACCGTCGGTCAGCTTTTTGATTGTTTCTTTTGTGTTATATTGCTCGGTAGCTCACGACCCGTCGATTACCGCCATGGATTTAATTTGTTGGGGCAACCCGGATATCAAATTGATTTTTTGGTCATAATCCCTATCCGACGCCGCCCAATACTCCGGGGTTTTTATTTCCGGCAACTCCACCTTTGCATAATAGCTCGTACCCAAAGAGCTTTCCCCTTGCTTTTCTCCTTCGTATTTATATACAAAGATTTCGTCCACAAACATCCAGGACAACAGGGGTTTGTCACACACTATCTTTATCTTGTCGGTGGTTATGCTTTCCTGAAGCCTCAAGGTTGCCCGATGGATTCCCGCAGTGCCGGACAGTCCCATGCTCCTCACTGTCCCCATTAATACATATTCACCGTTTTTTAATGCATAAAAATCCACCTTTGGGGGCACCCCTATTCCCGCTTGACTGTTATAGCATAGGCTGATGCCGATATCCGATATCCCGGACTCTTCTTGTTCCAAGTCTAACTCTATCTCCAAAATTCCGTTGAGCGAGGTATAAAAACCCACCCAGGAACCTTGGGAATCCCCAACTCCCTGTGCCGTCGGCGCGAACTTCCCGTCGGTGAGCATCCCGCCCTTGTCGGGGTAGTCGTCGTGGGATTCGTAAGACGGAGTGTATTCCTTCCCCCGTGCCAGATTTACAGTCCCCTGCTCCCGATCTATGGGGGCGTCGTACAAAGCGTCAATCTGTCTTTTTATCTCTGCGGAATCTAAGTCTCCCGACTCCCTTTTGTTGCCGTCGCTTATCTCTTCCCCCGTGTTTACACAAGAGCCCAATACAGACAAAAGCAAAACCAAAGCCAAAACAGAATTTATAATGCGTCTTTTCATCAATAGATTATCCCTTTCGGATATGTTTTTGTTATAAAAATTATACCTCACTTTGCCATATTGTACAAGAATAATAAGGCAGTAAACTTAATTTATCAGACAAAGAGACATCTTAACCATTTCTGCCTTGACTTTTTTTGTCTGTAACCCTATAATGTTTTTAACAAAAACACCCAAATAAATAGATTTTGTTTTGTTTTTGAAAGGAGAATATATTATGAAAAAGGTCGTAGGGTTTTTGGCAATAATGCTATTGGTGTCCCTGGCTTTGATAAGCTGTTCCGAATCTTCCACCACTGCCAACATCAAAATTGTAATTGATAAAGGCGAAAACGGGAAATATGCAGAGGTTTTGTTTGATAAAGACGTTACAGTATCCGGTAACAACCCCAATATCTTTACTTTTTTGAACAAATTAGAAGTTGATGAAGAAATTACCGTAAAATTTGAGCAAGACAACAACGGAGACAGCGTGGTAAACGCAATAAATGATCTCGAAAACAAGACCGAAGGCACCGCACCCATGACCATCTATCAGTGGTTCGCCTTGATTAACGACACCGATGTGGAAGGCCCTTGGGCAAAGCAGGTGGTTAGTGACGGTGATACGGTTATTATAAAATATACAATCTGGACCTTTGATGATACAAAGGGATGATTAGAACTTTTAGAGAGGATGATTCTTATGAAAAAAGAAATGATGATAAAGCTTAGCACTATAGAAGACGTAAGGAGCTTTGTATCCTTGGTGGAGACCTTTACCTTCCCCATCGACCTTTGCTCCGGCAGATATCTTGTTGATGCCAAGAGCTTGATGGGTATCTTCAGCCTCGATCTGATGCAACCCATAAAGTTAGTCGCCCATGAGGACGACCCCAAGCTCTTTGAAGCTTTGGACAAATATAAAGTTTAAGTTTTTTTAAAAGCGAAATCCCGACGATTCTCAACAAATCGTCGGGATTTTTATTGTTTGAAAAACTTTATTTCTTTGCTCTGCCCTTTCCTTCCGGGGCGATAATAATTCTTCTTTCGTTGCCGTCCCCTACCGAGTAGGTGGTAATGCCTTGAATTTTTTGGCATTCCGAGTGAATTATTCTGCGCTCATAGGCATTCATCGGTTCTAAAGAAAAGCTCTTGTTGTACTTTAAGACTTTTTCTGACATCCGAGCCGCCAGACTCCGTAATGTTTTTATCCTTTTTTGTCTGTAGTTCTCGATGTCTAAGGTAATACGATAAAACTTACCCAACTTTTTGTTGGTGGCTAAGGTGGTAAGATATTGCAGGGAATCCAAAACATCTCCATGTCTGCCTATCAAAAGCCCCATATTGTCACCGGATACCGAAATTAAAGCTCCTTCTTCGTCTTCTTTTTCGATAGTTACGGTACCGCCGAGTTTCATGTTGTCAAGTAGGGTCTTTACGAACAGGGCTGCAGTCATAGCCGGAGTGTCATCTATATAGACCCTGACCTTGGCTTCTGCCGCTCCTATTCCCAAAATCCCCTTTCTCGGTTCTTCCAGCACTTCATAGGAAACCCCTTCGGGGTCTCTGCCTAACGCGTCGGCGCCCGCCGCTACCGCTTCTTCCACGGTCTTGGCTGTTACCGTTGTTTCTATTTTATCTGACATAATACTAACATCCTCCAAGCCCATTAAAAGGCGTAATTATCAATTTTCTGTCTCTTTGAATTCTAAAGGATAAGCCTTAAGGTTTAAAGCCTTTGATTATTCCTCTATATCGTCATCGGCGGAAAGCATTTCTATATTGTTTACTTTGAAGGCTTTGCCGCTCTTTTTGTTCCGGGAGTCTTTGTTGTCGCTTTGTTTGTATTCCGCGGTTATTGTAGGTTGCTGAGAACCTCTTACCTCTATATCTCTATAGCTGTCGTCATCCTCGTCCACCTCTATCATAATAACCTTCTTTTTCTTCTTGACCCGGGCTTCTCTCTCTGCTGCGTCTATTTGTTCCTGGGTTATCTCAGGTAAAGGATAAAACTTGTTGAGTATCACAGGTTGGATTGCTCCGACCACTGTTCTCCATATCCAGTAAACCCCCACCGCTGCGGGGAAACTAAATGAAAACACGGTGGACATGGCAGGCATGCCCCACTCCATGAACTTGCCGCCTCCCATGGGGTTACCGGAAGGATCGGTTGCGGCTCCCATGTATTTGCGATTGATTCGACCGCCGATATAACTGGTGATAAAAATCAACAAGGGTATCAGCAATATAAGTTTTAAGTTAAAAGAGGTTATATCCCCAAAGCTTGGGGTGTCCAACATGTTTATACCTACTGCCGTGAATATGGGTAAAGATTCCTTATCGGTTTCGGAGAAGCCTTTTTCTGCCTCTACCTTTCCAACCAAATCTAAATCTTTGGAGGCAGCTATTACCTCTACGAGCTCTCGGTTTTCCAAAATTATTCTGGCTAAAATAAGTTCGTTTTTTGCTCCGTCTTTGTCATATTCAAAAACCGTCTTGTCTTCTACCGTGGCTTCTTTGCCCCCGAGGTTTTTGATAACTGCTTTTAATTCGTCTTCGTAAGTTTTGTAATTTGCATCAAAACTACTTTCTTTGCCCTCGACTGCTTCATACAAATCCTTGTCGATATACTGTTCGACTATCTCAATAGCTTCTTTATACAACTCCCCTTGTTGCAACCTATCCTTCATCTCACCGGTGGAGGAATAGGTTATGGGGTTTCTTACTATGGCAAACAAAATCAATATAATCGGAAGCTGAATCAACATGGGTAAACAACCGGCGAATTGGTTGAACCCTTCATCCTTATACATTTCCTGGATTTCCATCTGCATCTTCTGCTGGGTTACCTTATCGGTGCGTCCGGCATATTTCTTGCGGATTGCCATCTCTTTGGGACGTAGTTTGCGCTGCATTATTTGGCTTTTGTGTTGTTTTATCGCCAAAGGAAGAAGTATAATTTGAACTATAAGAGCAAAAAAGAAAAGCGCTATTACATAATAGTTGCCTGATATCGCCAGGCTGCCCCTCATTATATATTCAAAGGGCTTGTAAAAAATCTCTGTCATTTGTAATTACCGTTTCCCCGACATTTTGTATCTTTTTGCATCTGTCGGATAATGCTTAATTTACTTTGTCTTTTTTTGTTTTTCCGGCACGGGATCAAATCCGCCTTTACCAAAGGGATTGCATCTTAGAAACCGCCACAAAAACAAAAAACTTCCAACTATCATCCCCCTTTTTACTAACGCTTGTTTTGCGTATTCCGAGCAGGTAGGCTCAAACCTACAGCTGCTTTTGGTATAAGGTGAGATGTGTTTTTGATATAGACCGATAAGATAGATAAAAAATCTTTTCATTTTTGTAACACGCGTATCCGGCGTTATTGGCTTAACAATTTAGCTTTTTTGAGGGAAAAATAAATTTCCTCCCGCAAATCCGCAACCGAAGTGCCCACCGATCTGTCTCTTGCAACAAAGACCAATAAATATCCGTCTTTTACCATCGGATGTAATGACCTGTAAGCCTCTCTGATTTTTCGTCGTATTTTGTTGCGAACGACTGCATTTCCTCGTTTTTTTACCACGGTTATCCCCACCATTGTATGGGAGGATCCGTAGTTTTTAAGGCAATACATTACTATCGAGGGGCTTACATAACTCTTTCCTCTTTTATAAACCCTTTGAAAAAGATAGTTTTGGTTTAGGGATAGGATTTTCTTGTTCATAGCCTTTGTTGCTCTCATATAGTAAGAGAAAGCATAATGCATCTTAATAAATGCATTATGCGCTTTTTACCGTTTACGCTTTTGGGATACATATTATGCTATACGCTAAGTTGTTCCCAATTAATGCTTATGTGTGCCTAGTGGCTTAAGCGAATTCTGCCTTTTGCTCTTCTGCTTTTGAGTATTTTTCTTCCGCTCGAAGTCGACATTCTCTTTCTAAATCCATGCTCTCTTTTACGTTGTCTTTTCTTTGGCTGGTAAGTTCTGACCATCTTTACCTGCACCTCCTGACTTGAAATAGTCTTTGTTTTATTTTTTGTAAATAAATGCGTTTAAAATACGGATATCGGTCATTACCTTAAAAAACGCATATTTTCACATGATAACTAATTAAAGCTGACATTTATTATATACGCAAGGAGGAGTTTATGTCAAGGGTTTTGTTTTGAATTTTAATGTTTCCTTTAACTTTGGCCCCGAGTTTTTCCTTTTTTTGTGGAAAACTCTTTCTTTTTTCTCATTTTTATGGTATTATATGTATGAATAAAAGCTAAGCGTATATAGGGTATATTGCAGCTGTATTTTTTACACTTTTTTGCGGTATGGCCTATAAGTTTTTTAATACACTATCACAGAAAGAGCATCGATGACTACCACCGAAATGACCCCCGGTTTTGAACTGATAACCATAATGGACTCCTTAAAATCCAAATTGTCCGCCCTCTACAGCACCACAACCATGAATTTGTGGTTTGAGAGTCTGCAACTTTTGTCTTTAGACGAAAAGCATGCGGTTATGTTGGCTCAATCCGACTTCAAAAAAAACATACTTGAAAAGAAATACCTCTCCTCTCTAAAAGAAACCTTAGAGGAGGTATTGGGTTTTGAGGTGGAGATAAAGATTCTTTCCGCCGAGGGCGATGAACCAATCAAAGTCGACTCTTTGACAATCGAAGACAGTACAGAGGATGATCTGAGCGAATACAAGCAGCGTTTTAATCCCGCCTATACTTTCGAAAACTTTGTAGTGGGAAAGTCTAACGAACTCGCCCATGCTACAAGCTTGGCGGTTGCGCAGCGTCCTGCTCAGCTTAACAACCCTCTGTTTTTGTATGGACCTTCAGGGCTGGGAAAGACCCATTTGCTGTTTGCCATAGTAAACGAAATCCGCAAGATGCATAGGGAATACAATATTTTATATTGCACCGGCGAGGAGTTTACCAACGAGCTTATTGACTCCTTAGCTCAGAAAAAGCCGGTGGCTTTTAGGGAAAAATACAGGAACTTAGATATACTGTTGGTAGACGACATCCAGTTCCTTGCCAATAAATTTGCCATTCAAGAAGAGTTTTTCCATACCTTTGATACCTTGTTCAAGCAAAACAAGCAGATAATTTTAGCTTCGGACAGCCAACCCAGAGATATCAACAACTTAGAAGATAGATTGATATCCAGGTTTGAAATGGGACTGGTGGCGGATATTCAACCTCCGGACTTAGAGCTTCGGGTAGCTATTTTCAAAAGAAAAGCCGTGGATATGAATATGGATATACCCAATGATGTATTGCTTTACTTAGCGGAAAAAATCAAAATCAATATCCGTCAGATAGAAGGATCTCTTAAAAAGCTAAAGGCCCACAGTCTGATTAGCGGAGAAGAAATAGACTTGGATATGGCGCAAAAAGTTTTAAGTGACTTTTTGAAACGCTCGGAAAGCGCAGACAATATAAACGAAAAAATATTTAACTATGTTTCTAAAAAATATGGTATTTCCAGAGAGATGTTAAAAAGCCAGAGAAGAAATGCGGACATAGCTTATGCCAGACATATTGCTATTTATCTAATGCGTCAACTCACTCCTTTATCCCAGAAGAATATCGCCCGCATTTTTAATAGAAAAGACCATACTACGGTTTTTCATTCCATAAATGTGATTGAAAAGAAATTCAAGACCGACTCGACTTTTGAACGGGAAATTGACCAGGTTTTGGAAGAACTACGATCTTCTTAACCCCTTTCCACAGCTTTATTGACTTCTTTTTCAATGTTTTTTTTCGGCTTTTTTCCCGCAGTATATAGTCTTATTGAGGTTATCCACAAATCCACCGTATATACTAATAAGACTACTACTAATTCCTTATTATTTAATTAATAACTATTTTTGTTTTTTTATCACTTTCGAAAGGATTTTTTGAAAATGGCAATTAAATTCACATCTGATAAGCAAACCCTGTTATCTTTGATCCAACCGGCGTTAGCTGCGACCAGTACAAAAAGCACTTTACCGGCTTTGGAGGGCTTACTTTTTTCCTTGATCCATAATGAATTATCCGTTTGCGGATATGACTTGGAAAAAGGAGTAAAAACAAGTGCCCAGGTATTTCCTAAAGAAGAAGGGGCAGTTATCCTAAACGCTCAAAAAATAAGTGCAATTATCAGGAGCTTTCCGGATAGCGATATTTTGTTTGAAGCAGACGATAAAAATATAGTTCGCATAAGCGGCGGAATGAGTGATTTTTCTATTCATGGCTTGTCCGCCGAGGCTTTTCCAAGCCTGCCGGAGTTGGGAGGAGACAAAACCTTCTCTATCAGTCAAGGGCTGTTAAAAAATATTATTCATACCACCCATTATGCGGTAGCTCAGACGGATGCTCCTCCCATATTGACCGGAGAATTGTTTAATATAGACGAACAAAACCTTACGGTTGTTGCTTTAGACAATTACAGGCTTGCTTTGAGAGAAGAAAGAAACGTTATATTCGATAGAAACCAAAAAGAGTATTCCTTTGTGGTTCCGGGCAAGACTTTAGTAGAGCTCGCAAAGTTGTTGGAAGACAAAGATGATATGGTGGTAGTGGAATTTACCAGTAAATATATTATATTCAAACTCAACGAAATTATATTGTTCTCCAGATTGTTGGAAGGAGAGTTTTTGGATTATAATCGGGCTATTCCGAAGCAAAACACCATAAATGTAAAGGTAAAGACCTCGGACTTCATAGAAAGTGTATTAAGGGCATCCTTGTTGGTGGACGAAAAGTTAAAGACCCCCTTGAGATGTACCTTTAAGGATAATAACTTAGAGATTTCTTGTTCTACTCAATATGGGAAAGTTGTTGAAAACCTCCCCATAGAAAAGATAGGCGGAGATATAGAGATAGGGTTTAACGGTAAATATTTGTTGGATGCGCTGCGGGCTTGCAGTGATGAATATGTGAATGTAGCCATGTCTACCCCATTGATGTCTATGGTGATAACCCCCTTTGAGAAAAAAGAAGATAGCGACTATACTTTCTTGGTATTACCCTGCAGATTGAAAGATTAAAAGTGCATGAAAATAAATTCCCTTAAATTAAAAGACTTTAAGAACATAAAAGAAGAAACAATTGTTTTTTCTGATAACATCAATGTTTTGTATGGAGACAATGGTGTAGGGAAAACCAAAGTTGTGGAAGCAATTGTTTTGTTTTCTGCA
>CAZFVM010000004.1:0-35163 GCA_964522305.1 uncultured Oscillospiraceae bacterium
TATTTGACTCCTCCGGCAATGAAGCCAGACCTCAGACAAGAAAAATAGTAGTACGGGACAACACCATCTTTATACCACCGGATATTTATGAGGGAGAAATAAAAGATGAAATCAAACATCCGGACAACCCAATGTTGTTTGGAGGTGCTTGGTATCACAAAGTCGTGTCCTCCAAGGATTACTGGGACGGGATTGAAGGGACTATTGTGTTACCCGAAGTCCTTTTGCGTCGATATGACGGTGAGTATGACGACACTGTTAATGTGGATGCCGGAGCAAAGAACTTAGATAATCCTTCGGTGTACATGGGGGGTCACGCCTTGAGTGAATCGGATGTGGGGCTGTCTTTTTCCAGAGCTTTGATTGATATCGAAAACCAAACTTTGAGCCATGGTTGTATCGCCTTTCGACCCTTTTGGCGCTATATTACCAAGGATAACAAGGACGTGGGAGGATACGATGTCCACGACGGGGAATATGCGGTATCCTGTAACGGGGATAACTGTATAGCAAACTACCACTGGAAATACACCGAGTATTATTATCTGCCCGGTGATAAACTGAGGATGGTTATTTATATCCCCGGTCCAAACAAAATGCAACTGCAAATACAAGTCCTTGAAAAATCCACTCTTCCGGAATCTGTGGAGATAAGAGAAAAATATGGCTGGAAAGACCCCGCCGACTTTAAAAGCCCTATCTTTGAATCCCCCGGTCACGGAACAGGGATAACAGCCGAATATAAGCGGGTAAACGCCATAGACCAAGTGGCTAACGAAGGAGGAACGGCAATAGTCTCGGACACCGAAGTCAACCTCGCCCTCTGGGAAAACACTTATCTTTATCGAAAGATAGATGGAAAGTTGTATAGAGTTCCTTTGGATAAAAACCGTCGAGGGGTCTTGAGTGCTCCGGATTCGAAGGGTTTTGAAATTTCTTTTGACGGAATCGACCGGAATGCGGGCGGAGAGATTATATCCATAAAACCCGGCAATACCAAATAAAACTATACTTTTTTCGACAAACAAACCCGGACCTTGATTGGTTCGGGTTTGTCTTGTGGTATTAAAACCTCTTTGCTTTTTTAAAAAACTCGGAGGTGTTGGTTGTTTGACAGATTATAAGGGCTTAGTGGCGGAGCTTATTGCAAAAGAAGACTCTGTTATTTCAGATTGCAGGTGTAACACCTTCACCCCTGCCTTTATCGCCCGGTTGTAAGCCTCTTCGAAATCCGGGTCGGTGTGACCGTTGGGTAAAACCAAAGAGACTCCCGGCATTTGTATGACAAAGGCGATATAGCACTCATAGCCTTGTTCTACTGCCTCGGTGAGCTCCCGCAGATGCTTTGTTCCCCGAGTAGTGGGTGCATCCGGGAAATAACCGACCCCGTCTATCTCAAGGGTGCATCCTTTTGCCTCGATTAATATTTTGCGACCTTGCTTTTCCAGGTAAAAATCGAATCTGGAATTGCCATAGGTAAACTCCGGACGGATAACCTCAAAGTCCCCCTCTAAGAGCCATTCGTGCATTGCTTTGTTTGGTGCTTGGCTGTCAATGTTCACCAATCCCAATCCCGGCTTTGTAACCGCAATGAGGTCGTAGCGGGTCTTTCTGTCAGGGTTTGAACTCTCGGATAAAACTATCTCGGCTCCGGGTATCAGAAGTTCTTTGCACCTGCCGGTGTTCTTAACATGTGCCTTATGCTCTTCGCCTTGAATATCTATTATGGCTATAAACCTGTTGGGACGATTAATAAAGGTCCCTTTTGTTATGTTCTCATAAATCATTTGAAATATCTCTGCTAATGGTTGTTGGATTAGTTATCTTAGGATTGGGGTATTACACAAGCCCCATCCCAACTTCCGTACATTACCACGCCTCGTTCTGCATCCAAAGTGACGGTGGTACCGCTCTTGAGTATGGCTGTAGCGTCCTTGGCTCCGACTATAACCGGCTTGTCCAGTGCCATCCCGACTATTGCCGCATGACTGTTTAGACCCGGGGTCTCTGTTATTATCCCCGATGCTTCTTTTAATATATCCAGCAGCCGATTTCCGGTCTGGGGAACTACCAGTATATCCCCGGGGCGAAAGGTCTTTAGCGCTTCATCTTCGTCGGTGGCAACACACAGGTTGCCGCACACCATCTTGTTGGTCGCTCCCTTACCTTGGACCAAAATGTTTCCGACCAGATGAACCTTTAGCAAATTAGTGGTACCGGATATTCCCAGAGGAGCACCGGCGGTTATTACCACCACATCCCCGTTGTTTAGAAGCCCGGCTTGTACTGCGTTTTCCACCGCATGGTCAAATAGTATCTCCATGTTTGACTCTTCCTCTGTGAGTATGGGAATAACTCCCCAGGAGAGGTTCATCTGTCTTTGGGTCTGGGGACTCGGTGTGCTGCAAATTATGCGACATGCCGGACGGTATTTGGATATCATACGGGCGGTGGTTCCGGATTTGGTTATGGTAACTATAGCAGCGGCGCCGAGGTCATGGGCAGTGGTTACCGTCGCGTGGGATATCGCGTTGGTTACATTTGGCGGGTCATTCATATCAATGTTTCTAAAACGCTTTTTGTAATCTATATCCTTCTCTGCCTGCAGTGCTATGCTTGCCATGGTGCGCAAAGACTCTACCGGATAAGCCCCTGCCGCTGTTTCTCCGGAAAGCATGATGGCGCTGGTACCGTCATAAATAGCGTTTGCCACATCGGTTGTCTCTGCCCTTGTCGGTCTGGGGTTTATCATCATGGATTCCAACATTTGGGTAGCGGTGATAACTTGCAACCCGGCGTTATAGCCTTTTTGTATGAGGTTTTTTTGTATACCGGGCAGTTCTGCGAAGGGGATTTCTACCCCCATATCCCCTCGAGCTATCATTATGCCGTCGGAGACCTTTATTATCTCATCTATATTCTCTACGCCTTCGGCGTTCTCTATCTTTGCAATAATCCGAATAAAGTGGTTCCCGCACTCTTCTAACACCCTGCGAATCTCTAAAATATCGTCGGCTCTGCGGGTAAAGGAAGCTGCTATAAAATCCACCCCACTTCTACAGCCAAAACGGATATCGCTCTTGTCTGTCTCGCTCATAAAGGGCATGGAAAGACGAGTGTTCGGTACATTTATTCCCTTGTTGGAGGATATAGCTCCGCCGTTTATCACGGTGCATATTATATCCTCTTTCGTGGTTTTTTCTACCCTAAGCTCAATCAGTCCGTCGTCTATAAGTATGATACTCCCCTCCGAAACATCCCGGGGGAGGTCAGAAAAGTTGACATGGGCAAGGGTATTATCCCCCAATACATCCCTTGTGGTCAGAGTAAAGGTTTGCCCTACCTTTAGCTCTGTCTTTTCGGGTATTATGCCCAATCTTATCTCCGGGCCCTTGGTATCTATAAGAAGAGCAACCGGTAAGCCTAACTCTTCTCGGAGCTCCTTTAACAAATTTATCCGCTGCAAATGGGTCTCTTGGTCTTGGTGAGACATGTTTATCCGAGCAACATTCATCCCGGACAACAGCATTTGCTTTAAAACTTTGGGGTCGTCGGTAGACGGTCCCAAAGTACAGACTATCTTGGTCTTTCTCATATCTTCACAATTCTCCGTCCCTTATTAGTCTCTGCGCCTCTGTCTTGATATTATAACATATTTATACCGAAATTAACAACCGGGTCCCCATATATTTTTGCACCTATGCAAAATCCATGATATTGTTCCCCTTTCTAATTATAGGGGGAAAATTACAATCCGTAATCCCCCTTGGTGCAAACACAAACATTTTTGTTTGGTTTCCTTGATTTTTACCCAACCCTGTGCTAAAATTTATCAAAGAACATTTGTTCGAGGAGCCTTATGGAAAGATGCATTTTGCACGCCGATATCAATAATTTCTATGCCGGAGTGGAGTGTCTGTACAACCCTGCTCTCAGGGATAAACCGGTGGCAGTGGGCGGTGATCCGGAGAAAAGACACGGGATTGTGCTTGCCAAAAACAATATTGCAAAAAGCCAAGGGGTTTTGACGGGTGAGACCTTATGGGAGGCTCGGAAAAAGAGCCCAAATATAGTTTTTGTGCCCCCGGATTATAAAAAATACATGCGGTTTTCTAAAATGGCATGGGAGATATATCGAGAGTATACCGACCGGATAGAGTCCTTTGGATTGGATGAAGTCTGGCTGGATGTAACGGCGAGTCAAGGGTTGTTTGGCAGCGGTAAAGTCATCGCCGATGAATTGCGCCGACGGGTAAGCCAAGAGCTTGGAATAACCATATCGGTAGGAGTGAGCTTTAACAAAGTTTTTGCGAAGTTGGGGTCAGATATAAAAAAACCCGATGCCACCACCGAGATTTATAGAAACAATTATAAGCGGGTCGTCTGGCCCTTGCCCGTGGGAGAACTGCTGTATGTGGGGCCTTCCACAGCCAAAAAGCTAAAGAAATATAATATCCTTACCATTGGGAGTCTTGCCAACTGTAAAGTGGAGCTTCTTCGTGCATGGTTTGGAAAAATGGGGGTTGTATTGTGGCAGTTCGCCAACGGAGAAGATTTGGCTCCGGTCAGTGACCAAAGCCAAAAACCTATAGTTAAATCTATCGGTAACTCCACCACTACCCCGAAGGACTTGACCAGCCCGGAGGAGGTCAAGACCACCTTCTTTCTCCTCGCCGAGAGCGTCGCTGCAAGGCTTAGGGAATACGATTATCTATGCAATACGGTGCAGATATCTGTAAGGGATGAAAAACTCCACTCCTTTGAGCGTCAAATCAAACTCGACTACCCCACTTGTTCTTCGGAAGAATTGGTGAGAGTTGCTCTTAAATTGTTTTGTGCAAACTTGGGAGGGGAATATAAAATTCGCAGTCTTGGTATTAGAGCTTGTGATCTCATGACAGGCGAATATCGTCAAATGTCTTTGGTGCCGGAGGTAATGCGTGCCCAAAGGAAGGAAAGCCTTGAAGCTACCGTGGATAAGATTAGATACAGGTTCGGACATTTTTCTATTCAAAGGGGGATTATGTTGGAGGATAAGTTGTTGTCAAAGATAAATCCCAAGGAAGACCATGTTATTTTTCCCGTATCTTATTTTAAATAATTAAAGGAAGGTTCTTTTTGCAAAAAATGCGAATTGATGTTGCGGTAATTGTAAAACATGACATAGAGGGTAAGGCGCTGCCCCTTGCCGTAATATGGAAGGATGGGCGAAAGTTTGAGGTGGACCGAGTATCGGATATCCGGCGTGCCGCCTCACTAAAAGCCGGAGGTGTAGGTCTGAGATATACCTGCAGAATAAGAAACAAAGAGGTGTTTTTGTTCGACGAGGAGGGACGCTGGTTCTTGGAAGCATAAAAAACAAAAACCATAACATAAACCCATTAAAGAAGATTATTACAAAAACACGCCGGAAACAGACTTGTAAGGTCAGTTTTGCAGCGTGTTTTTTTAGTCTAAAGCTCATGCTTTGTATTTTTGAGCCGTGCTTTTGTTGATACCCAGAAAAAGGGCTAATATTTTATATAATCCTTGGGGATAAAAGTTATGGTGTTACGCCCGAGGGCATTTAGAAACCCGGTGCCGTTGAATATGATATACTCTCCTATCCTATCACCGTTTTCGATTTCGGTATTCTTGCCCATATAGTGCAGAAAAACCGATTTTGGAGTGGGGTTTAATATAAGGACCTTAATATTGGAAGATTCGTAATCAAAATCTATCAACTTTGAATTCTTAAACAGCTCTTTCTTAAAAATCCTAAAAAACCTGATCTTTTCCTCTGTTTTTTCTTCGTGGAAAAAAAGCGGATCTTTCCCTATTGTAAAGCCCAAAATCTTACAGGAATAACTCTCGCCATGGGCTGTGACCAAAAAACTTTCTCCTTTAAAGGGCTTCGCTATAGAGCGGTAGGAGTAGGTTATGTGGTTATCCTTTATTTCGTATCCTTCCCTTTCGCAGAGCTGCCTGAGGTTTTTCAAAAACCTCCGACGCTTATGAAGAAAAATGGTTATTGAAAGTATCTTTTTTAGGATTAAAAGCAATACTATGTATATCAAAATCCTATATACGGGTATTACTGTGAATATATCAACAACAACTTTTAATCCCGGTAATGCCAAACCGGTTAGGTAAAAAATCAACGAAAACAAAAGAAAGTTGATTCCCCACTTAATATAAAAGTTCCATTCTCTTATCCTGCGGGAAAGGTCGCTTTGCCGAGCTTTGTTATAAAAGCTAATATCATACCCGGATAAAACCGATAACTTGGAAACAAATAAAATACTAACTACAAAAAGAGATAATAATATCTTGATGGCTATATGAGACGCAAATAAAGTGTCGGTAAATACTTGAGTATTAAAGTCCAAAACCCAACCGGGAGTCAAAAGAAAACACAATGAAACAAGGATTCCGCTTTCGAGCCAAAACATTTTGCTGTTTGCTATGAATCTTACCTTTTGCTTCCTGCTTTTGTTTGCTGTCTGTATATTTTTGAACCGTGATTTGTAAGATTTTAACAGCTCTTTGTCACTCTCGGCGAAAATCATAGCCATGGAATAAAAAAACAATACAAACAAAACTCCACTCAAATAATAAGGGATAGCCGGATTCAAATCACCATACCTATCCTTTGTTTCCAAAATAACCGATATTAGAATAAAGGGAAGAAAGGATGTGGAAAAAAATATCAGAACAAGCTTGAAGATGCTTTCTGTTTTTTGCAAATATTGAAGTAGGTTTTCTTTTTGCATTCTTTTTTGCCTCCTTTTTGTAGTTTTAAACTTGCTCAACTTCCGGGACTATGACCTTTGCTATATAGAAACAACACTAGTCGTAAGGGTGCAGACAATCCACCATTGGATTCTTTTGCATATTTAAGAAAAAAAAGAAGGGTTAATACTTTATATAATCCTTGGGTTTGATAATTATACTGTTGCGCCCAAGAGCGTTTAGAAATCCGGTGCCGGTAAATATGATATACTCTCCTATCCTATCGCCGTTTTCGATTTCGGTGTTTTTTCCGTCGGAGGACAGATATACAAATTTGGGGGTGGGGTTTAGTATAATGATCTTCTTGTGGGGAGAATCGTAGTCGAAACTAAAACTTTCTGAATATCTAAACAGTTCTGCTTTTAATAGATTGAAAACCTTGACATAGTTAACTTTTTTGTTATCTAAAAAATACAAGGGGTTGTTCTTCTTTGAGAATCCGAGGAGTTTGCAGGAATAGCTATCTCCGTGGGCAGTAACTACAAAACTCTCTCTGATAAAGGGTTTGAGAATTGAAAAATAGGGGTTGTTTATGGCTTGGTCCTTTATTTCGTATCCCTCTTTAACGCATAACTCTTTGAAACTCCTTAGAAATGTTCGGCGGGTGTTAAGAGCAACCATTAACTGATACAGCCTTTTTATAGCCAAAAACAATATAATGTATCCCGCAATAGCGAAAAAAGGAATGACAGAAAACGCATTAATTAAGTCTTTTGAGATAGGCACTAAAATTACAGCTAAACCAAAAATAATCCCAAATATAAGGAAATTTATCCCCCACTTTATATAAAAACTCCATTCTTTTATCTCTTGCGAACGGTTGCGTTGCCGCACTTTGTAATGGGAGCTTCTGTCAAATTCTGCCAAAACAGACAGTTGAGACAAGAAGAATATTATAAAAACCAAAACTACAAATGCTACCTTAAAAACTGCGAAGGATTTTATAAAACTATCGGCTAACACCTCCTTGTGGAAATCCTTGATCCATTGAGGAGTAAAGACAAAATACAAAATCACAAATACCAGAGATTCGACCCAAAATATCCTTCTCTTTGCGATAAAGGATGTTTTGCTCTTTTTGTTATGGTTGCCTGTTGCTTTGGAGCTCGGTTGGGCTTTGTAGGACTCTGACAACTGCCTGTTTGTCTCTCCGTAAATCTTTACCATGGAATAATAAAAAACCAAAAACAAAATGCCTGCAGCATAAAAAAAGATGGTACTGCCAAACTCGAGTTCTTGCTCTTTGTCCATCAAAGCAACAGCTATAAATAGATTAGGCAATAGGACTGTGGATAAAAATATCAAGACAATCCTAACTGTTTTTTCTGCGTTTTTTATACATCGAATTAGGTCTTCTCTTTGCATTCTATGAAAGCCTCTTTTTTAAAGTTTTAGAGCTTGTTTGACTGCCGGTAATATGGCCTTTGCCATATAGTAATTGCCCAGGTCGTTAGGGTGCAGATAGTCCACCGCGAACAAATCCCGCATTTCTAAAGGGAAAAAGTCCTCGCTGTCTACAAAATATACTTTTGTATCCCCTTTTTGTACAGCCTTATTATAGGTCTCGCTTATCACCGACTTTCTTTGTCTGTTGTGCTCGGTCTCTACACCAAAATAAGGATGGGTAACAAAGATTACCGGGACATCCGGGTGATGCTCACGAAAAGTATCAAAAAAGGGAGCATGGGTTTGGCGCAGGGTGTCCGCACTTGGGGAGTTAAAATCATAATCCATCACAAAAGCCGATATCTCCCTTTGTCCCAAGTAATGGGCGATGGATTGCTCTCCCATTGCGGACCCCGAAAACCCGAGATTAAGGCAATCAGCATCCAGCTCTCTGCAGATAATGTGGGAATACATATTTGCCGGTCTGGAAACACATCCACCTTGGGTTATGGAAGAGCCATAAAAAGCTAAGGGGGACTTTATTGCTCGCTTTGGCGGAGAGCCTATGCGAGAATCCTCGGGAAACCCGATATCAAGCTTCTCAACTCCGGAATATAGGGGCAGATATATAGAAACCTCGCTTATATCCTCGGTCAGATGAATATCTTCTTGATTGAAGACAGTGCTGTCCGCAATAGTCTTCATGGCGGCTACGGCATATTTCTTATTGTTGCCGCTGCCGGAATAAACATCGACGCCATACACTCCTCTGTTGGTAAAATGGTTCATCCCGGTTATTGGATTTTTGAGCCATATTCTGACGGTTATGGTCTTGGCATCGGTTATAAACCTTATTGTTCCGCCGGCAGTACATACGCCGAGGGAGGCGTTTGCTCGGGAATAGTTGTCCTTGGCAAAAGCGTCGAGTCGATAATACTCGTTGTTGTTGTCTAAGGGGTGGGTTATTCCGCCGATAGAAAACATCCGATTTGCTGCATTTATGAATACCTTGTCGTCTATAGACTCCGTTATAATCTCAGAACCTACCTTTGACACTTCTATAAGGTTTTTATCAGAAAGCATATATGTCCTCCGGGATATGTTTTTTTGTATCTTTAAGTTATTTTAGCACAGTATTTGTGACCTAACAACCTATATAAACAAAAATCCCCAAACCCGATGCATAAATCATCGGGCTCGGGAGAGAAAATCTGTCGGTTTGTTCCGAATATATCTTTAAGTCTCAAAGATATTGTATGTTCCCAAAAAGTGGCGCTTGACCCTTAAATAATCGATTGCGTTAATCCTGCTATCTCCGTTGATATCCGCCGCCAATTCCTGAATGTGCGTATATTCTAAAGTCTTGAGAAACCCCCGTCTTATCATAAGATAATCCAGAGAAGTAACCTTGCCGTCACCGTCTATATCCCCTTTTACTACTATAACATATTCTATTTCCCTGTCCCCTACGATATAAACAGCTAAAGCTCCTGTCCCTGCCAAGTCAGAGTCCTTCATAACCTTACCCGACTTGTTCTTAATGGTCACCGGAGTCTTGAATAAAGACTTGGTTTCTTGTGCGGTTTTGTTTTCGGTTATGCCGTTTATAACAAGGTTGTGATTGTTTGTGCTTATATTTGTATGAGGATTTAGCTCCGGTGCCGGTATTGCCCCGATATAAAACTCGGAGACAAAAGCAAAAGCTGCTTTTCCTTTGTCCATTACCGCTTTTATATATCTTGCGGACACAGGTGATGAATAAGCTATAACACTGTAGAGTTTATCCTTGTTTAATACAGGGGTGGCTGAGGTAATGAAAGTAAAGTCAACCCCGTTGTCGGAAGCATAGAAAGAAACACTTTGTGGCAGACCTACCGAGGCGCTGGGTATCTCTTCGAGCTCGAGACAAAACAGATTTATCAAAGGTGTTTTGTCCTCTAAATCCACGGTTATAAAATAATTACCGTCTAAAGCATCGGAATGGTTGAAACCGCACCACTCCACTCCATATTCGGAAAACGCATATGCTCCGTCGGTCAGCTCTTTTCCGGATACTTTGGCATACCCAAGATCGCTGTCGGTAAACGGAGGGGTGGATACATAACTCTTATCCAAAGCTACATTTGTATGGTGTTTTGTGCCAAAACGCCCGGAAGAGGTTATACCCACAGACAACTCGGAGGCGAATACAAAGTTATATTTTCCGGGCAGTATCTTTACCCTTATATACCTGGCGGAAACAGGAAACCCGGGTTTGTAAACAAACTCCGTACCGGCTAAAAAACTGTCATCAATCTTACCATATCCCAAGCTTGTATAATCAACACCATCGGTAGAAACAAAATACTCCACGGAACCGGGATATGAAATTCCCGCACCGGTATCTTCCTGTACTTCCAGCGCAAAAAGGGATAAGTCGTTGTATACCCTTTCTAAATCCAGATTGATATAATACGCTCCCTCCTGCATCAGGCTCTTGTGAAAGGCTATCCATTCGGTGCCGTAGTTGCTTATTCCATATGCTCCGTCGGTCAACTCCTTGCCGCTTACATTGGCGTACCCTGAGGTGGAGTCGGTGTATGGAGTGGTGGTGGTATAGGGCTTGTCTACGGAGACTATATCGTAATCTTCATACCTGTTTCGGGTATTAAGAAAGATAATCTCTCCGGGGGTTAGCGTTTGTTTTGCATATTTGTAAGTCAGGTCATAAATCCTGCGAACAATCGGGTTCTCGGACTCGTAAGCTCTGAGGTAAACCCCGGGAACCGCATCATTGTAATACATCTTAACCCCTTGATTTGCCCCTTGCTCGGTGGCGACCTTCAAGTAAGTCATGTAACGATTGTATTTTTCGACGGTGGTGAAAACCGAGCTGTCTATCTCCATTTCTATGCCCATCCCCAAGCGCTTTGCGGTATTGCAGGCATCCCTTACCCTGCTTTCCGGGACATCATAGAACATGTAATTGGGTTGATAGATGGCGGCATCTATGCCATATTCCGACCAGCGGTTGTACCCTGATGCGTTGTAGTAAGGGATCCATATAGATTTGAGGTTTTTGTTCCTGACATAGTCAGTCATATATCTGATGACTCTGCCTTCGTCAACATCCCCTAATTGAATATTCTCTTCGAACCAATAAAAACCGACTAAATTGAGATGGGAAAAATTCCCTTCTTCGAACAGTTGAAGCTGGGTGTCGATAATCCACTTTATGGCCTTGTATCTGTCTGCGGTTTTGTTGAAATCCTCAACTATTCCGTCATTATCTATATCTCCAAAGTTTCGCTGGGTCTTTGTGGGATATAAAACTGTCAGAAAAACATTAGCCTTGAAATCCTCATAACCTTCCCCTAACTTCTCCTTGGTTTCTTCTACGGCACGATTAAGCGCCGGGAGGTTAAAACCCTCTAAAAAGACGTCTTCAACAAACATCTGCCAATCGGAAAAGTTCGAAGGATTGTTGTTATCCCTGTAAATCGCACCCCCGCTGGGAGCAGTGGTCACGCAAGGCAAAAAAAGATAGGAGTCAAAGAAAATATCGGTGACGTTCCCCTCGGTATCGGTGTATCCCACCAAAGGCAGGTATTGCTCCTTTGTGCGCCTGCCCGTTGCCCAGTTCTTGTGATAAAAGGTGTATGATAAAAACACATTATCGGTGCCGTCTAACGCCTCGGGCGAAATGTAGTCGGTAGCGGAGGCATAAAGCATCCCTACTACTATAAAACTTGAAAGTAGTAAAGCTGTTATCAACATTAAAGATATTGTCTTTTTCACAAAAATCACCTCCCGAACTGTGTAAATATAATAAGTGTGTATCGCAACATAAACACAGCCCAAATGTTTTTTTATAGTAAAATTATTTTACTCCAAGCTTTTCTTCGTGGAGGAAAACTATATCCTCCGGAGCTAGAGTTTGCTTTGCGTATTTGTAAGTTAGGTCATATATCCTTCGAAAAATCGGGTCTGCCGACTCAAAAGCCTCATAATAAATCCCGGGTACTGAGTCGTTGTAATACATCTTAACCCCTTTGTTTGCCTCTTGTTCGAGGGCAACTTTTAGATAAGTCATATAACGGTTGTACTTCTCGACAGAGGTAAAAACCGAGCCGTCTATCTCAATCTCGATACCCATCCCCAATCGCTTTGCGGTTTCGCATGCTTCTTTGACTCTGTTCTCCGAGACCTCGTAGAACATGTAGTTTGGTTGATAGATGGCAGCGGTAAAGCCATACTCTGCCCAACGACCATATCCGGATGCATTATAATAAGGTATCCAAATGGACTTGAGATCCTTTCCAGCCAAGTAGTCGGTCATATACTTTATTATTCTCGCCTCCTGCTTGTCGCTAGTGGCTATGTTCTCCTCAAACCAATAAAAACCGACTAAATTGAGGTTCTTGAAATTGGCTTCTTCAAAACGCTGAAGTTGGGTGTCAATAATCCACTTTATAGCTTTGTATCTGTCTGCGCGATCCCGAAAGTTCTCTGTTATTCCGTCGTTATCTATGTCTCCAAAGTTTTCCTGTTTTTTTTCGGGATATAAAACCGTAAGGAATACATTAGCCTTAAAGTCTTCGTATCCCTCCCCCAACTTCTCCTTGGTCTCTTCTACCGCTTGGTCCAAGGCGTGAATATTATATTCTTCTAAAAATACATCCTCCACAAACATCTGCCAATCAGAGAAATTAGCGGCAAACTGAGTACCCGAGCCTTTGTAAATCGTGCCGCCGCTGGGGGCAGTGATGACACAGGGCAAAAACAAAAATGAATCAAAAAATATATCGGTTACAGTGCCCTCCGGGTCGGTGTATCCTACCAAAGGTAAATACTGCTCTTTGGTGCGTCTACCCTTAGACCAGTCCGAGGGATAAAAGGTGTAAGACAAAAACACATTATCTGCACCGTTTAGCGCCTCGGGCAGGACATAACCTGAGTCAGAGGAGTAATTAAGCCCTATCGCCACAAAAGCTGATAGCAAAATAACCGTTATCAACATTATTACGACTATTTTCTTCATATTACGCCTCCCAACCGAAGTTTTTGATAGTAGAAATATAAAAACATAACCCCTGTTGTAATGCCGATACTACACCCGAAAACGGCATAACAATTGTAGCACAACAAACTGTTTATTGCAAAGAACTCAAACCCGTGGTATAATGTAAACAAATTAAAAACACACCTTTGCGACGCAGAGTTTCCTGTTTGATTTAATGCCTTTAATCGGTGAAAACATCAAAGGTTTAGGAAATGCTTTTGATGTAGCGAAAACGCAAGGAAACACGTAAGCATTAAAACAGTGTTTTTGTCACCCGGTTTGGAGGGAGTTTTATGATAGATACGGTATGGATGGACCCGGAGAACAATCTTCTTTGCTGCATTGACCAAAATCAATTGCCCGAAAAAGAGGTTATCCTTCGCCTATATGAAGTCAGGGATGTCTTTTCTGCTATACAAAACTTTTCTGTATCGGGTGGGAGTGCTGTCGGGGTAGCGGCGGCGATAGGTTTGTATGCAGTGGCTGTGCGTTTTAAAGATACTACCAAAAAAGGATTTTTCTATTCCCTTGAAAAAACTGCACAGCTGTTGAAATCCAGTCTACCGACCTCATTTTATCTGTCATTGACAATAGACCGCATGCTGAGTTGTGCTATGGAAAACAAAAAAAGTAGTATAACCCTTATAAAAGAAGCTTTGAAAAAAGAAGCTTTGAACATATATAAAGATGATATAGAAATCTGCAAACAAATAGGAATCAACGGACTGACTGTATTAAAAGATGGCTATAGCCTGCTGACCCATGGTAATGTAGGCGAGCTGTCAGCTGTCAAGTATGGGAGCGCTCTTGCCCCTGTTTATGTCGGTAACGAAAACGGGATAAACTTTAAAGTGTATGTGGGGGAAACCCGACCGATGCTGCAAGGAGCAAGGCTTGCTGCCTACGAGCTGTTAAAAAACGAGATAGATACAACTCTTGTCTGTGACAATGTAATAGCTGACCTGATGTCAAAAGAGGGTGTTGATGCGGTGGTAGTGAGTTGTGAACGGGTTGCTGCCAACGGTGACGCTATAAGCCGGGCAGGAACCCTCGGTATTGCTGTGCTATGTGATTATTATGATGTGCCTTTTTATATATGTATGCCCCACGCATTTATCGACCCAAAATACAAAACCGGACCGGATTTGCCCGCAATAGAAAGGGAGCCGGAAAAGGTCAACAAACTCCACTTTACAAGCCTGATTGCTCCCGAAGGTATACAAACATACAGTCCCGGAGTCGAGATAATCCCGGCTAAACTCATAACCGGTTTTGTTACCGAAAAGGGGGTCTATTCTCCCAAAGATATAACGGAGAACATAGGTTGAAAATCCTTTTTGTAATGCCCTGTCACCCCTATAAAAACATGGTTATCCGAAAGGGGCAGTATAAAAGAATTAGGAGTCTTATCTTATAATATATAAACCGGGCAGCTTCAGTCGAAATAAAAATCGCAAACCATGTATATAAAAGCATAAAAACAAATCTATATGGTGCCCCGGACTTTACACTTATATTAATCGGAAAAATCTCAAAAACAAACTGTTGCACGGAGAAGTCGGATGTATAACCCAAAAAAAGTATTGCTGATAATCAATCCAAAAAGCGGCAGAGGGAAGGGTAAGACTGTCCTTCTTAAGATAGTGGACATCTTTACTCAAAATGGTAAATTAGTGACTGTATATCCCACTGTCGGCAAAAAACAAACTGTTGAATTTGTATCGTATAACGCCAAAGACTACGACTTGGTGGTGGCTTGTGGCGGAGACGGGACATTAAACGAAGTTGTAAACGGAGTTATGCACAGTCGGGTGCGAATCCCCGTAGGATATATACCCTTGGGTTCCACTAATGATTTTGCTTCTTCGGTGGGGATACCCGATGACTGTTTTATGGCTGTGGAAAAAATTCTAAACGGAACACCCAAACCCTATGACTTAGGGTTGATGGCGGACACTTATTTTACTTATATTGCTTGTGCGGGAGCCTTTGTTGAAACTTCTTATACCACCAGCCAAAATCTCAAAAATGCATTGGGACACTCGGCGTATCTGCTAAGTGGCATCAAATCTCTGTCTTCGTTAAAACAAATCCCCATGAGAATAACCACCAACAGTTATTCTATCTACGGAGAGTTTCTCTTTGTTTCTCTTACTAACTCCAAAAGAATAGCAGGCTTGGTTAACTTTCCCGAGGAGAAAGTGGAATTTAGCGATGGGTTGTTTGAACTATCGGTTATAACTATGCCAAAAGATATGTTTGAGGTAACTACACTGATACGAGACTTATTGGCGGGGAATTTGAACAATCACAACATCGTTATTAAGCGAGTAAAGTCGTGTGATATTCTGATACCGGAGAAAATTGGTTGGTCTGTTGATGGCGAGGATGGCGGTATGAAAGCAAAAGTAAAGCTGGAAGTAATAAAAAGAGCTATCGACATTGTACTTTGACTATAGCTGCTTATACCCGGGTTAATGCCCGGGTTTTGTATTGTCTAAATAACTATTGACTTGATTTGACATTATGTAGTATAATTGGAATGTTATAAAAACGACAGTTTTTTGCCGGAGGTGCATATAAAATGAATTATCAACGTGCGGTATCTGTATCCCGTCTTGTGCTTGTCATGCTTTGTATAGCCCTGTTATTTGCTTTGGTAATATTTGGGTTTGACATAGGCGGTAAGTCCATGAACGGGATTTTTGAAGAGGGTACTATTCGCCTGGGGCTCGACCTTGCCGGCGGCTCTGTACTCACCTATCAAGCAGATACCAAGGATACCGGATCTGATCTTGAATCGGGGATGAACTCGGTGCTGCAGGTCATGAGAATGAGACTGGATAACATGGGATTGACCGAAGCCTTAGTCTATCTTGTAGGCGACGACATGATTACCGTGGAGATACCCAGTGTTTCTAATCCCGCAGAAGCAGCCGAGACCTTGATGGCCACCGCAGAACTTACCTTCAGAAACGCTGAAGATAAAGTGGTTCTCATCGGTGCGGATGTAAAAAAGGCTACCGACGCTTATGGTCCCATAGATGATGCCGGTACCTACGGATTTCTTGTTCAACTTGAATTGACCGATTCCGGAAAAGTGAAGTTTACAAATGCCACAAAGGCCGCCGCGAGCGCGTCTGCCGAATCGGATCGGGTAATCAATATATATATGGATGAAAACCTGATATCAGCCCCCTCGGTGGATAAAAAGTATGCCAACACCGGGATAGACTCCGGTACTGCTATGATTACCGGTAACTTCACCGAGGAATCTGCACGGATATTGGCAGGGCAAATAAATGCCGGTGCTTTGAAATATAAATTGGATGATGTAGATCAACGAACAGTCGGAGCAACCTTGGGTGAAAAGTCTTTGGCGACTTCGCTTAAGGCCGGAGCCTTTGGAATACTTCTGGTTATGCTGTTTATGATACTTTATTACCGGATTTCCGGGGTAGTTGCTTCATTGTCTCTTATGGCTTATATGGCAATGTTTATGTTGGTGTTGGTATTAACCCAGGCGAACCTTACCCTTCCGGGTGTTGCAGGTATTATCCTCTCTATCGGAATGGCGGTGGATGCCAACGTGGTTATATTTGAACGAATAAAAGAAGAGTTGTATTTGGGTAAAAGCCCCAAGGCCGCTTCTAAGGGAGGGTTTAACCGGGCGTTGTCTGCGGTTATAGACTCCAACATCACTACCTTGATAGCTGCCGGAGTTTTGTACTTCCTCGGATCGGGGACCATTAAAGGGTTTGCCACCACATTGTTCATCGGGGTTGTGCTCTCCATGTTTACTGCGATTTTCCTTACTCGGCTGCTATTAAACCTGAGCATTGACATAGGATTTTCGTCACCTAAGTTCTACGGATTTAGAGAAAGGAGTGCCGACAATGCTTAAGAAGTTCCACTTTATAAATGACAAAAAGATTACCCTTATAATAGTTGCGGCAATACTTTTGATAGGTGTTTCTTCCTTTTTGATTAGAGGTTTTAATATTGATATCGATTTTTCCGGCGGAACCGAGCTTCAACTCAATATTGGTCGTGAAGTAACCGAGCAGGATACGAATAGAATAAACGAAATTATCACCGAGCACGAAAAGCTGGGTCATCAATATGTATCTTCTACAAAGCCTTCAACCGCTGATAACCATGTGGTTATTATCCGAACCGGAACCGCCGACCTTTCTTTGGCGCAACAAGAAGCGTTAAACTCCGCTCTTGCTGCAGAGTTTGCAAACGCGGACTTCGATGATATTAACTATACTTCTATCGCACCGGTTATCGGAGATATGTTAAGAAAGACTGCCTTGACCTCTGTTTTGATAGCGGTGGTACTTATGCTGATATATATTTGGATTAGATTTGAGTTAAACTCGGGGATTGCAGCGGTTATCTGTCTTGCCCACGATCTATTTGTAATGTTTGCTATTTATTCCTTGTTCCAAATACCCATAAATTCTAATATCATAGCAGCACTGCTTACTATTCTCGGTTACTCGATTAACGCCACCATTGTTATCTTTGACAGGGTGAGAGAAAACAAGAAAAAATATGGTGACACCAAGAATTTTGCGGATACTGTCGATGTTTCGGTCCATGAATCCCTTAACCGTTCGGTGAATACTACCTTGACTACCCTGTTTACCATTGGTATGGTTTATATCTTTGGTGTAGAATCAATAAGGAACTTCGCCCTACCCTTAATTATCGGAATCGTTGCAGGACTGTTCTCCTCGGTGTTTATGTCCGGTCTGCTGTGGAACGGAATATCCAAGATGATTAAACCGAAAGATAAAAAACGCAAAACAGCAAAAGCGAAATAAATTAGCAATAAAAAAGGGGCTGTGATAGCAGCTCCTTTTTGGTAAAAAACTTATAACCTATGGAGGAGTTTTGTTTGTACGACATTAATAAACTTAGGAATTTTTCGATAATAGCCCATATAGACCACGGTAAAAGCACTCTGGCTGACCGGTTGTTGGAGTTCACCGAAGCCGTCTCGAGCAGAGATGTATCGGAACAAATGTTAGACAACATGGACTTGGAGAGAGAACGGGGCATAACCATAAAAGCGAGGGCTGTGCGTTTTGAATATAAAGCGGACGACGGGCAGATATATAGCCTAAACCTCATCGACACCCCGGGACATGTGGATTTTGGGTATGAGGTGTCCAGGTCTTTGACCGCCTGTGAAGGAGCTTTGTTGGTGGTGGATGCCTCTCAAGGGATTCAGGCCCAAACCCTTGCCAACGCATATATGGCGATAGACAATAACCTCGAGATAATCCCGGTTATAAACAAAATCGACCTTGCCAGCGCAGATATAGAGCGTGCCAGGCGAGAAATAGAAGAAATTGTTGGGATTCCTGCGGACCATGCCCCAACCATTTCTGCAAAACAAGGTATAAACATCCGGGATGTACTGGAGGAAGTAGTAAGATCTGTTCCACCTCCAAAGGGAGATATAAATGCTCCGCTAAAAGCCCTGGTCTTTGATAGTCATTATGACGCTTATAAAGGGGTCATAGTATATATACGAATATTTGACGGCTCTTTATCTGTAGGTGACAGAGTAAAAATGATGCATACCGGTGCAGAGTTTGAGATAGTGGAAACCGGAACGCTCTCTGCTTTTAACCCCCTTAAAAAAGACACTCTATATGCCGGAGAAGTTGGATATTTTTCTGCCAGCATTAAATCAATCGCTGATACCGAAGTCGGAGATACTGTCACCGGTGCCGATAACCCTGCTGATGAACCCTTACCCGGGTTCAAAAAATCTGTGCCCATGGTTTTTGCCGGGATATATCCCGCAGACGGCGCCCGATACGGCGACTTAAAAGATGCGTTGGAAAAACTTAGACTCAACGATGCTTCCTTCCTCTTTGAACCGGAAACCTCTGCTGCACTGGGGTTTGGGTTTAGATGCGGATTTCTGGGGCTTTTGCACATGGAGATTGTAGAAGAGCGGTTGGAGCGAGAGTTTAACTTAGACCTGATAACCACTGCCCCCAGCGTTATCTATGAGCTTGAGCTAAAAAACGGTACTACCATAAATATAGATAATCCAACAAACTACCCCGCCCCCGAAGAAATCGAGGTCGCTAACGAACCGATTGTACTTGCAACCATTATCACCCCTGCCAACTATGTGGGACCTATAATGGAGCTTTGCCAGGACAGACGAGGGGATTTTGTAGATATGAAATATATCGATACAGACCGGGCAGAATTACATTATGAGCTACCCTTAAACGAAATTGTCTATGACTTTTTTGATGCTTTGAAATCCCGAAGTAAAGGTTATGCCTCTTTGGATTATGAAATGATTGGATATAAAGCATCCAAGCTTGTCAAGCTGGATTTGTTGTTGAACGGTGAGGTAGTGGACGCTTTGTCTTTTATTGTCCATGCCGATAAAAGTTATGCTCGCGCAAGGCGGATAGTTGAAAAACTAAAAGACCATATTCCGCGTCAGATGTTTGAGATACCCATACAAGCGGCAATCGGTGGAAAGATAATTGCCCGAGAAACGGTGAAGGCGATGAGAAAAGACGTGCTTGCCAAGTGTTATGGCGGCGATATTAGCCGAAAGAAAAAGCTGCTTGAAAAGCAAAAGGAAGGTAAAAAGAGGATGAGAACCTTAGGCTCGGTGGAAGTGCCTCAGGAAGCCTTTATGGCGGTCTTAAAACTTGATGATGAATAACCCCTTGTCCTTTTATTTGCATATACCTTTTTGTGAAAAAAAGTGCAATTATTGCGCTTTTTATTCACTTGAAAGCAAAAGTGAAACAGAGATACAATCCTATACCCAGGGATTAATCAAACATATTACCTCCTTTGAAACAAATCGGCCTATCCAAAGCATATACTTTGGCGGAGGAACTCCCTCAATTATCGGTGCTAACCGACTTATCAAGATATTGGATACAATTAAAGATAAGTTTGTCCTCTCGGAGGATTGTGAAATAACCGTGGAGATTAACCCAAAAAGCATATCTCAAAACCAGCTTTTGTCATTGAGAACTGCCGGGGTAAACCGATTGTCGGTGGGGATGCAATCCACAAACGATAACGAATTAAATGTACTGGGAAGAAGATATACCGCCTTGGAGTTTGATGATTGTATTAAGGGGGCATTATCTGCAGGGTTTGGAAACATAAGTCTGGACATTATCTTTGGGCTACCCGATCAAACAAAAGACACTCTTTTGGAATCTTTAAAGTACCCGATAAAAAGCGACATCCCCCATGTGTCGGTGTATGAGTTATCTATTGAAAAAGGCACCCCCTTTTATCGGCGTAAAGACGACCTAAACCTGCCCGACGAGGACTTGGAAGAAGAGTTGTATTCCCTGGTCTGTGATACGCTAAAAGACAACGGGTATATCCATTATGAGGTTTCTTCTTTTAGCAAAAAAGGGTTTGAATCAAAGCATAACCTTCATTATTGGCTGGGGGGAGAATATATCGGGTTTGGCTCCGGCGCCCATTCTTTCTATAACGGTAAGCGGTTTTCCGGGGTTGCAAACACTTTTGAATACCTGACAAGACTAAACGAGGATTTTTACTCCCCTACCGACTATTACAGCCAGCCGATTTTGTCCGATAAGGAAATTGCCGAGGAACAAATTCTTCTGGGGCTTAGAACAAATACCGGTGTCTTGGCAGACGAAGCTTTACTGATAAAGGCAAAAAAGTATATAGAGAGCGGTTATGCCGAGATAAACAATAATCGGCTCTCCTTAACCTCAAAGGGATACAGGGTGTCAAACAGTATAATAGTAGACCTGTTGATATAACCTTTCCCAAACTTTGACCGAGGACTGATATGAAAAAGCTGATTACAAAAGTTAAATCTTCAAAGCTGTTTACAACCGAAAAGGGATTGTATCTGGTTTTTGGCGGATTAACTACCTTAGTCTCGATATTGGCGTTTTGGATTAGTGACTTGTTTTTTGGTGCCGAGTATATAACCCTGTCTACCGTTATAAAAAACATTGCAGGAATAATATTTGCTTATATCACCAATAGGATATATGTGTTTAAAAGCAAGAACACAAGCTCTAAAGCAAAGGTCCAAGAGTTCGTATTGTTTGTAATAACCCGGGTGGCTACCCTGTTTGTTGATATATGGCTGATTGGCTTGTTGACCGTAAACGCCGGGATACACCAAAACATAGGGACTGTTATTACCTCGGTGGTTGTAATTGTGCTAAACTATGTTGCAAGCAAGCTTTATATCTTTACCCCCAAAGACAAAGAAGATTGAAAATTTCAATATCAATAGCAAGAACCCCGCTGTAAAGCGGGGTCCTTATTATTAAAAAACACAAAAATTTTACAGCTCTTTGATCCAAAGACCGTGAAGATTGCAATAAGCGGAAACCTTAACAGGCTTGTCCCCTTCTTCTACCAAAAAGGAAGTGTAGGGTGCATCACCGGGCTTAAGACATCTACGTTGTCCGCCCTTTTCGGTCTGGAGATATACCCACTCGATGAAGTGCGCTTCTGTCATGGGATGGTCTTCCGAACCGATGTTAACCTTGACCCTGTTGCCTTCTACCGTAACTGCCGGGATGTGCTTTTCATAGCTGGCATCTTCGGTGTTCTCGGTAAGGAGCATCATATGCTCGCCGCAGCAGGATAAAGGACGACCGGAGTCGTTAATCATTCCTACCAAATTTCCACAATGCTTGCAAAGAAAAAATCTTGTTTTACACATAGTTTAACCTCTTATTATTTTTCTTTTTTGAAACACATGAACCAATCGAGACAATAGACATCGTCATCATCGCTTTCCATACGCTCTTTTGCTGTTCCGCAGGTACCTGCCGTGGGTACGATTACATCGTCACCGGGGCGCCAGTCTGCCGGAGTGGCAACACTGTCTTTGTCTGCCTTTTGTAAAGCTAAGATGATTCTCTTAATCTCGTCGAAGTTTCTTCCCATGGATAGCGGGTAGTACAAAATTGTACGAATATATCCCTCGGGATCAACAACGAAAACTGCTCTTACTGCTTGGGTGTTGGACTGGCCGGGCTGAATCATTCCATATGCTTTGGCTACATCCATCTTAATATCTTCGATTAACGGAAACTTAACTTCGACATCCTTCATTCCCTTCCACTCTAACTCCTGAATCTTGCGAAGCCAGGCGATGTGGGCGTACAGTGAGTCAACGGATAGTCCGATCAACTCGGTGTTGAGAGCTCTGAACTCTTCTGCCATGGTAGCGAAAGTCATAAACTCTGTGGTACATACCGGTGTAAAGTCTGCGGGATGGGAAAATAAAATAACCCATTTGCCTGCATAGTCCTCGGGAAAGTTAATGTCTCCCTGGGTTGTAATAGCCTTAAAAGCCGGGGCTTTTTCCCCGATAAGCGGCATTGCGTTTCTGGTCTCTTCCATAAGTAAATCCTCCTATAAAATAATGATTGTCATTATATCTAATGGAACACATTTGTGTTCCTTATCGTTCGTCTATATACTAACAGTAATGATTGTCGTTAACAGTGACCAGGTCACAAAAATCCTTCATTTACAGATAAGTGTGACCTAATCACCGATTAAAATGCAGTAAAAAGGTATTATATCTCGTGTAAATAATAGAACAAACAAAAAGGAGTATAGACAATGGCGGTATTAAACATTACCAAAGACAATTTCGAGCAAGAAGTATTGAAATCCGATGTTCCTGTATTAATCGACTTTTGGGCTGCATGGTGCGGACCTTGCAGGATGGTAGCTCCCATTATTGAAGAGCTTGCTTCCGAGGTTACCAATGCAAAAATCGGTAAAGTTAATGTGGACGAAGAGCCTGAATTGGCGGGGAACTTCCAGATTATGAGTATTCCTACCTTAGTGGTTATTAAGGACGGTAAGGTTGTAAACCATGCTGTGGGGCTTAGATCTAAAGAAGCTCTCAAAAAGATGCTGGAAGTATAAAAAAGAATTGTTATAAAAAGACTGCTTTGGCGGTCTTTTTGTTTTTTGGTATAAAAATCCGGGGCAAACCGTTTATATAAGACTCCTCAGCTTTTCTTTGTCTTTTATTCTGATGCCACCGCGGAACAGCTCGACGATATCTTCGCTGACAAAATACTTAAGCATACGGGAAACCACTTCTCTGGCGCTCCCCATATACTTTGCCACTTGCTCGTGGGTTAGGTTTATCAAATCAGAGTTGTTCTTTCTCTGCTCTTCATATAAAAACACAGCCAAGCGTTTGTCAAAACTCATAAAGAGAATCTGCTGCATCGCCCACATTACATCTGAAAACCTATCTGCCGTAACTTTGTAAACAAAACATTCTACATATATGTTGTTTGCCATAAGACTTGCCAGTGCGGGGGCTGACAACAAGACAATCTCGCTGTCCTCTTCTGCGTCCATAAAGACCTCAAAGTCGATGCTGTTGAGTACACAGGAGGCAGAGAGCACACACATTTCCCCTTCGTAGATGCGGTAAAGAGTTATCTCTCTGCCGTCCTCGGATAGCATATATGTGCGTAAAGAGCCGCTTTTGACCAGTAACATGCCTATACAGTCGCTATCGCCTTGATGTATATGAGCGCCCTTATCATACTTTGTAACAACTGTATGGGTGTTGAGGATTTCTTTTTCTTTTATTGACAGTTGACTATAAAAAGGATAATGATTCTGAATATCGCTCATGATGCTTTTGTCCCTTGTATTTGGATCCATAAATTATCCTTTCGAGAATTTTTTAACATAACTTTTTATACTCGTATAATTATACTATAAACTCATAGAAATATCAATACGGCAGCTTTATAAAAAAGTCTGCCGTATTATTATTATGTTTTATATCTTATCGAGTATTCTGCCGGTTATTTCGTCGGTGGTGCAGGTCCCGCCCAGGTCAAAGGTGGTGTGCCCTTCGTTTAGAACAGCTTCTACAGCATCTTCGATTTCTTTTGCTTCTTTCTCAAGCTTGAAGGAATAGGAAAGCATCATTGCCACCGATAAAATCGTGGCTATGGGATTGGCAATCCCTTTACCTACGATGTCCGGAGCAGAGCCGTGGATAGGCTCGTACATGCCCCTGGGACCCGACCCCAAAGAAGCTGATGGCAACATACCGATAGATCCGGTAAGTTGGGAGGCCTCGTCGGACAAAATATCCCCAAACATATTGGAAGTAACTATAACATCAAATTGCTTGGGATTGCGAATAAGCTGCATCGCGGCGTTGTCTACTAACATATCGGAGTACTCAATATCTGTATACTCTTCTGCCAGAGAATGCATAACCTCTCGCCAAAGACGAGAGCTCTCCAAGACGTTGGCTTTGTCTATGCTGGTAACTTTACGGTTGCGCTTTTTTGCATATTCGAAGGCTACCCTGCCTATCCTTTCCACTTCTGTAACGGAATAACTTTCGGTGTCAAAAGCTACTTCCCCGAACTCTCCCATGGTCCTGCCGCTCTCCCCGAAATATATACCTCCGGTGAGCTCGCGTACAATGACAATATCAAAAGAGTCGGTGTCTCTCAAAGGACAACGGTTGCTTAATGCGCTGTATAGCTTGACCGGTCGGATGTTTGCATACAGTCCCAACTCTTTACGAAGACCGAGTAAAGCCCGCTCCGGCCTTAGATGTCCCGGTAAAGAATCCCACTTCGGTCCGCCTACCGCACCCAGTAAAATGCTGTCGGATCTCAGGGCTGCATTGATGGTAGCCTGCATCAAGGGCACGCCATACTCATCTATAGAACAGCCCCCTGCCAATAGGTTGGTGTAGTTGATCTTGTGTCTATGTTTTTGGGCTATCTTGTCCAAAACCTTAGTCGCGCTGTCTACTATTTCGGGTCCGATACCGTCCCCTTTGATAAGAGCAAGATTTATTGTCATGGCTTTTTCCTTTCTGCAAAAACTACTCGATTATTATTATTAATATCGGTACTGCATGTGGGAGGCGATTATTTTACCAAACCTGTGTTGACTCCCTCGACCAATCCCCCTGCTTGGATAATCTTCTGGATAAACTCCGGGAAGGGATGGGTCTTGTATTCTTTGCCGGTAGTAATATTATATATAACTCCGCCTTTAAAATCAACCTCCAACTCATCACCTTCGCTGATTTCGCCGGCAGCTTGCTCGTTCTCTATAATCGGAAGCCCGATGTTTATGGCGTTTCGGTAAAATATTCTGGCAAAACTTTTGGCAATAACCAAAGAAATACCGCTCTCTTTTATGGCTATGGGAGCATGCTCCCGGGAAGAGCCGCAACCGAAGTTATCCCCGGCTACCATTATATCCCCCGCCTTTACTCTGGCGACAAAAGTATCGTCTATATCGATCATGCAATGGGCTGCCAGGAATTTCTTGTCTGTGGTGGTAAGGTATCTCGCCGGAATGATTACATCCGTGTCTACATTATCCCCATACTTCAAAACCTTTCCTTTAACCTTCATTTATGTTGTTCCTTTCGTTAGTAAGAATTAATAGTGTATTCGTTATGGGACCCCTTAAAATTCTTTTATGGCTCTAAAATCTCCTTGGGATGGGTTATCCTGCCGGTTACGGCACTTGCCGCCGCCACCGCCGGACTTGCTAAATACAGCTCGGACTCGGCGTGCCCCATTCGCCCTACGAAATTTCGGTTGGTGGTAACCACTGCCTTTTCACCCTTTGCCAGGATTCCCATATGTCCTCCGAGACAAGGACCGCAAGTGGGAGTAGATACTACCGCTCCTGCTTGAATAAATATCTTTATCAGACCCATTTCCATGGCATCGAGATAAATCTTTTGGGTGGCGGGGATTATAATCGCTCTGACTCCTTTTGCAACTTTTCTGCCCTTTAGGATTTCTGCGGCATCCATCATGTCCTGAAGTCTGCCGTTGGTGCAAGACCCGATTACTATCTGATCTATGTGGATTTCACCGATTTCATCAAAGGTTCGAGTGTTATCCGGTAAATGAGGGAAAGCCACGGTTGGAGTAATCTCTGCCAGGTCAATCTCAAAAACCTCGTCGTAATGGGCATCGCTGTCGGCGGTGTAAATCACCGGTTCCTTTGCCCCGGCTTGACTCAAAAACTCCAAGGTCTTGTCGTCTACTTCAAAAATACCGTTCTTTGCTCCGGCTTCTATTGCCATGTTTGCCATGCATAATCTATCGCTGACCGTAAGATGAGCCACCCCGTCCCCGGTGAACTCCATAGACTTATAAAGGGCGCCGGAAACCCCGATTATTCCGATAATATGCAAAATAATATCTTTACCGGATACATATTTTTGGGGTTTGTTTTTTAGCACGAATTTCATTGCGGGGGGTACCTTAAACCAGGCTTTGCCAGTTGCCATGGCTGCTGCCATATCCGTGGAGCCCACTCCGGTGGAAAACGCCCCTAAAGCACCATAAGTACAGGTATGGGAGTCTGCTCCGACTACCACATCCCCTGCGGTAACCAAGCCTTTCTCGGGTAATAAAGCATGCTCTATCCCCATATCTCCGGCATCAAAGAAATTAACTATCTCCATCTCGTTGGCAAAAACCCTGCAACGCTGGGTCTGCATAGCCGCATTTATGTCCTTGTTCGGAACGAAGTGGTCCATAACCAAGGAAATCTTCTTTTTGTCGAAGACCCTGTCCGTGTTTATCCGGGCAAACTCGTTAATTGCCACAGGGGAGGTAATGTCGTTGCCTAACACCATATCTACATCTGCCAAGATAAGCTGTCCAACCTCCACATAGGGGAGCCCCGCATGGGCTGCCAAAATCTTTTGGGTCATTGTCATAGGTTTCATATTTTAACCCTTCCCTCTCATATAACTATACTATAATATTATTGTTTTTTTGCTTTTTCTAAGGCTAATTTATATTCTATCGAATCCACCAAAGCTATGATACTGGCTTCTATAATGTCGTTTGAAACCCCTATGGTAGTCCAGCTTTGGATGTCGTCGGAGGTCTCTATCAATACCCTTACCTTAGCGGCGGTGGTGCTGTTTTCTTCTAATACCCTAACTTTGTAGTCGGTGAGTCGCATCTCTTTTATGGAGGGGTAGAAAACCGTCAGAGCTTTACGAAGAGCGTTGTCCAAAGCGTTTACCGGACCGTTGCCCATGGCGGCGGAGATTTCCTCCTTGCCGTCCACCTCTACCTTTATGGTGGCGGTCGCCGGTTCTCCTCCGTTGGGTACCGGGAATTCCCCAATGGTCCTGTAAAGCACTAAATTAAAATGAGGAGAATATTGCCCTAACATTCTCTTTACCAAAAGCTCGAAGCTTGCGTCCGCTGCCTCGAAATGGTATCCGTAGTGCTCCATCTCTTTGAGTTTCTCCAGGATTTCTCCTGCCTCCGGAGAGTTCTTCTCCAAATCCGGTGCGATGCCGGCAGCCTTTGCCAACAAAGTGCTTCTTCCCGAGACTTCGCTCATCAAGAACTTACGCTTGTTCCCTACTACATGGGGATCGATATGCTCAAAGCTTTTGGAAAGCTTTAGTACTCCGTCGATATGCATTCCACCCTTGTGGGCAAACGCACTCTTGCCTGTGTAGGGATGGTTGTTGTCTATCTGGGTGTTGGCTATCTCTGCCACTCGTCTGGTTGTGGTGAACAATGATTCTAAATTGCCGTCACAATCATAACCCAGCTTTAGCTTTAGGTTGGGGAGTATAATGCTCAAATCCGCGTTACCGCATCTTTCCCCTATCCCGGTAAAAGTGCCCTGTACCTGTGTCGCTCCTGCCTGAACTGCCATAATGGAGTTTGCAACGGCACAGCCCGTATCGTTGTGGCAATGGACAGAAATCTTTATATCCGGATATTTGTCCCTCACTATCTTTGTCATCTCATAGACTTCTCCGGGAAGACTGCCCCCGTTGGTGTCACACAATGCAATGGTAGTAGCTCCGCCTTCCATGGCTGCTTCCAAAACCTGCAGAGCGTACTCGGGGTTGTCCTTGTATCCGTCGTAATAATGTTCTGCATCAAATATGACTTCTTTACCGAGACCGGTGAGGTAACTGATAGTGTCTTTAATAATCTTGAGGTTATCCTCAAGGCTTATCCTGAGTATCTCGGTGGCGTGCAAATCCCAGGACTTGCCGAAGATTACCACCACTTCGGTGTCTGCCTGTAGCAAGGACTTTATATTGGCATCTTTTGCCGGCTCTACCCCTTTGCGACAGGTGCTGCCAAAAGCACATAGCTTGGCGTTCTTTAGCTTTAAATTCTTTACTTGACGGAAAAAATCAATATCCTTAGGGTTGGAACCCGGGTTACCCGCTTCTATATAGTTTACCCCAAAAGCATCAAGGGTCTTTACTATGCTAAGCTTGTCTCTGACCGAAAAGGAGATTCCTTCACTCTGGGCTCCGTCCCTTAGGGTTGAGTCAAACATCTCTATTTTTTGTTTTTTCATCTTATATATATCTCCTACTGCAGTTCCACTAATTTATTTATTCCGTTGATATATGCTAAAATACTCGATTCAATAATGTTAGTGGAAAGACCTCTGCCTATAACACTGTGGTCTCCTGCCGAAAGCTTTACCGTTACCTCACCCAAAGCATCGTTTCCATCGGTTACCGAGTGGATGTCGTATTTTTCCAGCTGTACATCCAAGTCTTTGACTATCTTGTCAATCGCGTTATAAGCTGCGTTAATAGGACCGTCCCCTAAAGATACCTTCTCGGTGGTCTCCCCGTCTTTGCTCAAACGTATCACACAGGTAGATGTGGCGTTCTGGGAAGTGTGAACATCGAAATATTCTAACTTGTACGCTCCCGGGACTGTATGCTCTAAGTTGTTGACTATTGCCTCAAGGTCGCTGTCTGTAATGACCTTCTTCTTATCGGAGAGCTCTTTGACCTTGTCATAGTATACCGCAAGGTCTTCGTCAGTGTAGGTGTATCCCAACTCCTTTAACCGATCGCCAATGGCATGCTTGCCGGAGTGTCTGCCTATAACTAACTTGTTCTTGGCTATCCCCACATCCTCTGCCTGCATAATCTCATAAGTCTCTCGGGCAGCCAACACACCATGTTGGTGAATGCCGGATTCATGGGCAAAAGCGTTTGCTCCGACTATGGGCTTGTTAATTGGAGTGGATTGTCCGATAATATTGTATACCATTCTGCTTGTTCTGGTAATTTGCTTAGTGTCTATCTTTGTGTAAGCTCCAAAAAGATCCTTACGGGTCTTTATCGCCATTACGATTTCTTCTAATGCGGCGTTCCCCGCCCGTTCTCCCAGACCGTTTATGGTACATTCCACCTGGGTTGCTCCGGCTCTTACCCCTGCCAAGGAGTTGGCTACCGCCATCCCTAAATCGTTGTGACAATGGACCGAAACATCCACCGTATCCAGCCCCTCCACATTGGCGTAGAGGTACTTGATTCGATCGGCGATTTCCTCCGGAAGCATATATCCCACCGTATCCGGGATATTAACTACTGTGGCTCCGGCTTTGATGGCAACCCTTAAAACCTTTGCCAAAAATTCGGGATCGCTTCTCATCCCGTCTTCGGCAGAAAACTCCACATCATCTATCTTTGTCTTGGCATAGCTAACCGCGTCTTTTACGTTTTCTAAGACTTGGTCCGGGGTCATACGCAGCTTGTATTCCATGTGAATGGGGGAAGTTGCCAAAAAGGTATGGATGCGGGGAGAGGCAGCCTTTTGCAGCGCATTATATGCCGCATCTATATCTTTGCGTACCGCCCTCGCCAAAGCTGCGACCTTTGAGTCTTTTATAGTGGTCGCTATTGCCTCAACCGCCGCAAAAGCGCCTTGGGAGCTTATAGGAAACCCGGCTTCCATGCAGTCGACCCCAAGTAATTCCAGCTGTTTTGCTATCTCGATTTTTTCTGAGATATTCATGCTGCAATGGGGGGCTTGCTCGCCGTCCCTTAATGTGGTGTCAAATATCTTTATATGTCTCTCCATTGTTTTACCTCTCCTATATTACTATAGCTCCTTTATCAGCTGAGGATACATGTCTGCGATATCTGTCGAGATACCCGGTGACACCTTCCCTCTCTTTTATGGCAGTTGACTTTGTCCTTTGTTCCAACTCTTGTTCGCTGACTAACAAGGTCAGCTTGTTGTTTGGAATATCGATCCTTATGGTGTCCCCCTCCTTGATATAAGCGATGGGTCCGCCCTTTGCCGCCTCGGGGGAAATGTGTCCGATAGCGGCTCCTCTGGTAGCACCGGAAAATCTTCCGTCTGTAATCAAAGCCACCGTCTTGTCAAGACCCATTCCGGCTATGGCTGAAGTGGGGGTGAGCATCTCCCGCATGCCGGGACCGCCCGCGGGGCCTTCGTATCTTATGACCACCACATCCCCTTCTACGATTTTGCTGTTGTAGATAGCCTCCACGGCTTCTTCCTCACTGTCAAACACCCGGGCTTTCCCTTCATGCACCAGCATTGCGGGGTCTACGGCGCTTTGCTTTACCACCGCTCCGTTGGGAGCAATATTGCCAAATAATACGGCAATCCCGCCGTAAGTGGAATAGGGGTTATCAGTGGTCCTTATTACATCCTTGCGGGTGATATATGGTCTGTCTTGTTCTAGCAATTCCCCGATAGGTTTACCGGTTGCCGTCATGGCAGACCCGTCAATCAATCCACTCTTGAGTAGTTCTTTCATAACCTGATACACCCCGCCGGCAGCAAATAAATCCTGCATATGGTGGGGACCCGCCGGTGCCAGCTTGCATAAATTTGGGGTCTTTTTGCTTATATAGTTAATAAGGTCCAAATCCAAACATACACCGGCTTCGTTTGCTATTGCCAAAAGATGTAATACCGAGTTTGTGGAACATCCCAATGCCATGTCCACCGCCAATGCGTTGGCGAACCCTACCTCGGTCATCACATCCCTGGGGCGAACATCCTTTGCCACCGTGTCCATAATCTGCTCTCCCACCGTCTTTGCAAGCCGCAAGCGCTTTGCATACACAGCCGGGATGCTCCCGTTGCCCGATAGACCCATGCCGATAGCCTCGGTGAGGCAGTTCATGGAGTTGGCGGTAAACATTCCCGAACAAGAACCGCAACTGGGACAACAATTGTCTTCGATGGTTTGGACTTGCTCTAAGGTCATGGTGTTGTTCATAAAAGAACCAACTGCTTCGAAGGCGCTGTTGAGGTCTAAGCCGCCTCCCTCACCGTTGTCCAAAGACAACATGGGACCTCCGGACACAAAAATCGAAGGTAGATTTACCCTTGCAGCCGCCATTAGCATCGCCGGGACTATCTTGTCGCAATTGGGTATAAAAACCAACCCGTCAAAAGCGTGAGCCCGAGCCATACATTCAATACTATCGGCTATAATCTCCCGTGTGGGAAGGGAATAATGCATCCCGTCATGGCCCATGGCTATCCCGTCACATACCCCTATCACATTAAACTCTGCGGGAGTGCCCCCTGCCGACAAGACCCCGTCCTTTACTGCACGGGCAATGTCTTTGAGATGAATATGACCGGGAACAATCTCGTTGAAGGAATTGACTATGCCTATCAAAGGCTTTTGTAACTGATTATCAGTGTATCCCAACGCCTTTAGCAAAGATCTTTGGGGGCTGCGCTCTACTCCTTTGGTAATGACATCGCTGTTTTTATTCATCTAAAGACTCCTTAATTACAAATAATCACAATATCTGTGTCTTGTTATTCTTTCCAGCTCATTTTTTCTCTGAGTTCTTCCCCGACCTTTTCGGACAGATGCTCTTTTTGCATCCTGCGCATCGCTAAGAAGGAGGGACGGTTTGCCTTGTTTTCTAAAATCCAGTTTGTGGCGAAAGTGCCGTCTTGAATCTCAGCCAAAACTTTTTTCATCTCTTCTTTGACAGCGGGGGTTATAATTCTGTTTCCTGCGGTATAATCGCCGTACTCGGCGGTATCGCTGATGGAATAACGCATAAATGAAATACCGCTGGCTACCACTAAGTCAATTATAAGTTTCATCTCGTGGATGCACTCAAAATAAGCGCTCTCAGGCTGGTATCCCGCTTCTACCAAAGTCTCGAACCCTGCCTTCATTAAAGCGGTAACTCCGCCACATAATACTGCTTGCTCCCCGAACAAATCTGTCTCGGTTTCTTCTTTGAATGTAGTCTCCAAGACACCTGCTCTTGCACCGCCCAAGCCCATGGCATAAGCTAATGCCAACTCCTTTGCCTTACCGGTGGCATCTTGATAAATAGCTATCAGACAGGGTACTCCTTTGCCCTCGAGGTACTGGCTTCTGACCGTGTGACCCGGTCCCTTTGGGGCTATCATGATTACATCCACATCCTTGGAAGGGATGATTTGGTTGTAATGGATGTTGAACCCGTGGGCGAAAGCCAAAGCCGAACCGGGCTTTAGATTTGGTGCTATTTCTGACTCATATAAAGCTGCTTGTTTTTCGTCGTTTACCAAAATCATGGTGATATCGGCGTTCTTTACCGCTTCGGCGGTGTTCATAACCGTCAGCCCGGCTTCTCTTGCCCTGTCTGCCGACTTTGAACCTTCATATAAGCCTACTATTACCTTTACTCCGCTATCATGTAAGTTTTGGGCATGGGCGTGGCCCTGGCTGCCAAATCCGATAACCGCTACGGTTTTGTCTTTTAGTAAGGATAGATCGCAATCCTTTTCGTAATACATTTTTGCCATTTTTGAAATACTCCCTTTTTGTTTTTTAAGTTTTAATAATTATCAGTCAAGAAAATCCGAATCCTCGGACAGTGCGGCAAGACCTCTCTTTAATGCCACGGCTCCTGCTCGACACATTTCAATGATACCGAACTCATCGGCAAACTTAATAAAGGCGTCTAACTTCTGGGATTCTCCGGTTATCTCTACTGTTACCGAATCCACATTAAAGTCCACGACCTTACCGCGGAAAATGTTGACCGACTCCACGATTTCGCTTCTGGTCTTCTTGGTAACCGTGATCTTTATAAGCAAAAGTTCTCTTATCACGGTTTCTTCGTAGGGTAAAATCTCTGCTTTTTTTACATCGTGAATCTTTGATAACTGCTTGACTACCTGTTGTCTGACCTGCTCGTCTCCGCGGGCTATGATAGTCATCCTCGAAATCTTTGGATCCTCAGTCTCCGCTACATTGAGGCTATCGATATTGTAGTTCCTGCGTGAGAACATCCCGGATATCCTTGTCAACACACCTGCGCGGTTTGCCACTAAAATCCCAATTATGAATTGATTATCCTTCATTCTTTAGCCTCCTTAACTCACAATGACGTTATCTATGGAGCCGCCCGGCGGGATCATGGGAAGCACCTTCTCGTCCATGTCTATTACGCAATCGATTACAACCGGTGTCTTTAATTCATATGCCTTCTCCAACGCCTCATGGTACTCCTGCATATTGGTAACCCTTATTCCGGTGGCACCAAAGGCTTCTGCCAACTTTACGAAGTCCGTCTTGCGTACTAATGTAGTCTGGGCATATCTGTTTTCAAAAAACAGGGTCTGCCATTGCCTCACCATCCCCAAAACTCCGTTGTTCATTATAACTACTATCAACGGGAGGTTGTTGGAAACGGCAGTGGCAGTCTCTGCCAGGTTCATCCCAAAACTTCCGTCTCCGGTGAACAACACGGTTGGTGCATAATCTTTACCGACACAACTGCCGATTGCTGCTCCCATCCCAAACCCCATGGTTCCGAGCCCTCCGCTGGTGATGAAAGTCCTGGGCTTCTTGAACTCATAATATTGGGCTGTCCACATCTGGTGCTGCCCCACATCCGTTGCAATTACTGTATCATCTGCGGTAAATTCCCGGGTCTTTCTTACTATAGCCAATGGATGGAACCCCAAATCCTCGGGTATTGCGGCAAGCTCCTGTCTTTTCATCTCAGCCACAGCCTCTCTCCACTCGGGATTGGTTTGTTTTGCGACTTTTTTGTTGAGCTGTTTTAAAACAGTCTTGACATCCCCAACTATACCCAAATATGCGGGTATGTTCTTGTCTATCTCTGCGGCATCCGCATCGATATGTAAAAACTTTGTCTTCTTTGTATATCTGGACTTATCTCCGGTGGCTCTGTCTGAAAAACGAACCCCCACGGCTATAACAAGATCTGCCTCGGATTTTGCCTTAATAGAGGCGTATCTGCCATGCATACCCGTCATACCCAGATGGTTTGGATTGTCCGAGGAAATAGCCGACAAACCCATGAGACTAAACCCTATGGGAGAGTCTATCTTATTGGACAGCTCCAAAACCTCGTCCCCTGCTTCAGAAATTACTACTCCGCCACCGCAATAGATATAGGGGCGCTTGGCATTGGCAATTATTTCAACCGCTTTCTGAATGCTCTCCTCCGATGGTGGTTCCGGCTTCTTTGCCTCTACGGGACAGGAGGGGGAAAAATCTGTAACGGCTATCTGCACATCCTTGGGAACATCAATCAAAACCGGACCGGGTCTGCCAGACTTGGCAATCCAAAATGCTTCCCTTACCACATCCGCTATTTCGTTGACATCCTTGACAATATAATTGTACTTGGTGATAGGCATTGTTATACCGGTGGTATCTACCTCCTGGAAACTATCCTTGCCAAAGAGAGGCAGAGCTACGTTACCGGTTATGGCTACCATGGGAGTGGAGTCTAAATATGCGTTGGCAATCCCTGTCACCAGGTTTGTCGCTCCCGGTCCCGAGGTCGCCATTACCACCCCTACTTTTCCGCTTACCCTTGCATAGCCGTCTGCGGCATGTGCCGCCCCTTGTTCGTGCGCCGTGATAATGTGCTTTATCTTGTCTGACTGCTTGTAAAGCTCGTCATAAATGTTAAGCACTGCTCCGCCCGGGTATCCGAAAACGGTATCACAACCCTGTTCGATTAATGTTTCGATAATAATCTGCGCACCCGACATCTTCATAGTTTTAAGCCTCCCTTGTTGGATTAATGTAGTTTTGTAGTTGATTATTTTATAAAAAAATCCTACAGTTTTGTGGTT
>CAZFVM010000005.1:0-29995 GCA_964522305.1 uncultured Oscillospiraceae bacterium
TCGGGACACGTCCCAACTATTACTTAGTCAACTAACAACTAACAACTAACAACTGCGTCCCTTCGGGACATTGTTAACATTTAGTTAAGTAAAGGTAACATAACATAAATTGCGCAACTTTTCCGACTCCTCAATTGTTTTATTAGTGTACCCGGTTAGTTGCACACCTTTTTTGAAGTACTCAGGAAAGCAGGTAAACAATATGACAAACCAATCGTCACGTACGGATGATTCGGTTTTGAGAATGTATGGCAGCTACTCAAAGGCAGTGTTCAGAGCTGCTTACGCCATCACAAAAAACCCAAGCGACTCCGAGGACATCACCCAAGAGGTATTTCTTCGGTATCTAAAGCGCCCTCCCACCTTCAACGACTCCGAGCACGAAAAAGCTTGGTTTTTGCGGGTTGCAATCAACCTTGCAAAGAACCATATGAGCTCGAGTTGGTTTCGCCGCACCATCCCTTACGACGACAAACTATCGGGCGGGTCGGTTACCATGGAGGAAAAGAGCGAGGTATTTTATGCGGTGGCACAGTTACCCGAACACATGAGAATTTGTATCCATCTCTTTTATTACGAAGAGTACAAAGTCGACGAGATAGCCGCCCTGCTGGACAAGTCCTCCTCCGGGATAAAGTCCACCCTGATGCGAGCTCGTGAAAGGCTTGCAAAAACCTTACAAAAACAAAAAGAGGAGTTGTTTGACCATGAAGAACAATAAATTCAAGGATCTATACACCCATGATATGGACTCTCTTGCCCCTTCCGACGAGACCCGCAAGGCTATCGTCGATGCGGCAAGCACCACAACAGACCGGCCCGACACAAGCCCCCGGGTTATGGTTAGACGCAGGCCCGCAGCAAGGCTTTTGGCTGCGACCTTGAGCGTTGTTATCCTGCTGAGCGCCGCTATCGCGGTTTCTGTTTCCTTGTTCCGTCAGCCCCATCCCTTTGGCGGAGACTATATCCTCACTGAGGAGGGGAACAACAACGAGTCACCTTTACTGCGGGTAGAGGATTACAAAGACATCTACGAAGCCTTGGCTGCATACAATTCAAAGTACACCAGCGGCAATGTGGATTTGGGATTTGACGAAGAAAGGGCAGAGATGGATGGTGACATTCGCCCTTCCGCACCACAAGATGATGCAAACACCGATAATATAGTAGCAGAAGATGATAAAGACATTGCAGGGGACAAAAACGATGACTTCTCCGACACCAACAACCAAGTTAGCGGTGTGCAAGAAGCAGACATTATCAAGACCGACGGCAAATATATCTACACCACTTACAACCGGCACGAGGACTTTTATTACTACGGTATGTGGGGCGAGATAGAATGGGACTCAGACATGTTAGATGACGGGGTAGTCCACGACGATACCTCAAGGTCCGAGGCGTGGTTGTATGAAGAAGACCAAGCAGCCGGCTACGAGGGGGATGCCCCGGATGTTAATCCGCCAAAACCCGAGCCAAAGAAGATCGAGGCTTTATATTGTGTATATATCGTAGAAGCAGACAAGGGCAAGCTAAATCTCGTCTCTCAGATAAAGCTTCGCGAAGACAAAGACATTAACTACGCAATCGCAGAAATATTAATCAAGAAAGACACCTTAATTATCATCAAGCAAGGCTACGTCTCCAGAGCGAAGACAAATGCCGATTTAAAGCACTACACCGCGCTTGAGATATATGACATAGCCGACAGAGCAAACCCTAAGTTTGTCAACGAGGTGTACCAGAGCGGATATTACAATACCTCCCGCATGGTGGGAGACTATGTGTATCTGATTTCTACCTACAACACCTATAACAAGCTGGACAAGGAGCACCCCGAGAATTACATACCCGTAGTATCGGGATACGAGAGCAACGACCTGATATCTGCAAGGGATATCATGATTCCCGAGGGAGTCCGCGGCACAGAGTTTGCGGTGTTTTCCGGGCTTGATATCAACAACCCCGGTGAGTTTGTTTCTACCGGCGCTTTGGTAGGGTGGGCAAGCAATGTGTACTCCAGCGGCGACAGCTTTTATTTCGCAATGCAGAAATACTCTGACTTTTTCGAGAGTTTTGACGAGTACGAAGTCGGGGAAAAGATAGAGTACAACACAAAGACCGCAATCTACAGGTTTGCGGTGGATAAGGGCAATATAGAATACAAGGCAAGCGTCACTGTCGACGGCAATTTGCTAAATCAATTTGCCATGGACGAATATAACGGCCACTTCAGAGTCGCCACCACCGTCGCGGTCGATAAATACGAGGTACGGGAATATGCGGAATATATCTGGGATTATAGCGGAGACGGTAGCGGCGCATTTACCGAAGAAGATCTCGAGAAGTATTGGTATTACACCTATGGTAATAACTCGGTTCCTTATCCCGATGGCTCCGGTTCTTATCGTATAAGGACTTACAAAAGAGTGGCTTACATGGGTGGAGAGTCGTTTTCCAATGTTTATGTATTCGATTTGGGGCTCAACAAGAAGGGCTTTTTGACCGGACTGGGCAAGACCGAGATGATATACTCCGTGCGGTTTGACGGGGATGTCGGATATGTGGTAACCTTCCGCAGGACCGACCCGTTATACGCCATAGACCTGTCCGACCCCACGACTCCGAGAGTCATGACAGAGCTCAAGATACCCGGGTTTTCAAACTACATGCACCCATATGGCAAGGGCCTGCTCTTCGGGCTGGGCATGGATGCCGATAACCAAGGTATAACCAGCGGGCTAAAGATATCTATGTTTGATGTATCCGATAAGTTTAATGTAACAGAAAAATCGGTATACAAACTATCCGGCAATTTCTCCCATAGCGATGCACAATACAACCACAAGGCAATACTGGTAGACCACAACAAGAACCTCATAGGGTTCCCTGTTATGAGATATACAAAGGATTGGCAAGCCCAAAATGAGTATCATTTCTATAGCTATGTAGATGGTGAGTTTGTGCAAAGAGCTGTGCTTGATATCGAGTTTGCTGATTACAGCGCACTCAGGGGAATATATATCGGTGATTATGCGTACATTATCTCTCCGCAAAAGGGTATCATATCCTATGATCTGACGAAGTTCGAGCAGATAGATAAGCTGCTTTTTGTAGACTAACCTACATAAAGACAAGTAAGAACAGTATTACCCAAGTCAATTTTAATTGAGAATTTTTTATCGACAATAGCATGGAACGAGGCAGAGCAGTGGACAAAAACAACAACGCGACAAACAAAGTCAAAAGCAGTGCAGCGATAATTCTTTGTGTTGTAATAATAACCCTGCTCTGCCTTGCTTCCTGCGAGACTACAGAATCATCAGACGAGATCTCCTGGCAGTTTGATGGCGACACCGGGCTCCTTACCATAACAGGGAAGGGACCTATGCCGGAGTGGGAGACAAACAGACCTTGGTTTTTCACCCAAGACCGAGTCATTAGCGTTGTAATTAGCGATGACATAACCAGGATTGGCAACAGCACCTTTGTGGGATGCAAAAACATTACAGAAGTACAAATAGGCAGCGGGGTAAAGAGTATAGGCAGCTACGCTTTCAAAGGTTGTGAAGGTATCACAGAGCTTTTGCTGCCCGACAGTCTCGAGACAATAGAGAGCTACGCCTTCAGCGAATGCAAAGCATTGACAGAGCTTGTTATCCCCGACACTGTCATTGAGATAGGTGAAGCGGCGTTTTCCGGTTGCAAAAGCCTCGAGGCGATAACCTTACCCACGGGGCTGGACAGGATAGAGAGACGGTTGTTTTATGAATGCGAAAGACTGTTGGATTTTAACCTGCCAAAGGGCATCCAAAGCATCGGCGACCAAGCCTTTTACGGATGCAAGCGCATAACCGATATAGACCTCCCCGACGGGCTTTTGACCATTGGGCAAGGGGCTTTTTATGGTTTGGGCAGGCTGACCGGCATTACTATCCCCGACAGTGTGACCGAGCTTTCAAGTGGTGCTTTTGGCGAGTGTGAGCGAATAAGGCAGGTAACAATCCCCGGGAGTATACAGGTGATAGGGCAGTCCGCTTTTTATGGTTGCTCCTGGCTAAAAGAGGTTGTAATAGAGCCGGGAGTAATCAAGATAGGCAACTCCGCTTTTGCCAACTGCCCGCGGATTTACGAGCTCACCCTCCCCGACAGCGTAAGGGAGATAGGACCCTCGGCGTTTTTGGATTGCTTCGGTCTTACCGATGTCGTTATACAAGAAGGACTCACCCTCATAGGCGAATCGGCGTTTGGCAACTGCAAAGCGTTAGAAAATATAAGCCTTCCCGATAGTCTGCAGATTATTGACAAACTTGCTTTCAATACCTGCCACAGCTTAAGAGAGATAACCCTCAACCAAGGGTTGCAAAGAATCGGTAACGGAGCCTTTATCTTTTGTATCGAGTTGCAGTCCATTACCATCCCTCGGGATGTTTCGGTCGGGGACCGTGCTTTCGCCTATTGTTATGAGCTGACCGATGTGTCGATACAAGAGGGAGTGTGGTTGGGAGAAAATGTGTTTGAGGGAGTGGATTTACCGGATTTTGACAGTTTTGGATAACCACAAGGAGGTTTTTTGATATGACCAAATCGATTTTATCGGCATTATTGGCGATATTGATTGTATTTACAATATGTCTTGCCGCATGTGACCCTTCGGGCTCTGACAATAGCCATGATAGTGATGGCAATAGTAATAGCCATGGCAATAGTAATAGCGATGGCGAAAGCAATAATGACAATAGTAATGACATTAGTAATGACACAAGTAACGACACAAGCAATGACATTAGCAACGACACAAGTGATGACACCAGCAACGACACAAGCAATGACACAAGCAACGACACAAGTGATGACACCAGCAACGACACCGGTGATGACACAAACAGTGGTGACAAAACCCCTCCCAGGACTCTTTCTGCCATATCCGTGGCGAAGGGAGTCCGTGAGGCAGGCCATGCTTTTGCCATAGATATGCTAAAGCAGATTGCAGAAGAAGGGGAGAACAGCATGATAAGCCCTCTGTCTGCACTGTTGGCATTGGGCATGACAGCTAACGGCGCCGAAGGTACGACCCTGGCAGAGTTCGAGAGCGTGTTGTGTGGCGGCAAGACCATTACAGAGTTCAACGATTATTATGGCGATTTGGTAGCCAGGATTACCAAGCCGACAAAAGGGTCTCTATCCATAGCAAACTCTGTATGGTACAGGGACGAAAAAGATCGCATTATAATGAACGAGTCTTTCCTCGATAAGGTAAAGAAAGTATACGACAGCGAAGTCCGCCCCGCGGATTTCTATGATCCAAAGACGGTTGACATAATCAATGACTGGGTCAAGCAAAAAACCCGGGATAAGATCGACGGGATTATAGATGAGATAGAGAATTCAATAGTAATCTATCTTATCAACGCCATATATTTCGAGCAAAAGTGGCAGTCCCAATATAACGAGTATCAGGTGTCTGACAAGACTTTCCATTCTCCGGATGCGGATACAACCGTTCCTTTTATGACGAGCGAAGAGCGCTCATATATTGAGGATAAAGGTGTGAAGGGCTTTAGCAAGAGCTATGAGGACACAAATTTCAGTTTCATCGCCCTATTGCCGGACAAGAACACCGGTGCAGAAGATTATCTGGCTACCCTCACCGGAGAAAAGCTGATAAATATCATAGAGAACAGACAATCCAAGACAGGCATGGTTTCTCTGCCGAAGTTCAAATCAGAATTTTCGGCACCGCTCAAAAAACCTTTGCTGACATTGGGATTAAAAAAGGCATTTGACCCAGACGCCGAGTTCAAAAGTATGGCAAACACAGCCACCGGTATGTTATTTGTATCCGATGTCAGACAAAAGACTTTTATCGAGGTCAACGAAGCGGGCACAAAGGCGGCGGCAGTCACGATAGTCGAAATGGTCGACGAGTGTGCACCCGACTATACCTACGACTTGGTATTCGATCGCCCTTTTATTTATATGATTATTGACGAGCAGACCAGCCTGCCGCTGTTTATCGGCATACTCAACAATCCTTGATAATAATTGCTATACCCTCATAAACTCCTTTCAAATACAAAAGCGGGTTGAAAACTCAACCCGCTTTTGTATTGGTGGTTTTATGTTACAAAGTTATTTTTCACACCCGGCAATACAAAAACAACCAAAAAACAATAACACCATAAGACAAAAATTACCCCGTTGGATAACCCCCATCCGGCGGGATTATTTTTGTTGTTTTCACCCAGGGGTTTTGTAGCCGTTAATATTGATTATCCCTCCGGGATGTGGTATATTATTATATTAAGGGAAACATGTATTATTGCCGACAGGCATCCCGGGGAGGAGCATAATATGAAGGTAGAGATATTGTCTTACACGCCCAACGGCGAGCGTCTTATCGCCGCTGCCGCCAAGCTTTGTTATTCCGCTACGGATATAGATCAGGTTTATACCGGGCTCACCCCGGACAAGACCGAGAGTTTTATCGATATGTTAGTCTCGGTGGGCCACGAGAGCCCCTTTGAGCATGTCAGCATCACCTTCGGCATAGAGGGCATATCCCGGGCGGTGCTCGCGCAGATTACCCGGCACAGGATTGCCTCTTTCTCGGCTCAGAGTCAGAGGTATGTCAACAAGCAGAATTTTGAGTATATCACCCCTCCGGCAATCGCCGCCAACCCCGAGGCGCTCAAGGTTTTTGAGACCGCCATGGAGCAAGACCGCTCCCATTACAAAGAGCTGGTAGATATTCTAAAGCAGGATATTGTCAATCGGCTTGTATCCGAGGGCAAGGACGAAAAGACCGCAGCAAGGCTGGCAGAGAAAGAAGCAGCAGAGGACGCGAGGTCTGTTTTGCCCAACGCCTGTGACACCAAGATAGTCATGACCATGAATGTCAGGTCACTGTACAACTTCTTTTCCCTTCGCACCTGCAACCGCGCGCAATGGGAGATTCGCCATCTGGCAATCGAGATGCTCAGACTTTGTCGCGGGGTATATCCCAAGCTTTTTGCCAAGGCAGGACCCAACTGCCTGACCGGTCCTTGTACCGAGGGCAAGATGAACTGCGGCAAGATTAGAGAAGTCAGAGGGTTTTTCAAAGCCCTCACCCCAAGAGCACCAAAAGACCCAAACTAAACCAAACAGAAAGCATATAACAACCAACATGAAAAAGACACTTATAGCCATAGACGGCTTGGACGCCTCCGGCAAGAACACCCAGGCACTTATGCTGGAATCCTACCTAAAGCAAAGAGAGATACCCTGTCGTTATCTTTCTTTCCCCACCTATGACGCAAAATACTCCTCCCTGGTAAGCATGTATCTTTCCGGGGAGTTCGGCAACGACCCGGATATAGTCAATCCTTATGCTGCCAGCAGTTTTTTTGCCATGGACAGGTATTCCTCCTATATGCTGGATTGGAAGTCGGATTACGACGAGGGCAAGATAATAGTCGCCAACCGTTACACCACGGCGAACGCGGTTCACCAACTCTCCAAGCTCTCCGAGTCCGAGTACGAGCCCTTTTTGGATTGGCTATATGATTACGAGTATAATAGATTAGGGGTGCCAAAGCCGGATTATGTCATTTATCTTTCCTTACCACCGGCGGTCTCCCTGCGCTTTATAGATTCCCGGAGCAACGAGACAGGAGAGCCCAAGGACATCCACGAGAAGAGTGCCGACCATATAACCAACAGCTACAAGGCGGCAATGTTCTCGGCAAAGCTTTTGGGTTGGCATACCATAGATTGCGCCGACGGAGACATGATGAGATCTCGAGAGGACATCAACTCAGAGATAATAGCGTTCCTTGCCGACAAAGGGGTACTGTAATGCTCTACACCCACAACCCTCGGGTATTCGAAGAGTTAATCCGGCTGTATTGCATCGCCTTTGAGGAGGACACTCCCTCGGCAAAGGAGATACTGGGATATGCTCGGGATCATGGTGAGATTCACTATATCACCATAGACGACCGAGTGGCTTCTATACTATGTTTGACAGAACTCGAAGGCGGCTTGACCTATCTCTTTGCCGCAGCCACCCATCCCGACTATCGGGGCCATGGTCTTATGGCAGAGAACTTGGCGCAGAGCATAAGCGACACCCGCCCCTTGGTCTGCATACCCCAGAGCGAAAGCCTCTTTAGCCTTTATGCCAAGCTCGGGTTTTCCGGTACCGGCGGGGTTTTGTGCACGACCGTCCGCGGAACAGACGAGGTATCGGACCTGGACGACAACATTGACCTTACTGCCTTATACGAGATTTATACCGCCTCTTCACTATACCCCAAGAAGCCCGAAGAGCTCTTTTATTCCACCCTTCGCACCCATCTTATGTTTGGCGGTCAGGTGATACATGGGGAGGGTTATTATGCCCTGTGGCAACCGAACAATGAGACTCAAGGCAGACCTGCCAAAGCTATGGTCAACGAGTTATGTATAGTCAAGGACAAAGAAGAAGACCTCCTTTCCATCCTCCGCAGTCTGGCCGTAGGGGAGACATCGATTACCTTACCGGTCTTTGCAAAGCCAATATTAGACGGAGCATCAATACCCTATGATTACAACAAAATCTTCGCGCTGAGGTCCCGAGACCTCGACCCGAAGGATTTATATATAAACATACTATACAATTGACCACCTACAGCGTTTTTTATATGGGTTCGGTCACTATCAACAAATCATCCCAAAGAGGAGTTAGAACATGACTATTTATATTTTATTGGCAGACGGGTTCGAAGAGGCAGAGGCAATAGTGCCCGCCGACCTTCTGCATAGAGCCGGCGCGGATGTACGACTTGTTTCTATCAGCGAGAGCATTTTTGTAGAGGGTGCCCACAATATCACTGTCAGGGCAGACCTGCTTATAGATGATGTTTCCAAAGAAGACATGAGCTGTCTCGTGTTGCCCGGCGGAATGCCCGGCACCACCAACCTCGAAGAGAGCCTTAAGGTAAAGTCTCTGATAGAAGCAGCGGTCGCCAAGGGAGTGTATGTGGCAGCGATTTGCGCCGCCCCTTCAATCTTAGGCAAGATGCGGTTACTGGATGGCAGACGCGCCGCCTGTTACCCTTCCTTTAGAGAGCATCTTTCCCAAGCGATAATAACCGGCAAGAAGGTGGAGCACGACGATATTTTTGTCACCGCCGAGGGCATGGGAGTTTCCGCAGAGTTTGGACTCAAGCTGGTAGAATTGCTATACGGCAAAGACAAAGCAGACTCTATCAAGAAGGCAGCCAGATTCCCGGATTGCGACGACTAATCCGACTATCACAAAAAAAGGTGTTTTTATGAACAGGGAAGCCACAACGCCAAAGACGGATACCGCCCCTCGGGCGTGGTATCTGGCGCCTACTTTTACCGCCCCCATATTGGTCTTGGCGGTATTGGTGTTTATAAGAATCTCTGCGGGTGTACTGTCTGCAAGGGCAGATATACAAGAAGACATATTGCTTATACTGGCAGTGGTTCAGGTCGCTGTGATAGTTTTGCCCTGCGCTTTGTATTACCTGGCAAAGGGGAGGAAGCTAGCCACCCCGGCGTTTTCCTTTTCTCTGAAGTTTTCCCATATTGTTTTTATTCTTTTTACTTTACTTATGTTTATAAGCGGCACCATACTGATAAAATACCTGTATATCATAACCAACAATCAGGTAACCGGTCTGTCCGGGTATTTTGAGTCGGTGTCTTTCGAAGGGACAAACCCGGGGGCGTTAGAGATAATCCTGTCTTTGGTTATTGTCCCTGCCATATCCGAGGAGATTTTGTTTAGAGGGATAATCCTCTCCGAGTACAGGTCAATGGGGAGCGTCAACGCGGTTATAATGTCGGCGTTGTGTTTTTCCATGATGCACTTATCCTTGGCTAATTTCCCCATATATTTCTTTACCGGGCTGGTTTTGGGGTTCACCGCGGTTATCACTCGGTCCATCCTCGGGCCCATAATTTTGCATATCATCAGCAACTTTTTATCCATATACGGGAGCGATGTTTTTCTCAGGGTCACCATCCAAAAAAGCGGGGTCTTCTTTGTAGGTTTTGTAATAGCCACTATCTTTATGTTGTCTTTGGTTTTTGTCACCTCAAAGTTAGAGCGGATATATTTCGCCGACAGTATCGACCCACCCACAACCTCTCTCCCGCCAAAGAGCACGAACCACATAGCAAAGGTGTTTCTATCTCCCACATTCTTGGTGCTGGCTGTTGTATTTATAATAGCCGTGTCCGTCGCTTAGGAGGAGCATATGTCAAAGGATAACAATATCCAAAGAGACCCCGCCGACAAAAAGGCAGGGGACGAAATAATCGAGATTTTAGACAACTACCGGAAGTCCCAACAAGACACCCGGCAGGAGTCCGAGTCCGCCCCGATTACAAAAGAACAGCCCAAAGTAACCGCAGGTCAGCCTATTTTGGAGTCGGATATCGACGAGAGCATAATCCCCAAGGGTTTTGCCACCCATCTGACCGCCCACGACGGGGAGGCTGCCGAGGGCAGAGTGATGGATATCGCCCACAACCCCCACTTCTCCGACACCGCCAACAAAAAAGAAATCCAAAAAGCCCAAAGACAAAGCAAGCAACAACGCTTCCAAAAAGAAAAAAAGCCGTCAAAGAAGATGTCCGGCGTTTTGGGCGGAGGCTCGGTGTTTCTAAAGGCTGTGGTCTATATCGCCATAGTGCTTATACTTTCCGTCTACCTGTCCTATTACATTATATCCATCGCCAACGATGTCTTCGCCTTTGTAAAAGATGAGACCCCGGTTCGGGTATTTATTCGAGAGAATGTGGATGCAAAGGAAGTAGCAGATGTCTTGGTCGAAAACGAGCTTGTGGAATACGGCTGGGTGTTTCGACTCTATCTCAAGTATCGGTCAAAGGGGGAAGAGATTCGCTTTATCTCCGGCGAGCACGAGTTGTCCGCCAATATGAACTACGACAAGCTAATCCAGAGGTTGACCCTCAAGGGGGTGGACAGGACCGAGGTTAGAATAGTTATCCCCGAGGGGTTGACTGTGGACCAAACCATCGATTTGTTTTTAAAGAACGGTATAGGTACAAAAGAAGGGTTTGTAGAGGCGATAAATAATTATCCCTACAAGCATGAGTTTGTCCGCAGGTTAGAGGAAATCGGCTATTCCGAGGACCGTATTTATAGGCTCGAGGGCTATCTTTTCCCGGATACCTATGATTTTTATGTAAGTACTCCGGAGCACTTAGTTATAAACAAGCTGCTCAACAACTTCAACGACAAGTTCTGGAAGGACTACAAGACCGAATATGCAGAGGTCATGGAGGGTCACAACATGACCTGTGATGATATCATCACATTGGCATCCATGCTCCAGGCAGAGGGCAATAACGCCCTTGATTTCGAGTATATGTCCGATGTTTTCCATTCCAGAATAAAAGACTCAAAGAAGTATCCCGAGTATAGATATTTGCAATCCGATGCTACTATCCAGTATGTGTTAGATGCCCGCAAAGAGGATTTGACTGACAAGGATTTGCAACTGGACAACCCTTACAATACCTACCTGTATCAAGGACTGCCTCCGGGAGCGATCTGCAGCCCGGGTTATGACGCCATCTCTGCCGCACTTTTCCCCTCCCAGCCCGAGCAGGACGGGAAGTCTTTCAAGGCATATTATTTTGTGTCAAACAAGGCGGGACACACCTATTATTCCGCTACCCTGTCAGGGCATAACCGTAACAAAGAGCAGGTAAAGAAGGACAACGCCGCCATCGAAGCGGGTACCTATTACAACTAACCCCAAGTTTTATATATAACAAAAGGAACAACCATTGAGAAGACCCGAGATATTATCCCCGGCGGGGAATTTAGAAAAACTGAGATACGCCATAGATTATGGTGCCGACGCAGTGTATTGCGCCTTTGACAGGTTCGGTATGCGCACAGCAGCAGACAACTTCACTCCGGCACAGTTAAAGCGAGGGGTAGAGTATGCTCACAGTCGAGGCAAGAAAGTTTACATAACCCTCAACACCATGCCGAAGGACTCAGAGCTAAAGCTCTTGCCCAAGTATCTAAAGTCGGCATCAGAGATTAACCCCGATGCTTATATAGTCTCGGACCCGGGGGTCATAGAAGTATTGCGGGAGCATACAAAAGACCCGGTGATACACCTTTCCACCCAGGCGAACACAATTAACGCCCGGTCTTGCAACTTTTGGTACAACAACGGAGTCAAGCGCATTGTATTGGCACGGGAGCTGTCTTTGAAGGATATCAAGTATATTCGCAACAACACCCCCGAGGACTTGGAGTTAGAGTGTTTTGTCCACGGAGCCATGTGTGTCGCCTTTTCCGGCAGGTGTCTTTTGTCCAACTACTACACCGGGCGCAACGCCAACAACGGGGAGTGTACCCAGACCTGCCGTTGGCGGTTCCATGTCAGAGAAGAGCGCAGGCCGGACGACCTGCTTTTGGCAGAGGAATATTCCGAGGGTACATATCTGTTTTCCTCCAAGGATATGTGCATGATAGAGCATATCCCCGAGCTTGTAGAGTCGGGAATAACCTCTTTCAAGATAGAGGGCAGGGTCAAGAGCGCATACTACACCGCGGTGGTGACCAACGCTTACAAGATGGCGCTCACCGACTACATAAAAGACAAAAAAGGCTACAAGAACAACCCGGATTACAAGCGGGAATTGACCAGTGTCAGCCACAGAGAATTTGACACGGGATATTTCTTTTCCGACCCATCAAAGGACGCCAAGATTATAAACGAGAACACATATTTCAAAGAAAAAGCCTTTTTGTGCACGGTGGACAAGTATTATCCGCGGCTGGGGTTGGCGCTTTGCACCCAGCGAAACAAGCTATCCGTAGGGGATAAAGCAAACATTTTATCCCCCGGCACCACCGGCAGAGACATAACAATCGACAGGTTGTACGACAAGGACAAAAACCCCATTGACAGTGCTCCTCATCCCGGCATGAAATTTTATCTTGCGATAGACACAGCGTCCCCGGGGGACATTATCAGAGGAGGGTGATATTGATGGAAAACTTGATAAAGAGCAATATCACCATTATTTCCGGTGGGTTCGGGAGCGGTAAGACCAACATAGCCGTCAATCTGGCGGAGTATATGGCAGTCCGTGGTCACGACGTTTCGGTGGTTGATCTGGATATGGTCAACCCATATTTTAGGAGTGCAGACAACGCAAAGGAGTTGCAGGACTTAGGGGTCAAGACCTTGGCACCCATTTTTGCCAACACCAATGTGGAGACACCCTCCATGCCCGTCGCCTATTACTCTATTTTCACCCCCGGTTCCCACGGGATTGTGGATGTGGGCGGGGACCCGGACGGAGCGATTATCTTAGCGGTGGACGAAGAGCGCTACAAGTCCGCCGGTTATTATATGATTTTTGTCTTCAACCTCTACCGCCCCATGACCTCGGATGCCCCAAAAGCCTTGACACTGCTTAGGCAGATAGAAGAGGTATCCAGACTCAAGTTCTCCGGGATAATCAACAACTCCAACTTAGGGGTCGAGACCACCAAGGCTCTACTGGAAAAATCCTTCCCCGTAGCAGAGGAGTTATCCGAGTTAAGCGGCCTGCCTATTTTGGCAACCACCGCCATCGACACCTTCTGTATCCCCGGAGTCACCAAGATTCAAAACAAGACAAAGGCTTTGTTTTGATTACAAAAGTCAAATAAAAAATATATATAAAAAGGAAGAATTGATGAACAGAGTAACGTTTGAGACCGAGTTATGTAAGGGCTGCGAGCTTTGTGTCGCAGTCTGTCCAAAGAACATAGTCTACATAGACAAGGACACAATCAACGAGAAGGGATATCATCCCGCTACCGTGACCGAGATGGATAAGTGTACCGGTTGCACCATGTGTGCTTTGATGTGTCCGGATCTTGTAATCACCGTAGAAAGGGGAGTGGACAAAGATGGCTGAGAAATTATTGATGAAGGGTAACGAAGCGATCGCCGAGGCGGCAATCCGTTCCGGATGCAGGCTGTTTTTTGGTTATCCCATTACCCCCCAGACCGAGCTTAGCGAATATTTGGCACGCAAAATGCCAAAAATCGGTGGGTTGTCCTTACAAGCAGAGAGTGAAGTCGCCGCAATAAATATGGTTTTGGGAGCCGCATCCACCGGTGAGAGGGTCATAACCTCCTCCTCCAGCCCGGGGATAAGCCTCAAGAGCGAGGGGATTTCCTATATTATCGGCAGTGACCTGCCCTGCGTTATCGTCAACGTTCAACGGGGAGGCCCGGGGCTTGGCGGTATCCAACCTGCCCAGAGCGATTATTTTCAAGCCACTAAGGCACCGGGGCACGGGGATATAAGGATAATGGTGTTGGCACCGGCATCGGTCCAAGAGATGGCAACCTTGACAGGCGAGGCGTTTGACCTTGCCGACATATACAGAACCCCGGTTATGATACTGACCGACGGCGGCTTGGGGCAGATGATGGAGCCCGTGGATTTCGAGCTAAAGAAAGAGCGGGAGATTCCTCCCAAAGATTGGGCGACCACCGGCCACGGCAACAAGCGCAAGCAGAACGTAGTGACCTCTCTGTACATCCAGCCCGAGGTTTTAGAGCGCACTGTACGGGAGCGCTTCGCCCGGTACGCCGAGATGGAGCAAAAAGAAGTCATGTTTGAGCATTATCTCACCGACGACGCCGAAGTAGTAGTGGTAGCCTACGGTATCACTGCCAGGATAGCCAAGACCGCTATCAACAACCTGCGGGCAAAAGGGGTAAAGGCGGGGCTGTTTCGTCCCATTACCCTGTTCCCCTTCCCAAATAAAGAGCTTTTGGAGTTAGCAAACAAAGACCATGTAAAGAGCTTTTTGACCGTGGAGATGAACATGGGCCAGATGGTGGACGATGTAAAATTGGCGACCGAATTCAAAAAGCCCACATTCTTTTTCGGCAGGACCGGCGGGGTAATACCCACCCCCGAAGAGATAGCCCAAGAGATTATGAAATTATCGGGAGGTGTTAAATAATGATTGTATTTAAAAAGCCAAAGGCATTGCAAGACACCCCCATGCATTATTGCCCCGGCTGTACCCATGGGATAATCCATCGGCTGGTAGCAGAGGCAATTGACGAGTTAGCCATAGAAGGGGACACCATAGGGATAGCTCCGGTCGGATGTTCGGTGTTCGCCTACAATTATTTCGGATGCGATATGATAGAAGCCCCCCACGGCAGAGCGCCGGCGGTGGCGACCGGGGTCAAGAGAGCCAAACCGGAAAAGATAGTCTTCACTTACCAAGGGGACGGGGACTTGGCGGCAATAGGTACCGCCGAGACCATCCACGCAGCGGCACGGGGTGAGAACATCACTATAATATTTGTAAACAATGCGGTATACGGAATGACCGGCGGTCAGATGGCGCCTACCTCCTTGATAGGCCAAGTGACAAAGACCTCCCCCTACGGTAGGTCCCACGAAGTACAGGGCAGCCCGCTGAAGATAAGCGAAATCATGGCGACTATCGACGGAGTAGCTTTTGCCCAACGAGTGGCGATGGACACTGTAAGGAATGTCAACATGGCAAAACGAGCTATCAAAAAAGCTTTTGAAATCCAGACCAAAGGTCTCGGGTTTTCTATAGTAGAAGTATTATCCACCTGTCCCACCAACTGGGGATTGTCTCCGGTCAAGTCTTTAGAGTGGGTGACCGAGCACATGATTCCCTACTATCCTTTGGGAGTATATAGAGATATCACCGCAAAGGAGGGGGAAAAATGAGCGCAATTATTTTAGCAGGGTTCGGCGGCCAAGGCATCTTGTTCGCCGGCAGACAATTGGCACAGGCAGGGATGAAGATAGGCAAACAGGTAAGCTGGCTGCCTTCCTATGGTCCCGAGATGAGGGGCGGAACAGCCAACTGTTCGGTCAATATCAATGACGACCCCATAGGTTCGCCTTTGGTTACAAGACCCGAGATTCTCATAGCCATGAACCTGCCGTCTTTGAAGAAGTTCGAGGATTGTGTGGTCCCCGGCGGGCTTATAATACTGGATTGCTCCCTGATAGACGACCTTCCAAAGCGGGAGGATATCAGGGTCAGTTGCATCCCTGCCACCCGTTTGGCAGACGAGCACGACATGAAGGGGTTGGCAAATGTTATTATGATAGGCAATATGCTCAGACAGACCGATCTTTTCGATTATGATTATTTTGCCGAGTCGTTGGCAGATGCAGCAAAATCAAAGCCCCACTTGGTGGAGCTAAACAAAAAGGCATTAAAACTCGGATACGACTATGAAGGATAATTATTTCGTCAGCGGAGTAATAGTCGCCGCAGGCAGCGGCGCCAGGATGGGGCATATTCAAAAGCCCTTGATAAAGCTTGGAAACAAGACAGCCTTCGAGCATGTTTTTCAGGCGTTTTGTGATTCTTGTGTTGACGAAATAGTGATTGTATGTCGCAGTAAGTCCGATTACCTGCCCTTGATACCGAAGGATACATCAAAGCCCGTTATCTTCGCCGAGGGCGGAGATACCCGGGCGTTTTCGGTTTATAACGGGGTTACGAGCACCGCCAAAAAGTACGACCCGGAGCACATAGTCTGTATTCATGACAGTGTCCGCCCCTTTGTCACCCCTGATCTTATAGACAGGGTGGTGCAAGGAGCGAAGCGAACCGGGGCAGCAACTGCCTCCCATATCGCCACCGACACCATGAAGTACATAAATATCGATGCGGGTATCAACTATACCCCGGACCGCAACTATCTAAGGAGTATTCAGACCCCCCAAGCCTTCAGAAAGGACATATACACCCTGTCTTTTATGAACGCCCAAAGGACAAAGCTCACCTCCACCGACGAGACTTCCATGGCAGAACATGCCTCTTATCCGGTGGAATACATAGATTCCGACGAGCTGAATATCAAGCTCACCACTCCAAAGGATATTAAGCTGGCAAAGGCTATTTTCTTTTTGGATTCACGGGGAGAATTAGACTGATATGAGAGATTACAGAGTAGGGCAGGGATATGACGTTCATCGGCTCACCCCGGGGACAGGTCTTGTGCTGGGGGGAGTGGATATACCCTGGGAATATGGGTTTATCGCCCATTCCGACGGGGATGTGTTGGTCCACGCCCTGTGCGACGCCTTACTGGGAGCCGCGGGGCTGGGGGATATAGGAACCCACTTCCCGGATACCGACCCCAAGTATAAGGGGATATCCTCTGTCCTTTTGTTAGAGCAAGTAACAAAAAAACTCAAAGGATTAGGGTTCGAGGTTTGGAACGTCGATATTACAATAGTCGCCCAAGCACCAAAGCTCTCTCCTTATATCCCCGGGATGAAGGATATCCTCACGGCCAAGTTAGAGATACCGACAGACCGGTTAAACATAAAAGCCACCACCGAAGAAGGTCTGGGTTTTACCGGCAATTTGCAGGGAATAAGCGCTTTTGCGGTGGTAACCATATATAAAGCCTAAGGTATAGGCACGAGGTAACAATCCATGAAAAAGTACAAACTAATCGGGGATATTATCACTCCCTTAAGGGTAATCAAAGACGGAGAGATAAACTACCGAGTAGAAGGCAACAAAGGGGTAATCACCTATGTCGGCGAGCAAAAGAAAGACCAAGACACCTATATAGAGTTTGATTACACCGGTAGGTATATCGCTCCCGGGTTTATGGATATCCATGTCCACGGCGGAGGAGGCCATGATTTTATGGACGGCACCGTCGAGGCGTTTTTGGGGGCTGCGAGGCTCCATGCCGCCCACGGTACCGCAACCCTGTTACCCACCACCCTCACCTGTCCCGACGAAGAGCTGTTTGAGATGTTCGATATTTTTCGTCAGGCAAAGGATTTACCTAACGACGGAGCAAAGTTGTTGGGGCTTCACCTCGAGGGTCCATATTTTGCCAAGGAATACAAGGGTGCCCAGGACGAACAATACATAATTCCCCCCGCCCCCGAGCACTACAATAAGATATTAGAAAAAGGCGAAGGGCTTATCCTGCGCTGGACAGTAGCCCCCGAGCTCCCCGGCGCCATAGAGCTTGGCAGAGTGCTAAAATGTCGGGGAATCTTGCCCTCCATCGGGCATTCTTCAGCCACCTATGAGGACGCGGTAGAGGCGTTTGAGAGCGGTTATACTCTGCTCACCCACTTTTATTCTGCCATGAGCGGCATGGTCAGGGTGGACGGTTTTCGTATCCCCGGGCTTATAGAGAGCGGATACATGATAGAGGATTTTGATGTAGAGATTATAGCCGACGGCCGTCATCTTCCCCCTTCAATTTTGAAGTACATACACAAGGCAAAGGGAGCATCTCGGGTGGCGTTGGTCACCGATGCAATGAGGGGTGCGGGTCAGACCGAAGGCGAAAGCATATTAGGCTCACTCAAAAACGGAATGAAGGTATACATAGAAGACGGGGTGGCAAAGTTGGAAGACCGCAAGGCGTTCGGAGGTTCTGTAGCCACCGCCGACCGACTGGTTCGCACCATGGTATATGAGGCAGGAGTAGAGATTCCCCGGGCGGTACAGATGATCACCATGACCCCGGCTCGGATGCTGGGGCTTACAAGCAAAGGGGTGTTAGCACCCGGTTATGATGCCGATTTTACGGTATTTGACGATAATATAAACATAGAGCTAACCGTATCCGAGGGGACAACGGTGTATAAGAAGGATTAAGGAGGTCCCAATGAACCCAATAAAACAAGCAAAAGTCGATTTGTTAACCTATAAGATATATGCCAATCGAGCAGAGATGGGGGCAGGAGCTGCCCGGGAGGTCGCAGACCGGATAAGGCAGCTACTTGAGCAAAAAGAATATATCAATATGATTTTTGCCGCCGCTCCTTCCCAGAACGAACTGTTGGCAGGACTGCTCACCGAGAAAGGGATAGATTTCTCTCGGATTAACGCCTTTCATATGGATGAATACATAGGGTTGCCCACAGGTGCCCCCCAGGCGTTTTCCAACTTTCTAAAGAACGCTCTGTTCGACAAAGTCTCTTTTAGATCGGTAAACTTAATAGATCCCACCGCTTCGGATTTCGAGGCAGAAGCAGAGCGATATGCCGAGCTACTGCGGGAATATCCCTGTGACATAGTCTGTATGGGGATAGGAGAGAACGGACATATCGCTTTCAACGACCCTCATGTGGCGTTCTTTGATGACCCGTTACTTGTAAAGCGGGTATCCTTAGACTCGGTCTGCAGGATGCAGCAGGTTAACGACGGGGCTTTTGCGGCAGTCGAGGAGGTTCCGGAGTACGCCCTCACCCTCACCATCCCGGCGCTGATGTCGGCGGACCATGTTTTCTGTGTAGTGCCGGCAGCATCCAAGGCAGCAGCGGTAAAAGCCACGGTTTTGGGCGAGATAACCGAAGAGTGCCCCGCCAGTATTCTCAGGACCCACAAGAGCGCTGTTTTGTACACCGATACTGACAGCGGAAGTTTGATTTTATAAAATACAAACATATAAGGAGTCATATCATGACCTTCGAGCGGATTACTATAAAGAAAGGTGTCAACCTGTCGGCGATAAAGACCGACAAGTTCAAGGCATCGTTGCTGTCGGTAAATTTGTTGGTCCCCTTGTCTAAGACCACCGCATCAAAGAACTCCTTGCTGACCGATGTGTTGCAGCAAGGAACAGTCACTTATCCAACCATGGAAGCGATAAACAAGCGCAAGGACGAGTTATACGCCTTAGGGCTTACCTGCCATGTATCCAAGAGGGGAGAAGTGCAGTATGTGACTTTCAATATCAGCCCCATCGAGGATGCATACGCTTTTGACAACCCCAATTTGTTGGTGGACTCTTTAGAGCTTTTACGAGAGATAATCTTTTGCCCTTTGGTAACAGAAGGGGAGTTTAAGCCGGAGTATGTAGCTCGAGAGAAGAAAAACCTCATAGATAGCATCAAGGCAAAGATAAACAACAAGACGAGTTATGCCATCACCCGTTGTCACGAGCTGATGTGCGAGGGCGAACCCTTTGCCGTAGAAACCGGCGGCGACATAGAAGAGATAGAGAAGATTACCCCTCGGGAGCTGTACGACCATTACATAAAGCTACTGGATAACTGCGGTATAGAAATCGCCTATGTAGGCAGCAAGTCCGGCGCACAAGTGTCCAAGCTCATAGCCGAGCATCTGCCCTTCGAAGAAAGGGAGAGCCCGAGGCTTAACACCATAGTCAAAACCCAGGTCGACGAGGTTAGAAGCCATGTGGAGGTTTTAGAGGTAGACCAGTGCAAGCTATCCATCGGTATGAGAATCGGCACCAGCCTTATTAGCAAAAACTACATAAAATTCGCCATGTTCAACGAGCTTTTCGGGGGCTCCCCCGGCAGCAAGCTGTTTATGAACGTGCGGGAAAAGAAGAGCCTTTGTTATTATGTCCGCCCGGTGGTGGAAGCAAACAAAGGTATAATGGTTATAGCCAGCGGGGTAGAAAAGAAGAACAAAGACATAGCTTTTGAAGCGATAATGGAGCAACTGCAGGAGGTCAGAGCAGGCAACTTCACCGACGACGAAATGTACGAGGCAAAGCGCTCCTTGCAAAACGCTTACAAAGAGATAACCGACAGCCCCGGCTCTATCAGCTCCTGGTATCTCTCCCGGATTATAGCGGGCAGGACCGACTCTCCCATGCAAGCAGCAATAGAAGCGGATACCGTGACCAGGGAGGATATCATCGAGATGGCTGGGAGATTGACTTTGGATTATGTATACACTCTGGAGGGCAACAACTGATGAAAAAGATGGAATTCACCATAAAGAAATACCCGGATATCGGAGAAGAATACTATCACGGCGTGCATAGCAGCGGGCTCCCGGTCTATGTAATCCCAAAGAAGCACACCACGGCTTTTGCTGTTTTTGCCACCAAATACGGCTCTATAGACAACGTATTTCGCACCGGCGGTGAGGAGCAGTACAAGACCATCCCCGACGGGGTGGCTCACTTTTTGGAGCATAAACTGTTCGAAGAAGAAAACGGAGAAGACGCCTTTTTGCGATACGCAAAGTTCGGGGGCAACGCCAATGCATTTACCAGCTTTACCCGCACGGCGTACCTGTTTTCCTGTACCGAGAATTTCGATGACAACTTAGAGATTCTCTTAGACTTTGTCACCTCTCCTCATTTCACCCATGACTCCGTCAACAAAGAGCAGGGGATTATAGGGGAAGAAATTCGGATGTACAACGACAACCCGGGCTGGAGGGTGTTCTTTAACCTTCTGGATGCGATGTATATAAACAACCCCATAAAAATAGACATAGCCGGGACCATCGAGTCCATCGCGCAGATAACCCCCGAGACCCTATATACTTGTTACAACACCTTCTACAACCTGCACAACATGGCGCTTTGCGTCAGCGGGGATGTCACTCCCGAGCAGGTAGAAGCCATATGTGACAAGGTACTAAAGCCGGCACCCGAGATAGTGATAGATCGTTATTATCCGGAGGAGCCCACCCATATCAACAAAGATAGGGTGGAGATCAATTTAGAAGTATCCAGACCTTTATATTGCATCGGAATCAAGGATACTCCGGAGCAGGATTCACAAAAAGCATTTGAAAAGAGCGCGGCAATAGATATAGTACTCCAGATGCTCTTTGGCAACAGCGGAGAGTTTTTTAACAAGCATTATTCTTCGGGATTGATAAACGGTACCTTTTCCTCATCTTATAGTCAATCCAAGAATTACGCCTTTGTAGAGATCGCCGGCTCGGACGAAGACCCGGACCAAATAAAACAAGTCGTCTGTGAAGAGATACAAAAAAGAAGACAAACCTTCTTTACCGGAGAGGATTTCGATCGGGCAAAGCGGGTTGTATATGCTTCTAGCCTTTTGTCTTTTAATTCCACAGACCGAATAGCCAACAACTTTTTGTCCTTTGCTTTTGAAGACGGAGATTTCTTTGATTACCCGTCAATAATATCAGCGGTGGATTACGACAAGGCGAAGGAGCTGTTTTTGTCGGTATTTAACATCGATAATATCGCCATGAGCGTGGTTTCTCCCAACAACCGGGCACAATAAGGAGGTAGAAGATGAAGCATATAACCTTTCCCGGACTCGGTATCGATTTGACCATCCATCCCACAGCCTTTAGCATAGGCAGTCTTTCGGTCCAATGGTACGGAATCCTGATCACTACCGGGATTATCCTGGCATTTATTTATTTTCTCAACAGAGCCACAAAGACCGAGGGGATACACGCCGACCATATCTACAATGTTACATTGATATCGGTAATATTGGGGGTCATCGGTGCCCGTACCCTTTATGTGGTGACCAACCTATCCAATTACGACACTTTTTGGGAGATGATAAACATCCCCGGGGGCGGACTTGCCATTTATGGCGCCATTATTTTCGGAGGAGCAGGGCTTATTATCTATGCCAAGATAAAAGATATAAAGCCCTTCGCGCTGTTCGATGCGGTGGCTCCCGCCATACTCATAGGCCAGATTATAGGCAGATGGGGCAACTTCATCAACGCCGAGGCATACGGCTATTCCCCGGGAGTAGAGAAGCTTCCCTGGCGGATGGGTCTCGACACAGTTCGTATAGACGGTGTAATACACCCCGAAATAAGTTTCGTGCACCCAACATTTTTATACGAATCCTTATGGAACTTAGTAGGGTTTTTGGTAATAAACAGTTTGTATAAGAAAAAGAAGTTCGACGGGCAGATAACCATGTACTATATAGCTTGGTATGGCTTGGGCAGGGGACTCATTGAGCTTCTCCGTACCGACAGCTTAAGGGTGTTTGGTCTAAAGTTGATGGTAATTTTAGGGCTGGCGTCCTTTGTTGCAGTGGCAATCGCCCTTCCCGTCATCCTGCGCAAAGTCAAGGTTAGACAAGCCACCGCAGTAGCTTATGAGTCAAAGTATAAGGCAGAGTCGGTAGAGACGGTACAGGTCCTCGAGTTTGATACAAACAAAGAAGCAATCGCAGACACCGCCGATGCAGTCCCCTTCGAGTACTCGGAAGAGGACGAAGAGCTGCCGGAACAACCTTTGCAGGCGGACGACGAAGAAGCGGTCTTACAAGAACAAGACAGTTTAGACGAATAAAGGAATAGATTAATATGGCGATTATTTTAGACGGTAAAGCGGTTTCCCAACGGGTAGTGGACTCCATAAAGACCAAAACCCGGCAGATAGCCTCCCAAGGGGGACGCACCCCTTGTTTGGCGGTGATTTTGGTAGGGGGTAACCCGGCATCCGTGATATATGTAAACAACAAGAAAAAACGCTGCCAAGAGGCAGGTATCGAGTCTTTAGAGTACTTACTGCCGGAGGATACCACCGACCGGGAGTTGGACGCCTTGATAGAAGAGTTAAACCAAGACGATAGGGTAGACGGCATTTTGGTTCAGTTGCCCTTGCCCGCCCATTTAGACGAAAAAAGCATAACCAACAAAATAAGCCCTGCCAAGGATGTGGATGCCTTCCACCCCGAGAACGTGGGCAAGCTGACTTTAGGTTCCCCTCTATTCGCTCCCTGCACCCCCGCCGGGGTCATCAAGATGTTAGAGGACTACGGGATAGACATCAGCGGCAAAGAGTGTGTGGTGGTAGGCAGGAGCAACATAGTGGGCAAGCCCATGTCCCTTTTGTTGTTGTCAAAGCACGGGACGGTTACAATCTGCCATTCCCGGACCCGAGACTTGGGGGAAGTCACCCGCAGGGCAGACATTTTGGTGGTAGCCATCGGGGTGGCAAAGATGATAACCGCAGATATGATAAAAGAGGGAGCGATAGTAGTCGATGTAGGGATGAACCGCTCCGAGGGCAAGCTCTGCGGCGATGTGGATTTCGAGCCCTGTGCAAAAAAGGCGTCCTACATTACCCCGGTACCGGGAGGAGTGGGTCCCATGACCATCGCCATGCTCTTGGAGAACACAATGACCGCTTATCATATTAGAGAAGACTAAAGACCGACTATATTACTACAAGTGGAAGAGGACAGCCCATGGACAAATCCTTTGACAGATTAAAGATAATAATAGGTCAAGAGAGTTTTGACAAACTCGCCGGGGCTCGCGTTGCAATTTTTGGTCTCGGAGGAGTAGGGGGTCAGGCAGCCGAGGCGCTGGTCAGAAGCGGGGTCGCCACCCTGGATTTGTTTGACAGTGACATAGTTGAAGTCACCAACCTCAACCGTCAGGTCTTGGCAACCCACTGCACCATGGGTATGGACAAGGTAGAAGCGGCAAAACTGCGGTTTTCATATATTAATCCAAAGATACATATCAACCCTTACAAGGTCTTTTACTCGCCCGACAACTCCGAGGACTTTGATTTGACGGTATACACATATATAATAGACGCCATAGATACGGTAAAGTCAAAAGTCGAGCTTATAAAGAACGCCTACATGGCAGGGGTACCTATTATCAGTTGTCTCGGTACAGGTTATCGACTGCGACCGGATTTGCTGGAGGTTACAGACTTGTATTCCACTTCCGGTTGCCCACTGGCAAAAGCCCTGCGCAGAGAATTGAGCAAGAACAACATCACCTCCCAAAAGGTGGTGTTCTCCCGAGAGGCTCCCATATCCGGGACCCGGCGGCAGCTTGATGATGGTGAAAAAAGCTCGCGGCATATAGTGGGGAGCAGCGCATTGGTTCCACCGGCAGCAGGACTGTTGCTCGCAGCCGAGGTTATAGAACATATATTGCAAAGTTAAAAAAACAAAAGCCCTTGTTTGGTCTTTTTTTTAAAAAGCCAAACAAGAGCTTTATCTCAAACATCGATAGGGTTTTATAACCAGGTATTGCCTTTACTGCCAAAGTCTTTTAAGAAGTCTGCCAGTTTCTCAAAGAGCTCGAAGTTCACCCTATAATACACTGCCCTTCCTTTATCCCGGGTCAGCAGTATCTGGGCTTCCGCCAATAGACTGAGATGATAGAACATGGCGGTCAACCCCTTATCAAAGGTCTTAGCAATCTCGGTGGTGTTCATCTCGCCTCTTTGCTTGATTTTGTTTACTATGTTTACCCTGAGTTGGTCTCCCAGTGCCCGAGAAACCTGAAACATATTAAGAGCCCTGGGACCCAGCATTTCTTCCAGATTATCTATGGTGCCATATCCGATGATGACACACATATAGTCTTCACCGGTAGCGACATGGACCAGCTTATCCTGCATGGAAGACACCGAGCTATATATCTTTTTGCCTTCGGTATCAACAGTATCCGCCAAGGACAAAACTTCAAACCCGGCACCCTCGGTTTCGAGCAGATTCTTTGCGTGGCTTATCTTGTGTTTGACCCTGGCGAAGTGCTTTTCTATCAACACATATTTGTCCAGCAGTTCCGCGATTAAGGTATCCAAATAATAATCCTTGTTAGAACAAAAGTGCAGCAATCTTAGCTTAATCTTGTCCGGAATATCGGTACCCGATACAATCTTATATATTTCATCCGGTGAGCATTCATTGCCGTAATCCTTTTCATCTCCCAGATAATATCTAAGCAGTCGCTTTAATATGTCCCCACTTTTGAGCTGGGTTATAACATCCCCAAGGATATCTTCAGATAGCAGGCTTACATCATGGTTAGTCGACAACATATCGGTCATAAAGCTAAGCAAGCTCGGACCCCCGTGAAAGAACAAGACTAAGTCATCGTTTATATCTTCGTCTGCCAATACGTTTTTGTGGACCTCTTCATATTCCTCGGGGTTATCGATCAATTCGAGATAATGATGTTTGTTGAAATGATATCCAAACAACCTCATAAGGTCGTAAATCATTCCCGGTGATTTTAGAAATTCCATTTATGCTTCCCTCCTTCAAATTAGGCTTGTTACGATAATATCACAACTTGGCAGACATGTCAATAATATTTAAAACACAAAAACACTATTAAAATAAATTTAAACCAACATTGTTTATTCTTCCATATAAAATTGTTCAAAAACACCTCTTCACAAGCAAAAATAACAAATCAGATAAGGAACAATCCATGATTCAGCTAAGCAGCAGCGTTCGAAATTTAATTGGCAACACCCCCTTACTACGGCTTTCGGGCTTAGAAAAACAACAAGGTATAACCGGGTCAATCCTGGCAAAATCCGAGTTTTTCAACCCCGGAGGAAGTGTTAAGGACAGGATAGCCCTGGCGATGATAGAAGACGGAGAGAGACGGAGAGTGATAACCCCCGGTACTACCATAATCGAGCCCACCAGCGGCAACACAGGCATAGGACTGGCAGCGGTCGGGGCATCCAAGGGTTTACAGGTTATTTTGGTTATGCCGGACACCATGAGCATTGAGCGCAGAAGCCTTCTGAAGGCTTATGGAGCTCGACTTGTGTTGACAGAAGGGTCAAAGGGCATGAAGGGAGCCATAGCAAAGTCTCTGGAGTTGGCGGCAGAAATTCCCGATTCCTTTATCCCGGGTCAGTTTTCAAACCCCCAAAACCCCGGGGTCCACTACAAGACTACAGGCCCCGAAATATTTGAGGCAACCGGTGGGCGCTTAGACGCCTTTGTGGCAGGAGTGGGTACTGGGGGGACCATCACCGGCGCTGGGCAATACTTAAAAGAGAAGATTCCCGGCATCAAAGTATACGCCGTAGAGCCGCAAGAGTCCCCGATATTATCCGGCGGAGTTCACTCTCCCCACAAAATCCAGGGGATAGGAGCGGGGTTTGTCCCCGAGGTGTTAAACACAAAGATATATGACGATGTGATAACAGTTTCCGGGGATCGGGCATATGAGTATGCGAGAGAAGTGGCAAAGACCGACGGTCTGTTGGTAGGGATTTCCTCCGGCGCCGCTTTGTGTGCCGCCATAAGGGTAGCAAACCTACCGGAGTTCAAGGGCAAAGACCCTCGGATAGCCGTCATCCTTCCGGATACGGGAGAGCGCTATCTATCTACAGATTTGTTCGATAAGTAATAAGTATTTTTTACAAAGACAAAAACTCAAAGCAGCTGTTAAAGGACTCGGATACATAAGAGTACTATCTCTCTTTTTGATTCATTTGATTAACAGTGTTTTTTGACCGGCAGGCTTCCTGTCGGTTGTTTTTTTGCAAAGATTTCTTTCGATTTATACAAGCTTCAACTTTATTAATCGCAACAACTAACACCGTCCAAGACAAGCACTTTGATAGAGTTAGCTATTAATAGTTGCAGCTATTTATACTTTACTATATAAGCGTCTTTGTAAAGGACATTTCCGGCTTCATACACGGGAACAAAGACATAATCCCCGGAGATAACAGCATCGGTATATACAATGTTTTTGTTTTCCAGTCCGGTTTCAAAAATCAAATCATGGTTTTCATGGGAATACACTCTGATTACCGGACAATCCAGAAAGAGCGAAGCTTGATTTAATGGATTACACCCGGACACCACCGCCAAAGATAAAACAAAACACAATACCAACAAAACAAACTGTTTCATCAGATGCCTCCGTGCATGATATGACTTTTATAATAGATACCTATACAATAGCCAACTAATGTTTAACATTATTTTAGCTGTCAACTACACTATACACCCTTTGTTAACAAAAGTCAAAGAATAATTTAAAATATCCCTTCGGCAAAACCACCAAAAAATCACCGATAAAAAGAGATGGCTACAAGCATCAATAGGAGCCCGCTTGGTAACCATCTCTTGAAAAACTTTAAAATCGTAAAGCCTGTGTGTTTTTTGTTGTTATACAATAACCTTCAAACCTATCCGAGGCATCGTATTATCTGTACCGAAGCACCGCAAATGCTTTAGTACTATCTGTACTTCAATACATAGGCTTTATCATAACTGGGCAATCCGGTTGCATAAACAGGGACAAAGACATAGTCATCCAAAAGTATCATATCAGTGTAATAAAGCTCTTGTATTTCAATCCCTACTTCATAGAGAACCTTTAGAGTCTCATGGTCAAACACCTTTACAGTTGCACCGTCCAAATATAATGTATTATGGTTTTTGGAGTTGTGTCCTGCAACAATGCCAAACTCTTCTTTGCCCTTTTGCCCGACAAAGTTCCAGTTAAAGAAGTATTTGCCGTCATATACAATTTCCTGATCCGAATTCATATCCTCCAAGAACCTGAGCAGCATGGAGGCATCATAATCCGAATCATAAGCATAGAGATAATCTCCGTAATAAACCCCGGCGATAGCCAAATCTCTATAATACTCGGTGGTCACCCTGGTTATTGGGTTATAACTGTTGCCGCCCCAGCACCATTCCCAACCATATACATTGTAATAGAGCTCATCACCGACAAAGTATAGCATCCTAGCCTGATAAATATCTGCTATATCCTCATAATCCATTGTGTCCGGCTTAGAGTCATAAACCATGGTTACTATATTTGTTTGTGTGTCTTTTATATAGATATCATTATTGTCAGAATACGCTGCAAAGCGGCCCGAATCCGATTTTAACCAATACTCTTCAGGTAACCCCTCAAGGAAGTCGTTATAGTTTTGGACTTGTATGTATTCCTGCAGGTTTCCGCTATCATCTACCCTCAAGGCATAGGTGTATACCTCCTCATAGTCAACCGGAACAAGGGTAAAAGCCCAGAGCCCGGAATGAATCATCATCGCATGCATGTAGTCTATCTCTATGCTTTTTTTGCCCGGTTCTTTGAGCTCTTGACTCTTCATAATAGTCAAGGTCGACAGGTCTACAATATCCGCTCTGGGATCGGCTTGGTCTTTTGTGCTTATTATAAGCAGTTGATTTTCGCTATAATACAAGGTACTTAGTATAACCCTGTCATTTCCCAAAATATCGACTATATTAACGGTTTCGGTGACAATCTCCGACACGCCTCTGGGCTTTTCGGTGAGCAAACTGCCAAACACCTCATGCGCTTTTACAAGGTTCCAAACGTCAATATCGGTCAAATCGACATAAACATCATGATACATAAGGACATATTCTCTGGGATTATCAAGGGAAGAGGCAAACAAAATAGAATAGGTTCGGCTCCCCGAGGTCTCGGCAATCCCTACATTGTATGCAGCATGATAGAGATTGAAAGACTCTATTTCTTCAAAGTAATAGTACTCCAAGGGAACAATAGACTCGGGAGCAGAGTTATCATAACCGATATCCCTCATATCCACAAAATAAAACAGCCATTTCACAAGAGGCAACGCACCTTGAGCAGGGTTTTCCCGCCTGGCGCCCACTCTTTTTACCATGCCTTTATTAATAAGCTCCGAGGGTGTTTTGCTTTCAAGCTCGGCGTTGTCGATATTGATAAGCGTGCCCTCGGGGTAATAATCATCGTAAGGGTCATATTCTTTTGATTCATCAGGGTCTTCGGAATCATCCGTTCCCTCAGAAACATCCATGTCTTCTGAGGTATTCGGGCTAACAGAATTATCGGTTTTATCTCTCGATTCGGCAGCATCGGAGATATCGGAATCATCTGTGGGATTACACCCGGATATCACCGCCAAAGATAGGACAAGCAGAAAGCAAACTACAAGCACCAATAGCTTTTTCATGGCAAATCTCCCAAAAAAAGTTTTGTTAAAATATGTTGTTTTATATGTTGTTTTTGCATCCCAAAACATCAGTTTTGTTTTATATTTCATTATATCGTCTTTGTATTAATAAATCAACAACCAAAACCCCGGCAGTCAATGTCAAATCCCTTTGTCCTATTACGGATTTTTGGACAAGAGCACCGGGCTTTTTTTACAGAACCCACACCCCTAAAGGATAAAGCACTACAAAAAAAGAGCAGCGCAAAAAGGCTGCTCTCTTTTATCAAAAATCAATACATCGTTTTGTCAATTATCTCTTCGGTCAGTTCGTTTTTTGAGAAGAGGTAAGTGTTGTCATACACCGCTCTTACCAAGGGGTCTTGTGATTCATGAGCTCTATAAAACACCCCGGGGGTAGCTTCCTCGTAATACATTGTTATGCCCTCTTTCATAGACCCGGCTTTTACCCCCCCTCTGAGATA
>CAZFVM010000006.1:0-25506 GCA_964522305.1 uncultured Oscillospiraceae bacterium
TACATGAGAAAAACTGTGCTTTTATTGATCTTGGCTTTGATTTCCCTATCGGTTTTTGCCGGTTGTGTAACTACCGGAACAGAGGACATCTCGGATACATCATCGGAAACAAGCGAACTCGACCTTGAGTTGAAGAACTTAAACGGAAGAGTTATTAATGTATTGTCCTGGGACTTTACCCACGGGTCAAAATCCATCCTTGGGTTTACCGGCGAAATCCTCTCCAATAAGCCGGAGGAAGAATACTCCGTGGTGGATGTTGCCAAAGCCGAAGCAAGAAACAGAGTGGAAGAAGACTATAATTGTACTATCTCCGGTCTGGTCTATGGCGAGAATAAGGACGAGTTTTATGATATGGTGCGCAACTCGGTGCTCACCGGCACCGGGGAGCACGATATGGTTTTTATAGGATATGCCACCTTGGCACAGATGGTGGTAGACGATCTATTGCTTGACCTTAATACCATAAACACAATTGACTTTACCAATGACTGGTGGGACCAAAACGCAAGGGAAGAATTATCCTTGTTTAATCGTCTTTACTTCATGTGTGGCGATATCAACACCTATGACAACGACGGTACTTGGAGCATGCTCTTTAACAAGACATTGCTAAAGGACTTAGGGCTGGGGATAGACTTTTATCAGCTTGTTCGGGATGACGAATGGTATTTTGATAAATTTGTAGAGATTTGCAAAAGCGATATAACCAAAAACAGCAACGGGGATTCGGTGTTAGATGAAGAAGACACCTGGGCTTTTGGTACCGAGACCTATAACATATATGTTCATGTAGTGTCCGGCGGCAACAAAATAGTAACTAAAAACAAAGATGATATACCGGAGTTCTCTATCCAAAACGAAAGCACTTACAACGCTCTGGCAAAGATAATGGATTTTTATCTGGATACTTCTACAGTCATGGTTGGGAACGCTCCTCCTTATACAAACAAAGGGTTCCCCAATGTCTGGGAAGCTACCGTCCACAGAGCCTTTATCGAAGGCAGAGAACTTTTTTATATGTGCGGGCTTATCAACGTCCCCTCCTTCAGGGAAATGGCAGATGACTTCGGAATATTGCCAATACCCAAGCTAAATGAAAGTCAAGATAATTATTACCACACGGTTTCTATAAACAACATGACAGCATTATCAGTGCCCAAGGGGGTAAAAGACCCGGATGATCTCGGGTTGGTCATTGAGGCGTTGGGGATGTATTCTCAAAAATACCTGACTCCGGCATACTATGATGTGCAGTTGAAATACCGAGACACCAGGGACGACGAGAGCCAAGAGATGTTGGATATAATCTTTTCAACCCGGACTTTTGACATAGGGGCAGCCTTTAACTGGGGCGGAACCATGGGCCAATATATGGTAATGGACAAAAACTTTGTGTCCAGGTTCGAAAGTGTGATGACCTCGGCAGAAAATGCAATGCAACAAACCTTGGATAAGATATCTGATTGATTTTGGTCTTTGCTAAAAAAACAAATCTGACCTTTAAAGAGGTATTTTGATGAGTATAATCGAAGCTTTGATATATGGTGTGATACAGGGAGTCGCCGAGTTTTTGCCGGTATCCAGCTCCGGGCACCTTACTTTGACCCAAAGCCTATTGGGGCTTAAAGAACAAAACAACATAGGTTTTGTGGTTCTTTTACACTTTGCCACCTTGGTTTCTGTGGTGGTTGTATACCACAAAGAAGTATGGCTTATTATAAAGGGGTTTTTCTCTCTGATGGGCAAGCTCTTTAAGGGTAAGCTATTTGCAAAAGGTGCTTTTGGCAAAGATAACCTGATATACGGCGAAAGGTTGTTTTTGATGTTGTTTGTCGCCACCCTTCCTCTAATACCCGCCAGCTTGCTGTCCGGCAAAATCGAAGCTTTGTCCAAGATTAATTGGGTTATAGGCGGATTTTTGATTATTAACGGTATTGTATTGTTTGTGTCAGACAAGCTGGAAAACAAGGGTCAAATCCTCGAAGACAGCGACCTGAAAAAGCCCTTTTATGTAGGGTTGTTCCAACTCTTTGGGCTGTTGCCCGGTATATCCCGATCGGGATCGACCATTACCTCAGGGATATTCTTTGGCTTTGAAAGAAGAGAAGCGGTGAAACTTTCTTTTCTCATGTCTATCCCCGCGGTGCTCGGTGCGGGCGTCTTAGAGTTCCCAAAGTTTTTGAAAGAGGGGTTGAGCACTGACCTGGCAGTGCCTTATTTGGTCGCAACTTTAACCGCTGCGATTGTAGGGTTCTTTGCCATAAAAGTGTTGCAATACATCGCAAAAAAAGCTAACTTTAGCATATTTGGTATATATTGTATTATTATAGGGATAACCGCAGTAGCGGTGGATGTCCTTAGCTAAAACATCTGTAAGAAAAGAGGTACCATGTCCACAAAACCAAAAAAGTCGACTAAAAAGACAGCAAAACCCGCTGAAAATAAAAAGAAAACAACCAGACCGGACTTTGGTCCGGCAGTCCCATATATTCTGGGGTTTGTAGCACTGTTTGTCATATTGACCTTTTTTCTTTCTGATACCGGAAAACTCGGAATCAGCCTGTCGAATGGCTTGAAGGGTATCTTTGGTGCCGGATATTTCTTCTTTCCTTTTTTGTTATTATTATTAGCTTTTTACTGGAAAAGGGATAAAGAAAAGGGAGCTATACCCTCCAAGATTATGCTTGCCGCCGTAAACTTTGTATTTTTGCTTATCCTTATCCATGCCGTTACCTCGGACTCTCCGGATGTCTATGGAATCGCCTTGTATGACAGGGGCAAAGAGCTAAATGGTGCAGGGTATATGGGGGGGCATATCGGTGCCTTTGTCATAAATATGTTGGGGAATGCCGCAACTATAATTTTGTCTTTGTTGATTTTGTTTGTTACCACTGTATTGCTTTTTGGCAGCACTCCCAAAGCCACGGTGTTATCCATTGTTGAGTTCTTTAAGAACCTTCAGTTTAGCGAAGACTCCGACGAAAAGCCGGTTAGAGTAAAGAAAGAAAAACGAAAAAAGATAAAAGCAGTAAAAGAGGTTGAAGAACCGGAGCCTGTGGTTGATGAATCCACCCTTGTCCATCGGTTTGAATTACCTGATCAAGAGCCTGCCCCGCCATCTGTAGAAAAAGATATTGTTGACCTAAAAGGGATAAACAGAGAAGCTCCTTGGGAGGATGACAGAGCAGCCGACCCCGAATTAACCGATGAAGACGAAGAGATTATGGAGCTGTATGAAGAGGCAAAGGTAGAAAAAGGACCTTATGTCTTCCCTCCCCTTTCTTTGCTCGCTCAAGGTGAGGATAACGGCATGACCTTGTCCGAAGCCGATGTCAAGAGAACCAGCCAAAAATTAGTTGAGGTTTTAAAGAGTTTTGGGGTACATACCAAGGTTATAAACACCAGTTTTGGTCCCACTATTACAAGATATGAGCTTCAACCGGAATCCGGTGTACGCGTAAAATCCATCGCAAACCTTGCCGACGATATTTCTCTGCACCTCGCTGCTACTTCGGTCAGAATAGAGAGCATCCCCGGTAAATCCGCCGTTGGGATAGAGATTCCCAACAGGAGTGTGGCAACAGTCCGGCTTAGAGATCTTATCGACACCCCTGTATTTCGGGATAACAAAAGCCCCTTATTTGTGGCGCTGGGAATGGATGTTGCCGGTAACCCCATATATTTTGATATACCAAAAATGCCTCACCTGCTTATAGCCGGTGCCACCGGAATGGGTAAGTCGGTATGTATAAACTCGATTATTGTTTCTTTGTTATATAGAGCCCATCCCGACGAAGTAAAGCTAATTCTAATCGACCCCAAACGAATCGAGCTGAGTGAATATAATAGTATTCCCCATCTTATGGTTCCGGTAATCAACGACCCAAAAACCGCTGCGGGGACCTTGAGTTGGGCGTGTATAGAAATGGAAAAGAGATATACCCTTATTCAGGAAGTCGGGGTGAGAAACCTCGCGGAGTATAACGCTGCTGTTGTAGACGACCCCGAGAGGGAGCAAAAGCCCTATACTATTATTGTTATCGACGAGCTGGCAGACCTTATGATGACCGCACCGGACAATGTGGAGAGCTCGATAATTCGGTTGGCACAAAAAGCAAGAGCGGCGGGGATGTTCTTAATTATCGGTACCCAAAGACCTTCTGTTGATGTTATTACCGGACTGATAAAGGCGAATATTCCCTCTAGGATTTCCTTTACCGTTGCTTCTCAAGTGGACTCTCGTACAATTCTCGATATGGCGGGTGCAGAAAAGCTCCTTGGCAGAGGTGACATGCTTTATGCACCGGTGGGCTCGTTGAAACCAATCAGAGTGCAGGGAGCTTATGTAGACGGGAAGACAGAAGTCAACGCCGTTGCCCAGTTTATAAAAGAAGCTGCCGAAGCGGAGTATGACGAAGAAGTAATGGATATAATCGAAAAAGAAGCCAAGCTCTGTGGGGTAAAGGCTTCGAAAAGAGCCCAGATGGAGGAGGAAGAAGGGGACGACAAGGACGATCCCATCATCCTCGACGCCCTGGAAATCGCCATCGAAACCGGGAATATATCAACCTCTATGCTGCAAAGAAGGTTGTCCTTGGGTTATGCAAGGGCAGCGAGGATAGTTGACAGACTCGAGGCCAGAGGCTATATAGGTGAGTTTGACGCCTCAACTAAGCGCAGGGATATTATGATTTCGAGAGAAGAATTTTTGGAGATGAAACTTAATGCACAAAACAAAGATGAATAACCCATCTGTCCGAACAAGAACAACCGTACTCTTTGTTATCTTTGCCTTTGTATTGTCTCTCTTAGCCGGATGTGCTGAAAAAAGCATCGGTGACGAAACCACCGCTCCTCTTGAGAATATAATAAACGGGATAATAAACAAAGATGCAACCCGATATAAATCCGCTTTCCCAAAGGATTATATAGAAGCGGCGGAAAAAGCCTTTGCCGATATAGGCAGTGATATTGACAAAGAGATAACCGAAATACTGGAAATGGCATTGACAGCCCACGAATCCAACCGGGGCAAAAATGTAAAACTCTATTATTTCTTGCTATTCAAAGAAGAACTCTCGGTCAAAGAACTTGTAGAAGAACCCTATTGGGACCTGCATGTCAATAATTATGACCTGCCGAAGGAGGGCGTACAAAAAGTGTACCTGAGCACTTTTGAGATAAAAGTGAAGGGTAAAGACTCGGAAGAAACCAAAACCGGTCGGTTTCGATTTTTGTTAATCGATGGGGTTTGGTATCTACACCCGGAGAGCTTCTTATATATCTTTTGATAAAAACAACTTAAAAGTTGCGATAAAAAACAGACCTTCCAAAAAACGGAGGGTCTGTTTTTGTTGTAAAAGAAAGGATGTTGGACTATAACGTTATATAAGGACTAATAGCCTTTCATCCAATCACCGTGAACCTCTATCATTTCGTCTACCATCTTAATGATTTCGTCGATAGACAGCTCGCTTCCTGTAAGGGGGTCTAACATTACAGCTTGGTATATATACTCCCTCTTCTTTGTAACCGCGGCTTCTATGGTCAACAACTGAGGATTGATGTTGGTCATATTCATGGCTGCTAACTGGACCGGCAATTTGCCTACATGACAGGGGAATATACCATAGCTGTTGACTAAGCAGGGCACCTCAACACAGGCTTCTTGAGGTAGGTTCTCGATAAGTCTGCCTTGGTTGGAGACATTACCGTGGATCTGATAGATATTGCCGTTGTATATACCGTCCATTATATAGGATGCATATTCCTGGGTCCTGTTGTGGGATAGAGTGGGGTCTTTGGTCAAGGTCTCTCGCATTGCTGCCCAGCTCTCTATCTGGTGTACGCATCTTCTGGGGTACTCATCCAAGGGAATGTTGAATCTTTCGATTAACTCGGGGTACTTGGACTTTATATAAAACATATTGTACTCGGCGTTGTGCTCGCTGGATTCGGTACAGTAATAGCCAAACTTGTCGATATAGTCGAATCTGACCATATCATGATGTTTGCCGGCTGCGTTCTTTTCCTTGGCTCTTCTTCTTATCTCGGGATACAGATCATTGCCTTGTTTGTCCTTGATATCAATAAGCCATGCCATATGGTTTATCCCTGCGATTAGCTCCCGTCTGCCATCTAACTTGTCCTGCATTCCTAAGTGACTGAGCAATCCATATGAACAGCCCTGAACACTGTGACAAAGACCTACCGTCTTTACTCCTGTATAGCGCTGCATATATCCGCTGAGCATTGCCATGGGGTTGGTGTAGTTGAGCATCCAAGCATCCGGACAAACTTCCTCGATATCTCTGGCAAAATCCTCCATAACCGGAATGGTACGCAGAGCTCTCATTATACCGCCTATACCCAAAGTATCGGCAATAGTCTGGCGAAGTCCATACTTCTTTGGGATTTCGAAATCGGTGATGGTGCAAGGGTCATAGCCTCCTACCTGAATGGCGTTTACCACAAAGTGAGCACCTTTTAATGCTTTCTTGCGGTTCTCGACACCAAGATAAGACTTGATAACAGTGTGGTTCCCGAGGTTTGCATTGATTGCATTTAGCATGACTTCGCTGTCCTTTAGTCTCTCGGGGTCGATGTCATACAGAGAAATCTCGCATTCTCTGAGAGAGGGGGTACACATTACGTCCCCCAACACGTTCTTTGCAAATATTGTGCTACCGGCACCCATAAAAGCAATTTTCAACATGTAGGCTGGTCCTTTCGTCTTTGGTTTTGTGTTTTTACCAACGGACGAGACGCAAATCGTCGCAATGGGCGTGGCGTCACATACAGTTTGGTTATAATAAACCTTACAACAAATAAAAACAATATGCAAGGGGTTTTCTTTATTTGTTGACTAAAACACAAAAAAGAGGTACAATATTTTTGTAGTGTGTAATCTTTCTGTAAGAAAGGATGTTATTATAAATGTTGATTGCATGGATAGCGTTAACCATTTTTTTTGCAATTGTGGAGTTATCTACTCCTCAACTGGTATCTATATGGTTTGCTTTGGCTTCTCTATTCTCCCTAATCGCGTTGGCCTTGGGAGCTGAGCCCTGGTTGCAAATAGTTGTCTTTGCAATCTCTTCTGTGGCGCTGTTGTTTTTGACCAGACCGCTATACAGGAAACATCTTAAGCCAAAGATAGTAAAAACCAATACCGATGCCGTAATCGAGCAAGAAGGAATTGTTACAATAGATATAGACAATGACCAAGCTGTGGGACAGATTAAAGTCAAAGGTCAATACTGGAGCGCCAGCTCTTTGGACGGATCGATAATAAAAATCGGCGAAAAAGTGGTGGTCAATGAAATATCCGGGGTTAAGGCAATTGTGATAAGAAAAGAATAGTCGCGCACTATCTCTAATATGTAATATAAATAACTAAAATAAAATAAAACGCTAAGGAGTATTATTATGCCATATCTATTAATCTTGATACCAATATTCATCATTTTTTTGTTGGTGACCTGCATAAAGATTGTTCCCCAAGCCCACGCCTCTGTCATAGAGAGATTGGGAGCATATCACACAACCTGGAAGACAGGATTGCACTTCAAAGTACCTTTCATCGACAAAATGAGAAGACTTATTTCTTTGAAAGAACAGGTTATCGACTTCCCCCCCCAACCGGTTATTACAAAAGATAACGTTACGATGCAGATTGATACCGTTGTCTACTTCCAAATAACCGATCCTAAGCTTTATACCTATGGAGTGGAACGTCCGATACAGGCTATTGAAGTCTTGTCCGCCACCACATTAAGAAATATCATAGGTGAGCTGGAGCTGGATCAGACATTGACTTCCAGAGACCTTATTAACTCCAGGCTCAGGATAATCCTCGACGAAGCTACCGATCCTTGGGGTATAAAGGTTAATCGGGTTGAGCTAAAGAATATACTTCCACCCAGAGAAATCCAGGACGCCATGGAAAAACAAATGAAGGCAGAACGGGAAAGACGGGAGCAGATACTGCGGGCAGAGGGTGAAAAAACCAGTGCCATCCTCGTAGCGGAAGGAAGCAAAGAAAGCCAAATTCTCAGAGCTCAAGCAGAAAAAGAAGCAGCCATACTCCGTGCGGAAGCTGTAAGAGAGGCCACCATAAAAGAAGCGGAAGGTAAAGCCGAAGCCATACTCAAAGTGAACCAAGCCACCGCTGCCGGGCTGGAACTGTTAAACAAGAGCAATCCTCAAAGTAATGTTCTTGCACTAAAGAGCCTGGAAACCTGGGAAAAGATAGCTGACGGAAAAGCCACTAAGGTGATTTTGCCTTCGGAGTTAAAGGGGCTTACCTCTATTGTTGCCGGGATTAAAGAAGCTGTAACGGATGAAAAGACAGAAGAATAAATATCTGACTAATAAAAAAGACCATCGAAATTCGGTGGTCTTTTTTTGTCTTTATGCACTAAATTGTTTTTGTTTTTTTCTGATACAGTTAGTCTAAAGCTCGATATAAATCTTGCAAAACAACTCAACTGTGTTATGAGTTATGACAGATTATAAATTTATCTCTTACCTTTACGCCTGCTCGCTTGGGACTAACCGAAGCTCGAACACAAAGTCTCCTTTTAGTTGATACTCGGGAAGCAATGCGGGACCGCAGCTGTTGGACCCGATGCCGCTTTGGCGGGTGTCGAGGCACAAAACAGTGTAGTCTGATTCTTCTAACTCGTAGTTGTGGGCTTTGCTGCCAAGCTCCTCTTGGGTATAGTAGGAGGCGTTGAAACCGAAAGTGTCTTTGCCGTATACCTGCAGGGAACAACTCTCGGAGTCGGAAACCGACAGGTATTCACATCCATGGTGACTGCCATTCTCCTGGGGCTTTATATAATCCTCGTGGAGCTCGGGTACCGATGATTTGAAGGTATCGAACCAACAACAATGTCTTTTGTCAATATAGCTTTCGTGAGGACCATAGCCGGTGTATATAACTTGGCTCATGGTCTTGGGCAAAAACATACGCAACCCGAACCTCGGCAAAAAGGGCATGCATGTATCTTGAGCGACATTCAACTTTATATCGATACTTCCGTCAGCTCTAATCTGCCAAAGGGCATCTATCTTCAGAATAGGCTGTAGGTATTTGGCCTGCAAAGTAAGCTCGGTCCTTATCTCTATGACATCATCTGTTTGTGTTGTTTGGGTGGTATAGGCGCGACTTAAAGTTCGGTCATAGCCTGCATCCCGCCAAGAATGCTTAATGTTTCGGTCGTTGTCGGTGGGGGCACGCCATATATTGTATTCCATGGGTTTCAAAATCAATGGGCGGTTATTATACCCCATCTCTTCGAACAACCCGGTCTGCTTGTTATATACATACTTGAAATTATCGCCTTGTATAGCAACCCGGCTTTTATCTTCGGTAACCATGGGGATAGATAACGACTCTTGGCTTGGGGAATAAATGTCTTTGTCTGCTGCCCTGCCTAAGATTATCTGCTCAAACCCAAGCAAATGACCTGCCGACAGTAAAGGTGTAGGATGCTTTGACCTCATCTCGAAAAGCACAAAGCAATCTGCGTTGTCTTTATAAGGGATATCCAACACTACTTCACTATATTGCCACGGGGAGATATCTAAGAGGGAGTCTTCTACAGTCGCCTCTTTGATAACCTTGCCGTTGTGGGTCACCTTATATGACAGGGTCAAATAATCCCGAAGGTTGGTAAAGTTGATGCGGCTTTGCAAGCGATATTTACCGGATTTGGCATCAACACAAGAAATCCTAATTGGGCGCAGGATATTCTTGTATTCCAACAACCCGGTATGAGGACGACGGTCCGGATAGACTAATCCATCCATGCAAAAATTGCCGTCATGGGGGAACTCTCCAAAATCACCGCCATAGTGATACTTATCTTTTCCCTCCTCGGTTTTGCCCATATAAACAGCGTGGTCGCACCACTCCCATATAAACCCGCCGCACATCCCCTCGTACTTGTCCATAAGCTTAATATATCCCTCTATGTCTCCGGGGCCGTTGCCCATGGCGTGGGAATACTCGCATAGGAGATATGGTCTTTTGTGCTCTTCTTCTTTATCAAAGTATTCTTCTATCTCGGTGAGGGCAGGATACATGCGGCTATACAAATCTATGTTGGATATGTCAGGATTACTCCCCGGCACCGCATAAAACTCCCCTTCGTAATGGGTAAGTCGGGTGTCATCGGTGCGCTTAACCCACTCCAATGCTTGCTCGAAATTTATACCGTATCCGGATTCGTTACCCATCGACCATACCAGAATAGAAGGACGGTTGCGGTTTTGGATAACCATGCGACGGATGCGATCGAGAATTATATCTCCATAAATCGGGTCGGTCGCTAACAGACAATATTTCTCTGAATAACTCATCCCCGGCTTGAACAAGTCGACAACTCCGTGACACTCGATATCCGCCTCGTCAATTAGATAAAATCCATATTTATCGCACAACTCCGCCATTAACGGCGAGTTTGGATAATGACTGGCACGAACTGCGTTGATGTTGTGCTCCTTCATTATTCTAAGGTCGGTCATCATCTCTTTAACGGTTACGGCGGGGCCCAAGACAGGGTGACTGTCGTGGCGGTTTACTCCGTTGAACCGGATAGGGTTTCCGTTGAGATATACTACCCCTTTTGATATATAAACTTTGCGGATACCTACTTTACAGGGTATTGTCTCCCCTTGTGACTCCAACAGCAGGGTGTATAATGCCGGGTTTTCTGAGTTCCACAGGACCGGGTCCTTGACTTGTATAGAAAACTCGCCTGTATCACAAACCCCCGAAGAAATAGTATTGCCCTCTGTATCTAATAAAGAGTAGTTAACATCAAGAGGGGTATGTAAAAACTCCAAACTAACCCGGACAGTGGCACGGGTAAAACAATCGCTCAAATCTGTCCTTACGATAAAGTCCCTTATATGGTTCTGGGGACGGGTCAGAATGTATACATCTCGGAATATACCGGAAGTCCTAAACTTGTCTTGATCCTCAAAATAACTGCCTACACACCACTTGACTACCAAAACCGCCAAGGTGTTTTGCCCCACTCTCACATAATCGGTTATGTCGAACTCATGCATGGAATGGGAAACCTGGCTAAACCCAACGAACTCACCGTTTACCCAAACATAAAAACAAGAATCCACACCTTCGAAATTAAGATAAAAGCGGTTGTTGGTATTGGGTAAATCAAAGGTGCGGATATAAGCACCGCAGGGGTTCTCATGAGGTACATAGGGCGGGTCGAAGGGAAAAGGATATCTTGTGTTTGTGTATTGATGATTGTCGTATCCGTGGTTTTGCCAAACCGAGGGGACGAGAATAGAACCGAAGGAATCTTGTTTTCCCGACTCCCAGAAGGGATAGTCAATATCTAAAAAACTATCAAAATAGCGAAAACTCCAATCGCCGTTTAATAGTTGAAATCTCTCTGAGTTTAGCCTCTCCCCTACTGTTGCTCGGTCAACAGACGAATAGGGTACATAGTATGCCCTGTTCGGCATGGTGCCGACATGGAGGTTGTGAGGGTCTTCGTGAAGGTTGTTGATAAGCATTTGGGACTCCTTATGTGTTTTTTGTTGTTTGGGTAATTGTTATTTACCTCTACAATCACTAATACTTGATTATGACATGAGGTGCCTGTATTGTCAATTTGAAAAAAGCGTACTGCAATACAACAAGGTTGTATGTAGTACGATTTTGGATTAGATACAGCATGTTTTCGATTATGCTACTACTTTTTACTTCGGTTTTAGCACATTATTTTCAAGCCATTTTGCGACGCCATCGGCTCTGTTTGAGCCTATGACGGCGTTTGCACGTTCTTTTAATGCGGGTTTTGCGTTCTCGACCGCATAACCCTCGTCGCAGGCTTTGAAAAGCGATATATCGTTGAGATTGTCACCAAAACCGACAACCTTAGAAAATCCGTATTCTCTACGCAAAAATTCGACTCCCTTACCCTTTGATGCCCGTGCGTCAAATGCTTCTAAATACCAAATGTTATCATCACGGGTGTTGTGGTACCTTTGCAGACACAGCCCCTCTATACCACTTAAACCCTCGTACAAGCGAGACGTGTTTTCTCTTGAATCAATAAAAGAAAAATAAATTGAATCTCCTATAGCTTGGTTGTAGTCTTCGATTTGGGTAAACTTCTTATCAAACAGGCGAATGCGTCTTTGGATAAAGTCGTTGAGGTAGGCATTTCTGCTTTTTTTATAATATGTGTTTAGTTGCTCACCGTCAAGGGTGTACATGAGTCCGTTGATGCTTAACTCTTTCATTACTGATACTACTTGTTTGGCTTTGGTTTTTGATGGTACTACCTTGTGTTTGTACTCTTTTGTTTCTGTTTCATAAATCAAAACCCCATTCATCAGAACAATCGGGACAGAGAGCGGTATATCGTCAAGCAATGCGGGGGCAGTCTCGGTGGTTCTTGCCGTGGCGACAGAAAAATGAAAACCTTGGTCGTGCATAAGGCGGAGTGTTGCCGTGGTATAAGGCGACACCACCGAGTTTTCGTTTAGTAATGTACCATCCAAGTCGGCAATATATAATGTTTTATCTATCAATTTAATTCCTTTCGCATGACCACTATATCATCACAATCGGCTATTTCTGTAAATTTAAGTTTTTTGTACATATTTGCAGGCCCCATAAAATCATGGAACACACAGACAAATTCCTTCTTGGGATAGGCTTCTACATAATCAAAACCGTCTTTTTTTGCATCTGTGCAAACACGCTCCAATAGCTTGGTTGCGATACCTTTTCTTTGCATATCAGGAGCGATTACAAAGCAAAATACCGATTTTGTTTTGCTGTTCGGCGGGTCTTCAATGGCATTTACCGATTGCATAAAATGCTCCCAACTAAAAGAGTGCAGGCAGTCCGATTTTGTGTTGGCATTACACCATCCTACAATTTTGCCATCAGAATATGCTAAATAGCCCTGCAAAAAACCTTTTTTTACATACCGCTTGGCTATCTCTCTGCGTCCCTTCGCCGTAGTCCCATCTTCTTCTATTTCTGTATTGTGATCGGTGGATGCCCAGCACACACAGTAGCATTTGTGCTCATCAATACTATCCCAATGAGGTGTTTCGTCAAAGAAACGGACATAGTCCTCCGCCATATCCGGTGTTAGCTTTTTGATTTCAATGTTCATTTTCTGCCTCTTTCCATGATGTATAAAAATTCGTCTTTAAAAAATGTTGTTTTCTATCTTTTTGCACCCAACACAACACTCACTGCAAGCGATAATTTTTGAGAAGTCGATGGGTTTCATACAACACCTTCCAATACTATTCCAAATAAAAGCCATAATCTAAAATGACATTGCCCTTATCATCGGGTGTTGTAAAACGCGGGCAAGTGTAGTTCTCGAAAAACACAATCAATCTTTGTCCTCCCGCGTTTTGATTGAGAGCATCCCAACCGTTATCACACAGTTTTTGATACGCTGCCGAATGCGGCTCGCTGCCATAAATCTCGCCGTTTTTGTCGCTGCCGTAAATCCACGAAATCCCAACATCGCTTTCGGGCAAATCCAAATAGTCAAAACCATCCGGTACAGGCGTTTTGGGCGGAAAGAAAATCCCTATCCAATAAGCAAATCCGTTTTCCCCCGGCGGATGGTATTGGTGGTCGGCGCGAAATGTCATAAGTCCGAGATAGCCATATTCACCCTCCATAGGCTTTGCGTGTTTTTCGAGCTCCGAAAACCAGTCTTTTTGATGCCACTCGCTCCAATGAGCCCCAAAGGAACCGCCTACTCGGTCATTGTCTGTATAGCGCTTGCCGATAAGCCGCATCGCCGGATATCGCTCTTTGTAAGTCTTGATAATTTCAAAAGCCATGATGTTATGCTCCTTAATCTAATTTTTTGTATCAAATTTTGTCAAATACAGTTTGTTTTGTTCTGCTTTTTATTCGTCCTTGAAGCGATTTTCTGCAACCATCTCGCTGCCGGACTTCATAACATCGAGTCCGTACTTTTTTTGCAGGTTGATTGTTATTTCGTCGAGCACCTCGGACTTCTTGATTTCTGTCGGGTCGTCAAAAAGAGACAACTGCTTCTCTGCCGTATCGGTAAACCCGCTGAGACTGATACCGATAAGTCTTATTTGACGGCGCTCTATTTTGCTTAAAAGAGCGGCAACGGTACCGAAAATATCGTCTGCTTTGTTTGTTGCCTCTCCGGTCTTGGACCGCGAAATCTTTTGCATATCTTTGAAGGTTATTTTGAGAGTTATTGTCTTTATATAGGAGCTTTCGAGCCTTATTTGAAAACTGAGCTCCCGAGCTATCAGCCGTAAAATGTCGAGCAGATACTCGCGGTCTGATATATCTTGCTGAAAGGTTATTTCTTTGCCGAGGGACTTCGACTTTGACGGGGTAGAAACACGGCGGTTATCGATACCTTTTGCCAAGTCAATTATATGCTGCCCCTGCCCTCCCAAAGCTTGTATTACTTTGTCTTGGTTGTTATAAATATCGCGAACGGTACTGATACCATATCTATTCAGCTGTGCCTGGGTCTGGGGACCGACACCATAAATCACCCGCACACTTCTGTCGATAATAAGCTCTTGCAGTGCCTTTGGGCTTAGGATTTGGAAAAACCCGTTGGGCTTATTTTCTTCGCTTGCAAGTTTTGCCGACATCATTGAATACCCAATGCCTACAGAGCAGGTGAGCCCTGTCTCTTCTTTGACTCGACGCTTGATATCCAAGCCTATGTCTTTTGCACTGCCAAAAAGGCGCAGAGAACCCGTTACATCCAAAAAACCTTCGTCGAGGGAAATATACTCGACCAAATCGGTATAAGAATCCCAGATTTTGTGTATTTGTCGGGATGCTTCTATATATTTTTCGCCGTTTGGGTGCATATAGATACCCCGGGGGCAAAGGCGGTATGCCTCTTTGATGCTCATTGCAGACCGAACACCAAATTTGCGCGCTTCATAACTGCAGGTAGAAACCACTCCCCGCTCGTGGGGTAAAGAGCCTATTATAAGAGGCTTCCCCGCAAGAGTCGGATTGTCGCGGATTTCTACTGCAGCAAAGAACATATCCATATCGACATGTATAATCTGCATCTTTGTAGTGTTCCTTTGTTATGATAAAGCTTGCGGCAGGTAAAGCCGGTAATCAAAACTCAATAATGTCTTGCCGGAGTCCCTCGAAATCGAGATAGTCCTCGATAAATTGCTTACGCAGTAACGAAAGGGGTATAAACTCATTGTACTTGCCGTCTATTTGGACTTTGTCGGGTAGTGGCAGGTCATATAAATCGAGGTCGCTTTGTAAAATATCATGGACAATATCCTCCAGCTCTTCTTTTGAACCGTCGAATATAACCTCGAGGTATACGCAGGTAATCCATGGCAACTTGCTCTTTATCTTCCTGTGACGCAGAGCATAGTTGAGAGTTATCAGTTGTCTTGTACCTACCCATGGGAAAATCGCATATTTTCTATCGGATAAGGGCGTAACTAAGTTATCGAGAATCCCGCTGTTGGTTGCTATATATTGAATCTCGGACAAACGCTCTTGACAGCGGGTGCTAAGGTACGGATATGAGCCGGCATCTTTGAGAATACTGCGTATTTTGCGGACAAGAATGGTGTGCAACTCGGCATTGAAATCAACGTTCCAATCCACTACCGAGATTCCCGGAACACGCTTTACAAAAATAACCTTGGACTTTTGGTTGACATCCACTGTCTCCCAAGCCAGACCCGCAAGGGCGAATCTTACCCCTACGGGATAAACCTTGTCTACCGTGCCGATGGTGCGGTTCTCGTCTTTTACCAATAGATACTCGGGGGCTATAAAGACGGTGAGGAACTTATGGCTATTTATCTGTCTTTCCCCTTCTCGCCCTATGAGTAGACCTCCATGCTCGCTGCGCTGAAGTTGATCGATATCGATGAGATGGGACAATAACACTTTGTAGTCTTCTTGGGTAATATGCGCAAAGCACCCTAAGGACAAGACAGCTGAGGCAAGGGCTGCGGGAGACATCTCGCCGTTACTCTTGAGAATGCTCATGGTCTGGTGATATAAGAGGTTGTAAGCATGAAACTGTGGGGGTATGGGCTCTATCCAGCGGTCTTTGAGATATAGCTCTACTATCGCGATTGTTCTGATAAACTCCCAGTTTATCGGGCCTAAAATATCTGCGGAATTGACCCGAATACTCTCTACAAAGGTGAATAATAACTGGGGGATTTGACCTCTGCGGCCGGACCGCCCGAGCCTCTGGGCAAAGGACGACACATTGAGAGGTGCACCGACCTGTACCGCTTGGTCGAGGGAGCCGATATCTATCCCGAGCTCGAGGGTTACGGTAGCTCCGGTTACGATTTTTTCGTCTGCCGACTTCATTTCGTCCTCGGTGCTTTCCCTAATCAGCGCCGATACGTTCCCGTGGTGTACCCGATATACATCAGGGGCCTTGTTCTTTAGTGCAATCTCTCGCAGATGCGCCATCACGAACTCGGTCTCTTCCCTGCTGTTTGTAAATATTATAGTCTTTTTGTCAAGGGTTTGGCGGAACAAATACTCATAATGCTCCCGATCACCGATATCCCCGGTGGTTACTCCGACAACATTTCCGCTCCCGTCCCTCTCTACCAAGTCCCGATCTTCTGCATAGTTGACAAAGCGCTCTATATGTAATCGCACCTTTTTCTTCCCTTCGTCTACGATGGGGGCAGCACAACTGCGTCCGGTACCGGTGTTGAGCCAGTTTTGGGCTAAGCTCACATCCCCCAAAGTAGCGGATAACCCGATACGGCGGGGGTTGACCCCTGTCAGCGCCTTTAGACGCTCGAGAACGCATAAAAGCTGCAGCCCTCGGACATCCCGCATAAAGTAATGCACCTCATCTATTATAATAAAGCGCAGGTCGGAAAACATGGAAAGACATGCTCCGCGTTTGTTGGTTATGAGGCTTTCTAAAGACTCGGGGGTTATTTGTATAAGCCCCTCGGGGTTCTTGATAAGCTTGTTCTTTTGGGTCTGAGAAGCGTCGCCGTGCCACTTGGTGACAGGTATGTTGGAATCAAGCAGTATTTGCTCGAGGCGCTTGAACTGGTCGTTTATCAACGCTTTTAGAGGGGAAATATACATGACCCCTACGGAGTGGGAGGGGTTGTTGTAAAGCTCGGTCAAAACAGGTAAAAAAGCTGCCTCTGTCTTGCCCGAAGCGGTACCGGAGGAAAGCAAGAGGTTGTCATCGCTGTCAAAAATGACTTCGCAGGCGGCGACTTGGTTGCCCCGCAACTCTTCCCATTTGTTTTGGTATATAAACTCTTGAATGAAGGGCGCTAACCGATTAAAAACATCCATATATAACCTCTCTTTGTTGCTTGCTCTATATCATTACTGATTTATACTTCGAACTCGGAAAACTCCTGATGTATATCTTCGTCGCTCAAACCACCTTTTGCCATTTCGAAGCTGTTGTCGCCCAAAATCTCGGATACGGTCTTGTGGGGGTTTTGGTGTAGAATGTTTAGAAGCTCTATAAAATCCCGGATAATTTCTCTTGGGGTTATATGGGTCTGGGCTCCGACACGGTTGTACTCTACGGTGAGGAAATAGACCAAATCGTCATGGGTCAGCGCCGGAGTGTAGCTGTACAGCTGGGCGTGGATGTTTAGCAGCTTCTCTACAAGGATATACATTTCTTCTTGGGAGAGCATTTGCAACCGTATAATCGGGGCGGAAAGGTCCTTGATATCGGCGGTGGCGAAGTGCCCTTCTGCCAACCGGGAGCGGAGCGCCTCGTAGCTAAAAATACCCTTGTATTTGTCCTCGATACATTGGGGAGTGCCGCCCATCAAAAACCCAATATGACTTGCCTTGCCTTGAAGCACATCGTTGTATATGGTGAGGATTTTTTCGTAGTTGTTTGCCCTGGTGATGGAGTTGGGAATCTTGAAGATATTTACAAGCTCATCTATTACAACAAGTAATCCCTTGTAACCCGCTCCGACAAGGAATGCGGCGATTATCTTTAAGAAGTCATACCATGTTTCGTCGTTGACTATGAAGTTGATGCCGAGGTCATCTCTGGCTTCTTTGCGAGTGGGATATTCACCGCGGAACCACCGCAAGACATTGCTCTTTTGCGCAGAGTCGTCTTCTTTGTATGCCTTCCAATAAGCGACTACCGCTTTGGCAAATTCGAACCCGTTGACCATGCCCTCGAGGGAGCTTGCAACAGCGAATATCTCTCGCTCTACCAAGGAGTCGAACTCCTCCCCTGTTGCGTCGGTCTCGGTCTTTACCTTGGCTTGTATACCGGAAATCCATCTCTCGAGTATAAGGGGCAGAGCGCCGCCGTCGGGCTTTGACTTTGTGGAGAGGTTTTGGATTAGCTCTTTGTAGGTTGCGAGTCCCTGCCCTTTTGTACCGGCGAACCGCCTCTCGGGGGATAAATCCGCATCTACTACGGCAAAGCCTTTTGCTGTGGCGTAATTTCGGATTGTCTGGAGCAAAAAGCTCTTGCCGCTCCCGTATTTGCCGACAATCAAACGAAAGGATGCGCTCCCGTCCTCTATCATATTAATATCGTGAAGGATAGCGGCTATTTCCTGGGTCCGCCCCACCGTGATATACTCGAGCCCTACTCGCGGTACAACGCCGCCTTTGAGTGCGTTGATAAGTATGTTTGCTATCCTTGTCGGTACTCTGTTCTCCATGCTCATTTGGTTAGTTCCTTTGCTTATTTATAAGAAAATCCACGTTATCTTTGTAGTCATCATACAACACAAAATCGTCATCCATAAGGCTGTCGCCGATAATGTCTGTCGCCTTTTCGTTGATACCGTCTGCAAGAACCTCAAGCATAACACCGGTCTTGTCTGCAAAAGCCTTGATGTCGCCATCCCCCGCTATCACAGTCAATGCGTCTATCTCGGTCTCGGTCAATGCGTCTCTGAGGAAATCCCATTCGTTGGTATCAAAAACAGGGGTCGGCTCTTGCAAGTCGGAAAACACATCTTGGTTCTGTGCCAAAAAAACTGCAGGTTGAGAGTCCCCGTGCCGGTTTTGTTCCTCGACCATGAGCGCCTCTTGGGTTATCAGCGCTTCTCTTCTTATCCTGTCAAGGGACTTCATATCTACGGTTACGACGGTTTTTGTCGCTTCTCTATGGTAGTTTATTACTGCGGCGGTTACTATCTTTTCGGGGGACAACCCAGCTTTTGTAAGGATTCTTAGGGTTTCTTCGTGGATCATATCTATATTGGCGGTCAGCTTGTATGTGTAGTTCTTTATTCTTCTGAGGACTGACTCTGTTTGCTTCATAACATAGCCGATAAACTGCCTGCCCTTTTCGGAGGTGAGGTTATTGCTTTTTGCCCAAATGTTGTTTTTGCATATGTATATTTCGTTTTTTGAGATGACAACGCTTCTGTTTGGTTGTTTTTTGTAGTCATAGAATAAAGCGTCTTTGAATGGCTTCCAGGAGTTTAGCCTTTTTGTAGGGCGGAACAAAGCATCGTCAAAATGGATTCCCTTTGCCTCGAAATCAAGTCTAACTTGCTCTATTACAAACATAAAACACTCGGAGATTGTGTCCTTTGTCTCGTCGCTGTAGAACTTGGATTTTTTGATGTTGTATCTCGAGATGGAACTAAACAAGTCGAAGTCGTCGCTTTCTGTATCTGTATAATACGCGGACAAATCCTGCTCTTGTACAAACTCTGCCCATGTGCCGGGAAGATTGTAATAAATATAATAATCCTTGATCCAGGACAAAACATACTTGTCTACACCCGGATTGAACTCCCGATACTTGCTCCAAACAAACAACAACTGCTTTAGCCCTTCCTCGGGGGAGGCAACCCCAATGTTGGCGATAAGCTCGTAAATGTATAAAAAAAAGTAAGACAAAGAGGTGTCTGAGACTGTTTTTGTTCTTACTTTGGTGCGCCAGGTGAAATATGTGCGTAGCTGCTTGTAACCCATCATTTGATATGATGGGAAATACTGGGAGAACTCTATAGTGTCGGAATAATCGTCCTCGAAGTCCTTCATAAATATGCCTTGCTTGTAAAAGACAATGCTGTTTTGGTTCTGGACACGGCGGTCAAAAAATCTGTAGGGGTCGTAGGTCGATTGATGAATTGCCGATATCTCTCTCATCAGGTAGAACAACTCTCGGATATTGTCTTTCTTTGGCTCTGCGATTCTCTGGGGTTTTGCGGCTATGTTGGCGGTAGCGGGGATGGGTGCGGAGTCGTACTGCACTTCATAAAAAGTGTCGGCGGACAGGGACAGGTCTTGACGAGGATTGGAAACGGGCAAAGGCTTTGAGACCCCTATGCCTTGGATCGCAACGGGGAGTGGAATCTTTGTTGGTTTGTATTGTTTGTTGGTGCTATCCGAGGTCATAAAGCCCTGCCCTTATGGTTTAGAACAGTGAAATCTGCTCTAGTGAATCAGTTGAAATATCGTCATCACAGGGAGCTATAAAGACATCATACTCCATGTTGACAATGTCGTCGGGGGTAAGGGCACCGGTAAGCCAAGGCTCTATCTGCTCTACGCGAAGAATGACGGGCATCCTGTCATGTATCTTTGCGAGAGACCCGGTGGATTCTTTGGTAATAATAACAAACTCGCGAATCTTTTGTGACTGAGCGTCTTGCCCCGGTTGGTCCATGACATCGCGGTAAAGCCCTGCCATAAACAACAAATTGCCGTGTTTGTCCTTGGCATAATACTTTCGCTTACCGGAGGCGGACTTGCCTTTGTCTAACTTTTCCCACTCAAAAAACTCGCCTGCGGGAACAACGCACCGACCGCTCATCAGATGCTTTGCAAACATACCTTTTTGGGCTATGGTTTCCGAGCGGGCGTTGATAATAACTCCGGGGCCGTTCCACTTCGAAAACCCCCACTTTGCATTCTCAAAAACGACGCCATCGGATGCTTGTGTGATGACGGGCGCTAAATCGGTGGGGAAAACCTCTCTTTCCCCTTCAAAAACGGTGTCTGTATAGTCCTGGTCTCGGAAGTCATCCCTGGAAATACGCAGGGACAAATCCTTGAGGATTTCGCGGATTTGGATTATCTCGTCTTCTGTCAAGACAGTGTATCTGCCACACATAAAAAAACACCCGACCTTTCTGTAAAATGCTTGAGTACTATAAGGCTATCGTTATTGGTACTAATTCCAATCCTGTGCCATTGCAGAACTCTCGATACTCAGCTGTCCGAACTTATGTGTCAAGTCCTTTACCCGACTGTCTATGTCCACACATATATCTTCGTCATAGGGGTCAAAAAGAGAGAGCTGCTCGTGCTCGTACGGTATGAGGTTATCTACCCGCACCCCTATAGAACGAAGTGGATATTCCCAACTAAAATGCCGGGTAAAAAGCTGATAAGCGCGGTTGAAAATAAAGCTTGTGCTGTCTGTGGGGTAAGGGGTGGAGCTCTGGCGGTTTGTGATGTTAAACCGATTGTCTTTTGCCGTGATGCTGATGCTGCAAGCCTTGAGCTTGTGTCGCTTTAGCCGTGTGCAAACTGAAGTGACTACCAAATAAATGACAGCGCTCGCTTCCTCCACAGAGTGAATATCTCTCGGAGGAGTTATCGTGTTGCCTATGCTTCCGATTTTGTCGTTTTGGGGTTGGAAACTGCGGTCATCCCCGTTGGCAAATTGCCATATATCATGACCTGCTTTGCCGAGTAGTCTTCTCAATCTGTCGGGGCTTGCGTTGGCGATGTCGCCGATGGTGAAGATACCTATAGTGTTGAGCGCATGGCTTCGCTTTTGTCCTACAAACAAAAGGGCTTTTGCAGCCAAGGGCCAGAGAAGCTCTCGGTAATTGTCCCGCGTGATGACTGTGGTAGCGTTTGGCTTTTTGTAATCGCTGCCCAGCTTGGAAAAGATAAGGTTGTCGCTTACTCCGACCGAAGCGGAAAGACCTTGACTATACATTATCTCCAATCGAATAAGGTCGGCTATTTGCCTGCCTTGATCCATGGTGACACCTGTGTCGGTGAGGTCAATCCAGGACTCATCCATACCATAGGGGGTAATATTGTCGCTATACTTGTAAAAAATCTTACGGGCAGCCTTTGTTTCTTCTAAATAACGGGGCATGTTCGCCTTTATATAACCGAGCCCGGGACAAATCTCTTGCGCCTGACGGTAACTAAGCCCTGTTATTACCCCTGACCGCTTAGCGAGATTGTTCTTTGCCATGACTATATTATGACGCATCTCGGGGTCGCCACACACGGCGAAGGGGATGTTGCGTAAAGAAGGGTTGTACTTTTCTTCGACCGAGGCGAAGTAGTTGTTCATATCACAATGCAAAATAACGCGCTTCATAAAAATATGCCGATTATCCGACTAACTTGCCGAGTATTACCAGATTGTCATACTCGTGAATAGGAATAGGCTTGTACCGCGTGTTGAGGGATATCAGCTCGCTTCGCCCGAGCTTCTTGAGATAGGAATCGTTGTTGAGACAAAAAACACCTATTTCGCCTTCTTCTAATGTGGATTGCTCATGAATAAAAACTATCTGCTTATCTACAAAGCGCGGAGTCATGCTATCCCCTCTGACCCTTACAGCGTAATCTGCGGTATCGGGGACCAGCTCGTCCACCTCTATCAACTCATAATCGTTGTTCTCCAAATAGTTGCCGCTGCCGGCAGAAACGCCGATATCATATAGCCTCAACCTTCTCTTGGGCGCGGAAAAAGTGAGTCCTATATCTCTAACCCGGCAAATATCGCAAACGGCGAGAAAAGCCTCGACTGTCGGCTTGGATATCCCGTTCTCCCACTTGCTAATGGTGTATGTCTTTGCGTTAATGCCTTTTTGCTTGAGAAGCTCGCTGAGCTGCCCTTGGGAAAGCTTGGCAGCTTCTCTGACAGCAAGTAGCTTGTCACCCAGCTTGTTTGTGCTCATTTTGCCACCTCCTGCTGTCATTATATACCCATGTTGCAGAATATGCAATAGTTAATTTGCAGTTTTTGCAACAAAAAACACCGCACAAAGCTGAAATCATTGATGCGATGTTGTTGGTTTATTGATTTGTCTATGCGAATACTGAAGATGTAACGGACTCTAATATCAAAGTCTGTTGTCGAAAAAATAATGTCTAATTTCTCGACTAATAACATTGAGTATTGTATACTAAATATGCAATTTATTTAATGCTAAATGTCTATTGAGCATTACTGATTAAATAACAGTAGATTTTATGCCTAAAATTGATTAAAATTAATTTATATTTGGTTTTCGAAATTAAAATGATTGATATATAAAACCTGTTTGTCACGTTTTTGGCTCTTAGATGATTATGTTAGTAGGAGGGAAAGACAGGTATGAAAAATTTAATCATCATCAAAATATTTCATATATCAAAACCTGTTTGTCACGTTTTTGGCTCTTAGATGATTATGTTAGTAGGGGGAGATGACATGTATGAAAAATTTATTCGTCAAGGGAAACTGCGAAAATGCTATTGCCAAAATAGTGGCAGGTGATCTTTCAGGGCTATCAGTACTTTATGATAATCTAAGTAATCTTCTGTTTACAATAGCATTTTCTATTTTGGATGATTACCATTTAGCGGAAGATGCTATGAGCGAAACTTTTTTAAGAGTTGCAGAAAAGGCTGAAACCTATCAAAAAAACACAAACGCAAAAGCTTGGGTCGCAGCTATTTGTCGAAATATTTCGTTAAAAAAACTGAACGAGAATAAACGGGTGGTTTATTGGGGGGAGCAAGACCATATTGCAAATAATATGAGTGTTGAACTTGAAAGCACAGTGGAATTTGACAGCATTTTATCAGGACTGACAAGTGATGAAAAAGAAATAGTAGTACTCAAAATTTTATGGCAATTTAAACACAGCCAAATTGCTAACATAATGGGTATTACTATAGAAAACTCAAGACAAAAATACAAGCGAGCATTAGATAAACTAAAAAACGATATGCAGGAGGAACTAGCATGAAAAACGAATTTTCAAAAACAAATTTGCATAATGCAATGAACAGAATCATTATTCCATCAAAGGAACGTGTGCTTCCAGAGCAAGCATTGTCAAGAAAAACAAATACCAGAACGTTTTTAAGACCCGTAATACTAAAAAGTGCAGCAGTGGCTTTTTCGTTACTGCTGGTTGTAGCTCTCACTATTACACCACTGCTAAATTTGGGAATCGACCATAAATTACCAGGATTACCTATCGTAACAGGCCGTCCGGAAAACTCAGACACAGGCAACTCTGATGGTACTAATAGTTCGGACAAAGATTCTGCAAGAAAGGTGATAACAGCTGAATTTTTTGATACATCTGAAAGTAACTTAGAAGAAATACCGAGAAGAAGTGAGATATATATTTCGAACTCTTTAAAAGAACAAATGGAAAAGTATCAAGGTCAAGACGTATTATTTCGCGTCATTGCCGAATTTCTGATTACGTTTGAGGATTATAATGAATATCAACCTACAGCGGCTAATGCAGAAGAGTTGAAAAGATTAGAGCGTGAGAGGGACAGAACGGTAGACGAACTCGAAACTGCGCGTCGGGAGTTAGAAGGAAAAGAAAACAGTGAAAACAGAAGTTATTACGCAGAAATTTATGATGATAAAGATAAGCAAGCAACAGCAGCTTATAAAGAATGGAGCGATTTAAGTCTTTTGGATAGAAAAGCTTATAATGCAGAAATTTTGTCTAAGAGATACGAATATGCGGTCAGCATAAACGCTGAAAACATTATTGATATCAAAGAGTCATCAGATATTCCTTCATATACCATTTCCGGCGTTCAAGCATATTTTATGGACCTGACAAAGGAAATGATCGACAGTATGGCGGCACAAGGAGGTTATGCTTTTAGATTAGCACCTCCTGCCCGGATAGATGGTTATAGTCCAAAGCTGTCAGACTATATCACTTATCTGCTTGATGGGATTTCAGAAGAAGAATCTATCCATGTAGCAGTAGTCCTCGGGGCTGATCGTCACAGTCGATTTGCACAACAGCGCAATCTTTTATTCAATTCATTATATAATAACGAATATTTCAAACCATGGCAAGGCAGTGCACCTCCTAAAATAATTGAATACAAAGACGATGTAGCTATAACCGAAGACGGTACACAGGCAATGGAGCTGGAGGAGTATGTTACCTTTATTGCTTCATATGTGGATGAAATTGTAGAAAGAAACGGACTCATTAACAAACGTATAATAAACGAAAATGCACCAGATGCTTATTATGGTAAAAACTTTTATGAAGAATATACTAATCCTGTGAAACCAGGAAACAATCCTCCGGATTATTCTTCCTTTGTCGATTATTTTACAACCGGATTTGAGGCAGAGCTTACAAAAACAGAGATTCTGAGTTTGTTGGATAATGACGAGGTAAAGATAATTTATTCCATGGAACTATTTGGAATAGATGACCCATTTAACTCATTTTACGTTTAATGAAAAT
>CAZFVM010000007.1:0-25305 GCA_964522305.1 uncultured Oscillospiraceae bacterium
ACACTGCTATCTCAATGATAGGCACTTTAATGGATAAGAATATAGAGGCAGAAAAACACGCTATACAAAAAGAAGAAATGGCAACTGCTGCCCTTGAGGTCGCTCAGATAAAAGAGAACCTGAAAAATAATATTACTCTTTTGTTAGAAAGTCAAAAGCAGGAAAATCAAAGGAAAATTCAGGCTCTCAGAGAAAACGAAAAAGAATGTTTTGAAGCTTGGGTACAAGAGTTATATGACAGCATAATTAACGATCAAAACTGAAAGGTGTACAAAGATTGATAAAGTCTTCCTCTAATGCAATTCTTGCAAAGTCCCACGCCATGTATGGCAAAAGGCTAAGCGAGCACAATTACAACGACTTGTTGAATTGCAAAAGTGTTAGCGAGATAGCAACCTACTTAAGGCTACGCACCAGGTATTCAGCAGTTTTTGATAGTTCCGCTACTCAAGTATCTTCTATGAGAAGAGGGCAATTAGAGTCGTTACTGAGAAGGTTCGTAACAATACAGTTTGATATTTTTGCTAAGTATCAGCTGTTTTTTGGTTTGGATTTATATCAGCTTTTGCTCAACAGAACAGAAGTGGACTTTCTTTTGTCCAGAATTAGATATATTAATACCGAGGTAGTAAAAGAACAAGATTACTCACTATCCTATCTCCATGATCTTTCTGAACTCAGTTTTATTGATATCCTTAATGCTAAAACAAATATTGAATTTTTACAGGCGTTGAAAGGCTCTGAATATCACTCCTTGTTAAAACCCTACCTAATAGAATTTGACCCTATCTATGGCAAGTTTCTTATTGAAGGTGCTCTATACCAGCATCGCTATAAATCCATTCTTCGATTTGTAGAAAGAGGAACCAGAGATAAAGGGCTTATAAAGGTCTTGAAAACTCAAAATGATATTAGAACAATCAAAAGTTTGTTTAGATTGAAAAGGACTTTTGGTAACAACTATGAAATGGCTCTAAAGTTTTTGCTTCCGGATTTAAGCAATTTAGATGGAAAGGTATTATTAGACCTTGCTGCCGCTGAGTCGACAGAGAAGTTTCTTTCTTTGTTGACTAGGACTCAGTATTCGTTTCTTGGGCTCGATCCGGATAATCTATCTATCGACAGAGAAACAGATTTGTATCTTTTTAAATGGCATCTTCAGAAATTCAGGTTTTCTTTTGACCCCGAAGTTGTTATGTTTTGTTATATTTTTTTGTTGGAAAATGAAATCAAAAATATAATTAATATTATAGAGGGGGTCCGATATGGGCTTCCAAGGAATGAAATTGTCGACCTTCTGATTGGCGCAGATGGTTTTGAATAATTAGAAATGGCGGTGATATATTGGCAATAGAAAAAGTTCTCTTAGTTAAAGCTTCCGGCAACATTAATTTGTTGGATAGATTTATTGATACTTGCAGAACAAGCGGAGAGTTTCACCCTGAAAACACCAGTGAGTATCTACCCCTGTCCATGGGGTTTACATCTCTTACCGAGGAAAACCCATACTTGACTTCCCTTCAGAAAATCGAGGAAATTGCAGAGGTATCCGGTCATAAATTGATCGCTAGCCCTGCTCAAGATAGCATCAATCAAGATGAAGTTTCTGAATATATACAAATAACCGAAGAAAACCTGAATACAATGTACGCCGAACGCAAGATATTGCAAGAACAACTACGCAGAATCAACGAAGGCTTGGAACGGATTTCGAAGTTTAGTATTCTTGACGTGCCTGTGGAAGATACAACAGGATGCGAATTTCTTTCTGTCAGGTATGGTTATTTGCCGAAAGAACAAATGGTCAAATTAAAAGAACACGACAGAAATCCATATGTGTTTTTTATACCTTGTTCTGAAGACAAAGATAATTTCTGGGGGGTTTATTTTGCACCCAAAGACAAGGTAAGCGAGATTGACCGTATTTTTGCCTTTTTGTATTTTGAAAGAATTAGAATACCGGGCGCTGTAGGCACTCCCTCTGAAATTATTGAAATGCTCAACAGAAATATTAACTTGGTCAACAAACAGCTTTCAAAACTCGAATCAGATATCGCGCTATATTGGAAAGACAACGGAGAAAAGTGCAATACCATCTACTCCAGATTAAAATGGTTGACCAAAGGGTTTGATCTAAGAAGATATAGCGCAATAAAGAAAAATGAATTCTCCTTTATATTTTGGGTTTTTGAAAAAGATCTTGAGGTTTTTAAAACGAACTTTGACAAGATCCAAGGCCTTAGTTATGAAGTCAGCGAAAAAGACGAGTCCGACAGAATCACTCCCCCTGTAAAGCTGAAAAACAACAAAGTTGTTGCCATGTTTGAATCCTTTGTATCTATGTTTGGATTGCCTTCTTATGGGTCGATTGATATCACTGCTTTTGTCGCTTTAACCTATTCCTTGATTTTTGGCATTATGTTTGGAGATGTAGGCCAGGGAGCGGTGCTTTTGATACTTGGATTAATTGCCGCAAAGATTCCAAAACTTCAATTTGCTAAGTTACTTATACCCTTAGGGATTTCATCTGCTTTGTTTGGATTTGTTTTTGGCTCCTTCTTTGGGTACGAAGACGCGCTTGATCCTTTTTATAACATGATCGGGCTTAATGGAAAACCCATTAATGTAATGGCATCAATTAATGATGTGCTGACTTTTGCTATTGCTATAGGTATTTTGATGGTTGTATGGGCAATGGTTTTAAACATTATAATAAGTCTAAAAAGAAAAGCCTACGGTGAAGCTTTTTTCTCATATAACGGACTCACCGGAATTGTGGTTTACTTAACCGGAGTTTCGTTAGTATACGAGTTTTTGAGTGGGGTTAGTTTACTACCCGGGTATGTAATTATCGCTATCTTTGCAATAGGTATCCCTGTACTGCTATTAAACCCTTTATTGGTTGGATTATTTAACGGCGACGATGACTGGAAGCCAAAGAGCATTGGGGATTACATTATGCAGAGTATATTTGAGACATTGGAAATTATACTTTCATATTTTTCGAACACGATGTCGTTTTTGCGTATAGGAGCTTTTGTGCTTGTTCATGCCGGCATGATGATGGTAGTATTTACCCTCGCGGGGGAGAGCCAAAATATATTGATTATTGCGTTGGGTAACTTAATTGTAATCGGTTTGGAAGGGCTTATAGCAGGTATTCAGGCCCTGAGATTAGAGTTTTATGAAATGTTTAGTAGGTTTTTTGAAGGCAGTGGAAGGCCATTTGTCCCCGCCGAACAAATTATATTAGATTAATAATCTTTTGGAGGAAATTGTTGTGAATACATTTTTGTGGTTTTTAATTCTTATGTTGCCTGTTGGAGCGTTAGCCTATACCTATTTTAGGATTATTAAGAAAAAAGGCGAAAGATTAGCTCCCAAAAAATCTTTGAAAGCTAATTTGATGGTTTTTGCGTTAGCTTTTGTTTTGATGATTGCCCTAACTTTGACCGTACTTGCCCAAGAAAACAACGACCCCGGTTCTGACAACAATACAGAAGCAACCGAAGAATCCACGGGGAGTGATAAAGGGTTGGGACTGCTTTCCGCAGCCCTCGTTACCGGTCTTGCCGGAATTGGCGGAGGTATAGCGGTTGCCGCCGGCGCCCCTGCCGCTATTGCAGCAACCAGTGAAGATCCTACTGTCTTTGGTAAAGCCCTTATCTTTGTAGCCCTGGGCGAAACTATTGCTTTGTACGGGGTTGTTATATCTATACTTATCTTAAATAAGATATAGTTTGCAATAAAAATGAGATTCTTTTTTATCAGCGATAACACAGATACAGCAACAGGACTTAGATTAGCCGGAATTGATGGCGTAGTTGTCTTTGATGAGGATTCTGCAATTGATGCCTTTGATGCCTTGAAGCACAGTTCTGAGATTGGAATTGTCTTGATTACACCGAAGGTATATAGTTTTTGTTCGGATTATATCTTGGACTTCAAAAACAATAACGAGTTCCCTCTTATTCTGGAAATTCCTAATAGGAAAGGAAGCCCTGCCCATTTGTTTGATGATTTAATTAGGGAGCTAACCGGAATTAACATATGATTTTTATTAACTATAAAGGGTATTATTAATGGATAGTAACCAACAACTCGAGCTTTTTTTAAACGCTATTGATGAAGCAGCTGAAAATGAAAGCCTGGAAATTCGACGACAGGCTGATGAATTTCGCTCTTTTGAATTAAATAACGCTAAGGAAATTGCCGCCGAATCTGCCAAAGCTTACGTCAAATTTGAGGGTAACAGACACAAGGTCATGACTTACTCAACCGTCTTTGACGCTGGAGCAAAGTTTCGTAAGGAAGTTCATATTGAAAAATCCAGGATTGTTTCACGGATAAGTGAAGCTGTCTTGGATAAAGTAAAGAGCTTCGTTGAATCGCAAGATTATATTGATTTCATCGAAAAAAGCTTAAAGAAAATAACCGAAGTTTTTGACGGTGATGATTTTGAATTGTATTGCAATTCCAATACTTTTGATAAATGCAAAAATATTATAAATAACCCAATCACAAACAGTAAGATAGTTTTTGACGAGACCATTATAGTCGGTGGTCTTCGTGCGTTTTGTGAATCAAAAAACATAATGATTGATGATACCCTCGACTCGAGGTTTGAAAAACATATCGACATGTTCTTTGTTGATTAAAGGGCTAGATTTAACAATAAGGTGTGTAATTAATGAATACTGAAAACGTGAATATTATATACGGCATAAACGGACCTGTTGTAACCGTAAAAGGCAAAACCAATCTTATGATGGGCGAAATGGTGTATGTCGGTAACAGTAAGTTGGTTGGCGAGGTTATCAGGCTGGACAGTGGTTTTACTACCATTCAGGTCTACGAAGAAACTTCCGGTCTAAAACCCGGAGAAATAGTCCACTCTACCGGTGGTCCAATTCAGGTAACCTTAGGTCCCGGTATAATCAAGGGAATCTTTGACGGAGTGCAAAACCCTTTAACTGCAATAGCGGACTTGTCCGGAGACTTTATCCCCAAGGGTATAAGCGTACCACAACTAAACGAAGAAATGCTTTGGGATGTCACGATTACCGTAGAAGTTGGAGATTATTTAAACGGCGGCGATATCTATGCCTATTGCGACGAAACGCCTATGATAAAGCATTTTATTATGACGTCTCCCGATGTCTGTGGAGAGGTTGTTGAAGTAAAACCAAACGGCAATTATAGAATTAATGACTTTATAATAAGTGTAAAAGACCGGCTTGGCGCAGTACAAGAGCTTACATTATGTCATAAATGGCCTATTAGGACTCCGAGGCCCATTGCAAATCGCTTGAGATCAACTACTCCTTTATTAACCGGGCAGAGGGTGTTTGACACTCTTTTTCCTATTGTAAAGGGAGGAACGGCAGCTATACCCGGAGGATTTGGCACCGGCAAAACAATGACTCAACATCAACTTGCCAAATGGAGTGATGCTGATCTTATTGTCTATGTCGGATGTGGTGAAAGAGGTAACGAAATGACCCAAGCTTTGACCGAGTTTGGTGAAATAGTGGACCCCCGGTCAGGTAAACCGTTGACAGACAGAACTGTTCTTATCGCCAACACCTCTAATATGCCGGTAGCTGCCAGAGAAGCCTCTATCTATACCGGAATTACCATTGCGGAATACTACCGAGATATGGGTTATCACGCTGCTATTATGGCTGACTCTACCTCTCGTTGGGCCGAAGCCTTGCGGGAAATCTCGGGCAGGTTGGAAGAAATGCCGGCTGAGGAGGGATTTCCTGCTTATTTACCTTCTAGATTATCAGAGTTTTATGAAAGAGCCGGATATGTAAAAACTCTTAGTGGTAATGAAGGCTCAATTACAGTTATTGGTTCTGTTTCACCCCAAGGAAGCGACTTCTCGGAACCTGTTACTCAAAACACAAAGCGATTTACTCGCTGTTTTTGGGCACTGGACAAGGAATTGGCTTATTCTCGCCATTACCCCGCTATAAATTGGAACGAAAGCTATAGTGAATATATCGATGATACTTTGGAATGGTATTCCAGTAACTTAGATTTTGATTATCAAAAAAATAGGAATAATCTTCTGTCCATATTGATTGAAGAAAATAGCCTGCTCGAAATAGTAAAATTGATAGGAGCAGATATACTCCCTGATGACCAAAAGCTGGTAATGGAGATTGCAAGAGTTGTGCGTGTCGGATATTTACAGCAAAATGCCACCCATGACACTGACACTTATGTGCCGATTAAGAAACAATACGCAATGATGAAAGTAATTTTGCATTTATTTGAAAGGTGCAAAGAAACAGTCGAAAACCAAATTCCAGTAAGTAAAGTCAAGGACTCCGGAATATTTGAAAAGTTAATTAGGATGAAATATGATATTCCCAATGATAACATTAGTCTGGCTGAAGATTATATTGTCGAAATAGATTCTATCATTAACACATTGCTAAGAAACTACGGAGTTACAAAATCCAGGAGATAATATGGAAATTTTTTATAAAGGTATATCCGAGATTAATGGTCCGTTGCTAATATTAGATGGAGTGAATGACGCCGGTTATGAAGAAATGGTTACCGTTAGGCTTGATAACGGCACCACCAGAACCGGCAGAATAGTGAAGCTCGAGGGTACCAAAGCCGTTATACAGGTTTTTGAAGGTACCCGTGATCTTTCGATGAAAAACACAATGGTCAAGTTAAGTGGCAAGCCTATGGAATTGTCTTTGTCCCCCGACATAATCGGCAGGGTTTTTGACGGCCTTGGAAGACCGATTGACGGTCTGGGTAAGATTAAACCTGAGGTTACCAGAAACATAAACGGAGCTCCTATTAATCCTGTTAATCGTATTTATCCAAGAAACTACATACGAACCGGAATTTCTACTATCGACACCTTAACCACTCTTATCCGAGGGCAAAAACTTCCCATATTTTCCGGTTCGGGAATGAAACATAATGAACTGGCAGCCCAGATAATAAAGCAAGCTACTGTAAGTGATAATACACCTTTTGCTGTTGTTTTTGCCGCTATGGGGGTAAACAACGATGTAGCCGAGTACTTTAAGCGCTCTTTTGAAGAATCTAATGTGTTAGATCAAGTAGTAATGTTTACAAACCTTGCCAACGATCCCATCATTGAGAGAATCATCACCCCGAGATGTGCTTTGACCGCTGCTGAATATCTCGCCTTTGACCTTAACATGAACATACTGGTTATAATGACAGATATGACATCCTACGCCGAGGCATTGAGAGAGTTTAGTTCTTCGAGAGATGAAATACCCGGTAAAAAAGGATACCCCGGATATTTATACTCTGACCTTGCTGCTATCTATGAAAGAGCCGGTATAATAAAAAGCAGTACCGGATCGGTTACCTTAATACCGATACTTACCATGCCCAATGATGATATAACCCATCCTGTTCCTGATTTGACCGGGTTTATTACCGAAGGTCAGATAGTGATGGGGAGGGAGCTTGATTCTGTGGGAATATACCCCCCCGTCTCAGTGTTACCATCTTTGTCCAGACTGATGAAAGATGGTATTGGTGCCGGATTTACACGAAAAGACCACTCCCCACTTTCTAACCAATTGTTTTCTAATTATGCGAAGTTCCAGGAAGCCAAGGCATTGGCTTCGGTAATCGGTTTTGATGAGCTTAGCGACGGCGATAAACAAATGATAGAGTTCGGAACTAAATTCGAAAAGCGATTTGTAAACCAAGGAGAAAATGAGAATAGAACAATAAATGAAACCCTCGACCTTGGATGGGAGCTATTATCCGAGCTACCCTATGAAGCTTTGGATAGGCTTAGCGAAGATATTATTAAAGAGTATATAAAGAAGTAGGTTTTGATTATGCCCACAAAGGCGTTCCCGACAAAAAGCAACTTAATGAATAAAAAGCGCACCTTATCTCTTGCAGAGCTCGGGTACGATTTGTTGGAGCGCAAGAGCAGTTTGTTGGTTTCTGAATTGATGAAAAAAATAGAGCAAGTCGGTGTTGTGCGCGGCGAAGTAAATGACTTGTTCTCCCGCGCATACGAGCAGCTTCAAAAGGCAAATATCACGCTGGGGCAGGTTGACAAGGCAGCTCGCTCTGTCCCGATTGATAATGGTATAGATGCCAAGACCAAGAGCATAGCCGGGCTGGAAGTTCCTGTAATAACCCTAAAAAAGCAGCCTTTGTCAATATATTACGGCTTAGACTCTACCAATGCAATACTCGATGAAGCTTATCTGCTTTTTCAAAAAGCAAAACCCTTAACAGTTAAACTCGCTGAACTCGAAAACAATGCTTTTCGTCTGGCAAACGAAATAAAGAAAACAAAGAAACGAACCAATGCATTGCGCAATATTGTTATCCCTAACCTAAATCAGGATATTAAATTTATCTCTGACTCATTAGAAGAAAAAGAAAGGGAAGATTTTTCGAGATTAAAGGTCATAAAAAAACGGGAAGAAAAAGTTTAGATAAAAAACTAGTTTTACAAAAGGAAATCTCGGATAGCGGAAAGCAAAAGACAGATTTATAATAATATAAACACCCTTGAAAACGGCTTTTTTATAGCCGAATTCAAGGGTTTTCTTTATATTACTCTTTTGAGCTGCTATGTTTTTGACTGTTTTTATTAGTCAAAAATTCGCTCTAAAGAAATTCTCTTTTTCTCTACATCCACTTCCAACAGACGAACTTTTACGGATTCGCCTACGGATATAACATCCATGGCTCTTTTCACAAACCCCTTTGCCAACTTCGAGATATGTATCAAACCATCCTGTCCGACACCAATATCAACGAATGCGCCAAAGTCAGCCACGTTCCGCACTGTTCCGATAAACTCCATACCTGCTTTTAGGGTATTAATATCAAGTACATCCGTTCTAAGGATAGGTGGAGGAAGCTCGCTTCTCGGATCTCGTCCGGGTTTTTGCAATTCTGATATAATGTCTGTTAAGGTAGGTACTCCTACCCCCAGGCTCTTTGCTATCTCTGTAAGGCCTATAGCATCAACTCTTTTTGCTATGTCACCCAGCTTTCCGGACTTTACTTCCTCTTGGGTATATCTTATCTTCACCAGTAATTCCTTTGCGACGGAGTAGCTCTCGGGATGGACGGCTGTGTTATCTAACACTTCCTCTCCGGTGGGAATGCGAAGGAAGCCCGCACACTGCTTATATGCTTTTTGGCCTATTCCTTTTACTTTCAAAAGCTCTGACCTCTTGGAGAATCTTTTTGTAGTTGTCCTATATTCATAAATATTCCTCGCTGTGGTGGTATTAATGCCGGCAATGTGAGATAAGAGAGAAACTGAGGCTGTGTTGAGATCGGCTCCGACACTGCTAACACAGGATTCTACCACTCCTTCGAGGGAGGAAGAAAGTGCCTTGGGGTTCATATCATGCTGGTATTGGCCGACTCCAATTGACTTCGGGTCAATCTTTACAAGCTCTGCCAACGGATCTTGCAGTCTGCGAGCTATAGATATTGCGCTTCTTATCGATACATCGTACTGAGGAAACTCCTCTGCAGCGAGCTTTGATGCCGAGTATACCGATGCTCCGGCTTCGTTTACTATGATATAACTTACATCTCTGCTTTGATTCTTAATTAAATCCGACACAAAGATTTCACTTTCTTTGGAAGCAGTTCCGTTACCGATAGCTATTATGTCAACCTTGTGTTTTTTGATTAAAGCCGTCAAAACCTTAGCTGATTCCTCCACCCTGTTTTGAGGAGGCGTGGGATAGACGACTGTTGTATCAAGTACATCACCTACATCATTGACTATTGCTATTTTGCAACCTGTTCTAAATGCAGGATCAAACCCCATCACTACCCTTTCTCTTATCGGGGGTATCAAAAGCAGATTTTTGAGGTTTTCACCAAATACCTTGATTGCTTGCTCTTGAGCGCTCTCGGTCATTACACCTCTTATTTCGTTCTTGATAGATGGCGCAATAAGTCTATCATAAGAGTCGGAAATAGCTAATATCAAATACTCGGTGGAGGGCACACTCTTTTCTGTCAATATTTGACTTTCTATATATCTGATAACCTCGGTTTTGTCCTCTTCTACTTTAACGGTAAGAAACCCTTCTTTTTCACCTCTGTCAATAGCGAGCACTCTGTGGGAAGGTAGTTTGCTGAGAGGTTGGCTAAAGTCATAATATAGTCTATACACCGTGTCTTCTTCAGTCTTTGCCTTTGAGGTTATCATAGCATTTTTATAAATATATTCTCTTATCCACTTGCGGATTTTTGCATTGTCAGAAACAATCTCTGCCACTATATCCATTGCTCCTGCAACGGCGTCCTGGGCAGTGAGTATCTTCTTTTCGGTGTTAATAAAAGATTGGGCAAAAGCAAGAACATCGATGTCCGGGTTTTGCTCCAACATTGCTTCTGCTAATGGAGACAATCCGGCGTCAATCGCCACGGATGCTCGGGTTTTTCTCTTGGGTCGGAAAGGGCGATAAATATCATCTAACTCAGAAATGGTAGTGGCGTTCTCAATCGCTTTAATAATTTCTTGATTTAATTTACCTTGCTCATCTATAAGCCTAGTAACTTCATCCTTACGCTTTTGTATCGCTCTTAAAGAAATAAGCTTGTCATTTATATCTCTGAGAATCCCGTCATCTAGCGATCCGGTTGCTTCCTTTCTGTATCGTGCTATAAAAGGTATGGTGTTTCCCTCATCAATAAGATCTACCGCAGCAGTCACTTGAGTTGTCTTGATTCCCAGATCTCGAGCTATAATATTATTAATATCCATTTGAGTTGTTTTCCTTCCGGTTTTATCAAGTTATATTACCATAATTTAGGAATGTTTTCAACAAAAAATCTTAGCTTATAATGCATAACCGAGAAAATCGTAAGAAAGGGCTTGTCATCTGCTTTATACAGATTACAAGCCCTTTGACTATTAATTGTGCATATTCAGATTCAAAACATCATACAAGTACTTGGCTTAGAAAGGTCATGATGATTTATTAATACCAGATTATCTGTTCTGCAAGTAGTACATTGCTATAAACAGGACAGTAAGGATATACATCAATACTGGAACTTCCTTAAACTTGCCGCGGAAAACTTTGATTAAGGTGTAGGAAATAAATCCAAATCCGATTCCGTCAGAAATACTATAAGCAAAAGGCATCATAGAAATGGTCAAGAATGCGGGGATTGCAATCTCTATATCATCCCATTCAACCTTAGCTGCGCTCTTCATCATCAAAACACCAACAATTATTAAAGCAGGAGCGGTAGCTGCGCCCGGAACTATACCGGCTATGGGAGCTAAGAAAATAGCAACGATAAACAAAAGCCCGACTATCAAAGAAGAGAGACCGGTTCTTGCACCTTCAGAAATTCCGGTAGAAGATTCTACATAAGTTGTAACTGTGGAAGTTCCGACACATGCTCCGGCACAGGTTGCAACAGCGTCTGCTATCAAAGCCTTGTCGCCTTCGGGAAGGTTGCCGTCTTCATCAAGCATACCTGCGTTCCCTGCTGTACCTACGAGGGTACCGACAGTATCGAACATATCAACGATAATAAAAGAGATAGTTGCTGTTACAAAGGGAAGGATTGCTGCTGTACCGCTGTCAAATATTCCCTTAAAATCAAACTTAAAGAATACATCCTTGACTTGAGAAATACTTTCGGTTGCATTGGTTAAAGTCTCGGGAATTTGGGTTACATCAAAAGCGAGACCTATCAAAGTTGTTGCAATGATCCCGATAAAAATAGCGCCTTTGACCTTCCAAGCCATAAGGACAGCTATAATTATTAAACCGATAATTGTAACTAATGCAGCGTTGTTCCAGCCTTCGCCTGTCGAAAGATGGAGAGATGTAATGTGAGAAGCGCCATCAAGTTGAATAATGCCGGCTCCACTGTTGATTACGCCGATAAAAGCAATAAACAATCCTATTCCGGCACCGATAGCAGCTTTTAATCCGGCGGGGATAGATGCGATAATCTTACCGCGTAGAGGGGAAACAGCAATGATTAAGAAAATGACTCCGGAGATCAAAACGATGGAAAGTGCCTGCTGCCAGCTGTAGCCCATCCCAAAACATACGGTAAAGGTGAAAAACGCATTAAGACCCATACCGGGAGCCTGAGCAAACGGTAAATTTGCTAAAAAAGCAGTGAGGATACATCCAACTGCAGCGGCGATACAGGTACCTACCATTATTCCGCTCCATAAATCCTCACCCATGGCTAGTGACAGAATATTGGGGTTTACAAAAATAATGTAAGCCATCGCAAAAAACGTCGTCAAGCCACCAACAATTTCTTTTCTAAGACTGGAACCGCGTTCTGTAATCTTAAAAAATTTGTCCATACTTTACTCCTCTCAAAATAAGTTTGTACCGGAAAAGGTTAAAATCACCGGTCAATTAAAATACATAAATATTTTACAATATTTATCCCTAGGTGTCAATCAAAAATGCTCTATTTTGGCAAAAGTGAGCAAAATTGTTGATATGTCAATTTTTGCATAGTATATCCGAGACGTTTTTGTCGCTATGCACAAACTTAAAAGTCATAATGCCCAATTGTATGGATTATGTAAAACAATATAGTTTTTATACAATATATTGTATTAGTTGTTGTTTATTTATAGAGATCATTTAGTATTTCATTTATCTCTGTCAGCGTTTTTACGCGGTTAATCCTTTCCCTGAGAGCTGCTGACCCGGCTTTGCTCTTTGTGTACCTTGAAAGGTGCTTTCTGGACTCTACCAACGCTTTTTCGCCCTTTGTTTCTCTCACTTTTTGAAATTGAATTTTGACTAACTCTTTTTTTTGATCATCTGTTAAAGGGAGGAGCGGTTCACCCTTTAAAGTTGCCATAATCTCTTTGAATACCCAAGGGCTGCCAAAGGCTCCCCTGCCAATCATTATGCCGTCGCAACCTGTCTGTTCAAACATACTTTTTGCGGTTTTGCCATCGACTATATCGCCGTTGCCTATCACGGGGATTAAAACCTCTCGTTTGACTGCTTTAATAATCTCCCAATCAGCTCTGCCTGAATACATTTGCTTTGCTGTTCTGCCGTGTACGGTAATTGCATCTGCCCCGGCTTGCTCGCAAACCTGCGCTACATTAAGCGCATTAACATTATTATCGTCTATACCTTTTCTAATCTTGATGGTAACGGGAATATTCACCGCTCTTTTTACTTCCGCGACTATCTTGCCACACAACTGTGGATCTTTCATAAGGCTGCTACCTTCGCCGTTGGATACAAGCTTTGGTGCAGGACAGCCCATATTAATATCGATTAATACGGGGTCTTGGATTAACATAATTTCTGCAGCTTTTGCCATAATAAGTGGATCGCTGCCGAAAATTTGTATTGCAGCGGGTCTTTCGTCTTCCCGTAGTTTTGCCAACTCTCTAGTCTTCTTATCTCCCATAACCGTTGCCTTAGCAGAGATTAATTCGGAATAGACGCATTCGGCACCCATCGAAGAACAGATGGAGCGAAACGCAAAATCGGTTATTCCAGCCATTGGAGCCAAGAAAACTCCTTTTGTAAATTCAACATTCCCTATCTTCATATTAATTAAAAGTCTTTCCGTCCATGGTTTTTGAAAAGAACTCATCAATTGCTTGTTCTAATCTTTGTTTTTCTGCATCTGACATTTTGTCGCTGTTGTCTGCTATTAGTCCCAAAGCCAAACCGGTATCTGCCAGTAAATTCATATCGGTTATATCGGTATATTTGAAAGCTAAGGCGCCGCTTTGGCGCTCTCCAAAAAAGTCACCCGGACCCCTTTGCTTTAGATCGGCCTCGGCTATTTCAAAACCGTCAGAGGTTTCGGTTAATGTAGTAAGCCGCTGTACCGTCTTTTCGTTCTTGGAGTCTGACATTAATATACAATAAGACTTTTGTGTTCCTCTCCCTATTCTGCCCCTCAATTGATGAAGCTGAGAGAGTCCGAAGCTCTCGGCATTTTCGACTAACATCACTGTGGCATTCGGAACATTCACCCCAACTTCGATAACCGTAGTAGAGACTAAGATTTTGATTTTGTTTTGTAAAAATTCTTCCATTATTCTATCTTTTTCTTTTGAAGATAGTCTTCCATGGATAAAACCTATATTAATGTCTGTAAAGTAATTAGTCTGTAAGTCTTCGGCATACTCTTCTACCGCTCTGCGGGGCAGATCCTCATTCTCTTCGACAAGCGAGCATATTATATATGCTTGTTGGCCTTTTAGTAAGTGCTTTCTTATAAAAGCATAAACCCGCTGCCTATATTCACTTCCTACAAAGTAGGTGCTAATCTTCTGTCTGCCCGGAGGCATTTCATTTAGTATGCTAACATCAAGATCGCCATACAAAATTAAAGATAATGTTCTTGGAATCGGGGTTGCAGACATAACAAGAGTGTGTGGTCTTTCTCTAATCTCCTCCCCTTTTTCAACGAGTGTAGCTCTTTGCAACACTCCAAAGCGATGTTGTTCGTCTGTTACAACCAAGCCCAACGCTTGATAGGTTACCCCGATTTGTATCAATGCATGAGTACCTACGACGACTTTAGCAGTTCCGTCTTGCAATTGTGTTAAAACCTCGGATTTTTTCTTTTTGCCCATGCTCCCGGTGAGTAAGACCACACTTATCCCGAAAGGAGTAAGCAACGTTGTAAGAGAGTTGTAATGCTGATTTGCCAGGATTTCGGTAGGTGCCATCATTGCGGATTGAAAACCGTTCTTTGCAGTAAAATATATAGCAGCGACAGCCAACACAGTCTTCCCCGACCCTACATCCCCTTGTATTAAACGGGTCATTGGTGTGTCTTTACACAAATCGGAAAAAACTTCCCTTAGAACCCTTTGCTGGGCTTTTGTCAACTCGAAGGGCAGTGACTCAAAGAAAGAAGGCATTTTAGTCCCCGTGTAGTCCATCTTTCGTGCTTTTATCTGATAATTGGCGTTTTTTAGTCTGTTGAGAGCGAGCCTATAAATAAGTAACTCTTCGAATGCCAAAGAACGCTTTGCACGGGTAAGCTCGTTCATTTCCTTCGGATTATGAAGAGTGTATATCGCCTCCCCCCTCGGCATCAAATCATACTCTGACATGATGATTTTGGGAAGCACATTTGGCTCTTTTTCCGTCAAAGTAATTATTTGAGCAATGGCATTTGATACAATCCTTTGCGTAAGTCCCTTGGACAATGGATAAACCGGTATTATAGATCTTAAACTCTTCCCTTGTTGCAGGCGCTCTAATATTGGGGAGGACATACTTTGACTGACTAAATCCCTATCTACCTTACCATAAAACCTGTAGGTTTCACCTTTTTTGATTGATTTTGCAATCCACGGTTGATTGTAAAAAACCAAATCAATACTCCCGGTGTTGTCTGAAGCCGAAAATGTGGTATATGAAATACCGCTCCTCGCTCGCTTTTCCAAGGGAGTATCGTCAATTTTTAGTATTAAAGAACAGGGAGCTTCGTCGGTTGCCTCTGAGACAGTACAGGTGTCGCCTCTGTTTTCATAAGCGCGAGGCAAAAAGTATAGTAAGTCGCCAAGGGTATGTAGGTTGAGAGCGGAAAACATAGTTGCTCGCTTTTCGCCAACACCTTTTAAATATCTGATTGACCGGGTCTTATCCATCCTTGATACCTCGGCATCCTTGTTTTGAATTTATAATTCTATAACATTATAGGGTATTTTGTTTTTGTCCATAGATTGCAACTCTCGCTCGGTACAGGTAAAAATAAATATTTGAGAAGCATAACCTGCAACAGCAAGGAGATTTAACATAAAGTCAAGTCTCTCGTCGTCGAACCTGACAAAAGCATCGTCTAATATTATTGGAGGCAAAACATCACCATACATGAGCTTGATTAAGGCAAGGCGTAATGAAAGATATGCGTTATCCCTGGTCCCGGCTGACAAATAATCGCAGCTCTTCTCTCCGGACTCGTCAATAAAGTTCATGCCCAGTTCGCTGTTTACCGCAAGTCCTTGATATTTACCTTCTGTGGCTTTGTTAAACAATTCTCCGGCAATACTGTTAATCTTTGGCGAAACAGTGCTCTTCATTTGATCGCTGGCTTTTTCCATGTATTCAATTGCCAGTTCTACCGAAGCGAGTTTGGAGTTATAATCCTGCAACTTGGTTTTGATAGACTCCAGCTTACCATAAATAATGGATGTATCCAGACCCTTGCCTTCTACTCCCGCTTTTTCCAACTCTTTCTTTCTTTTTTGTTCTTCTAAAATATTAAGACGACCTTGATTGAATTTCCATTCTCTGTCGACTATATTGAGCTCTCTGGTTGGCTCAGTCGCTTCCTTTGCCAGCTCTCGTATCAAGTCTAAGTCTTCAGTCTTTACAAAAACCCTAAAGCTTTCTTGGGATGCTTCCATTTTATATTTTGATTCTCTTATATCATCGAGAGCTTTATTAATCGATTCGATTTGGTCTTTATAACTCAGGTCGGGTGTTGAATCGATGTAAGAAGCAAGCTTCTCTTCCAAAATCTCTTTGTTTTTTTCTGCTTTATCGGCCGCTTCCTGTATTTCGCTTTTGAGCACTTGTATTTTTTCTTCTTTTGCTCGGACAAGCTCTTGTAAAGCAAAGATTGAAGCATCATTGTCCGAAAGGTCTTTCAAAGAGCTGACTCCACCGGACTTTAGAGTTTTCTTATATAAAAAATGAGATGCAATTCCGAGGACAAAAAACAACACAACCGGTATACCTAAATAGACAATATATGCACCTTGAGTAAAATATTGCCACAAAAGAAAGGCAACGGTTATAAGCATAAATACTGCAAATATAACCCTAAAAGCCAATAACTTTTTTGCTTTTGATACTAACTTATCAGAATCTTTGCGATCGGATTTCTGAGTATTAAGAGATAAAAGGTCTTCCTTCGCCTTTGTTAGCTCATCGGTTTTCTTTTTATAAGTATCATTGTTTGTTTTGATTTCGTTATTATGTTCCAATAGTTCGCTTACAATCCGAATATCCGGTAAGTCCTCGGTCTTTATCTTTTTTCTTTTTTGTTCGTAGTCAGCTTCTGCCCGGGCAACCTCTTTTTCTAAAAGAGAAAGTCTTTCCAGCTTCTTAAGAGATTCGTATTTTCTGTGGTTTTCTTTTTCTGACTCTAAAGCTTGATGCTTTGTTTCGCATTCCTTTATATTTGCATTAAGGTCGTCGATATCCCCGGATAACTCTCTTACTCTAACTGCTACCTCTTTTGCCTTAGTGTATTCGTCTTCCAGATCAGCACGCTCTTGCATAAGCTTGGGTATTATAGGGTTTTTGACCCTGCCCGACAATTGGCTCTTGAATCTTGCCAGTATGTCCAGCGCCTTCTTTGTATTCACTTTCTCGTCGGCAGTCAAAGCAATGTTTTGAAGCTGTTGTGCCATATATTCATCCTTTGAAGTTGGCAAAGATAGTTGTCCAAAAAAAGCTGTCCTGGAAAACACTTGTTCGTTAACCCCGAAGAAATGTTCTCCCGGGCTTATTCCGGTGTCAATTCTTTTGCCGCTGGAGGTTTCGAACACCTCTATTGTTTCTTTTCCGTTGAGAAGATGCATCCTTCGGATTTTGTATCTGCCCCCAGAGGTTCTGATATATATCGCTCCTTCGGACATTGGATTGTCCCAAGGAGTATAAAGCTTTTTGTCGTTTTCTGCTATGGCTTGCATTCTTCCCGATGTAAACCCGTAAAAGATAAACCTGATAAAGGAGGCTAGGGTGGTCTTGCCGCTCTCGTTGGGAGCGGACAGAAGATTTATACCCGGCTGGGGCGTTATCCGGGTCATCTTGAGCTTGCCGAAAGAGACTATTTCTATGCTTTCTATTACTATTTCGTTTTGAATATTGATGTCGCTCATTGTTCCTCTTCTCCAAAATCAAGAATGTTTCTTTCGTCAAGGGCGGCAAATCCATATTTGATTGCTCTGATACCTTCGTAGTATTCATCGCTCCCGGGCCGGCAAGTACTTAGATAATCTTTCATAAGGTGAAAGAACACCCCTTTTAAAGTGGTTTTTTCTTCCAATTCGCTTATGTCCGGTTCTAATATGGTTTGATCTTTGATGTCTATTTGATAAGGAAATTCCATACCCTTACCGATCTCGGTACTCGTTATATAAAACCCTTCTTTGACACTCCCTGTCAGAATCAGTCGTAATGCGGTGTCGTTGGTATATGTCTTGATACTGTTTCTTATTCTTTCGATTGCATCTATCTTTGTAGCCGTGCCTGTGAGGTCTATGGTAGCTATTTCATATCTGCGAGCGGAAAAACGCTTGAAGTCAAGCTTTACGTTGCCTTTTGATATTGTTCCAAAAAGAGCGCCCTTATAACCTGTTTCGTCAAAGCTTCTGCCTAAGATACAGCCCGGATAGGCGTAATAAACACCGTTTATATTTTCTACCTGAGTGCCTTTATGTATATGCCCGAGAGCGATATAGTCAAATCCGCTACCGGCTATCTCTTGCTTTGTAATGGGACCATCGGTGGAAAGCGGGTTTGTAGTGTCTCCGTGACAAACAAGGATGTTGATTCTATCGGGGTTCTTTATGTGATACCCGACTACCGGGCTGGTGTTCATGGTATTGGAAGTAAATCCCACACCATAAACATCCACTCCAAGCTCATCTATGCCGACACATTCTTTTGCAGCGCCAAAAACATGTACATTATCAGGAAACTTTAGACTCTTGTAGGGGGAAGACTCGTTGTACGGATCATGGTTGCCCGGTGAAATAAATACCCTGCAATCCCCCAAAGAGGCAAACTCTTTGATAAGTAGCTCCTTTGTATCTTTTGAAACAAAATCACTGTCGAATAAATCTCCACTTATTAAAAATAATTGAGCACCGTTACTTTTGGCAAAAATCAAAGCGGAAGTAAAAGTCCCAATAAGCTCCCTTCTTTTTGCCTCCGCTTCTCGAGGAGAAAGCAAAGAAAAAGGAGAATCTAAATGTATATCTGCACAATGAAAAACTCTTACCATTGATTACCTCCGGGTATAATTATATTAGTTTTCAACTGAATTTTTTAGGATAAAAGCTGCCATCGTTCCCCTGTTGGGACCGCTGCGCCTGTGTGAAAAAAACTCCTTAGGGTTACACTTGGTGCATATCTCCAAAGCTACAATATTAGTCGGCAAAATACCTGCTTTAATAAGGACTTGCTTGTTCGCTCGGACAAGATCTAAGGTGAGTCCCTTTGGGTTGTGAAAGACAAAGGATTCGGCGAAGTCCGGGTCTGACTCCAAAAACAAATCATAGACTTCCCCACCAACCCAATAGCAGCAACTGCCGATACAAGGCCCGATAGCTGTTATTATGTTTTCTTTATTAGCTCCTTGAGAAACCATCAATTCTACAGCATTTTTGGCAATTCTACCTACTGTTCCTCTCCAACCGGAATGAACGGCAGAAATTACTCCGGACTTTATGTCTGCCAGAAGGATGGGCACACAATCCGCTGTTCTTACCGATAAGATAAGGCTGTTATCTTTAGTTACCAACCCATCAACTCCCTGTAAAAACGGATCTTTGCTTATACCCACTCCTTTGTGGGACAAATCAACAAGCTCTACTCTGGATGAGTGGGTTTGATGGCTTCTGCATATATCTTCTTTGCCAAGCCCGAACACTTCGGCTGCGAGGTCGTAGTTTTGGTTCACATTAGCGTGGGTGTCCGTTATATCTCCTGCTCCTACCGCCATATTAAGACTACCAAAACAACCCCGACTTACACCGGTGTTCCTGATTGTAAACATATGGGGAATGTTGTGTTGCAAAAACAAAGTGCTTTGGTAATACTCAACTTTGTTTTTGTGTTTTTGTTTTATAAAATCGCCCTTCAAAATGACGGTAATATATCCTTTCTATGTTAGTTCCATCACTCTATGATACCCCTTTAAGTGATGCTACAACAAAAATCTAAAATCCATATAAGCCAAAAATTAAAAATACAATTCTCTTATTAATCAAAACGCCGATATCAATACAAAATCGGAAAACACCTCTTTTATTATGATAACTTAAAATCGCACAAATATCAAGCAATCAAAAAAAAGAAAAACCCGGGTTTAACCGGGTTTGGTTGATTAAAGCTTTGAGGCAATGGCTTGCAAAAATTCTTTTGTGTTTACCCCTTTTTTGTTTGGTAAGTTTGATATTGAGATAAGGTCCTTAGTCATTATCCCTTCTTCGATGGTATCGATACACGCTGCTTCCAATCTGTCGGCAAAATCAGCAAGGTCATCGAGGGAATCTAACTGCGCTCGTTTTCTTAAAGCGCCGGTCCAGGCAAATATAGTTGCTACCGGATTAGTTGAGGTTTCTTTGCCTTCTAAATGACGATAATAATGTCGCTGTACTGTCCCGTGCGCAGCTTCGTATTCATATACACCATCGGGGGATACCAGTACACTGGTCATCATCGCGAGGGAACCAAAGGCTACTGCTACCATATCAGACATAACGTCTCCATCATAATTCTTGCAGGCCCAAATATAACCACCCTCACTACGTATAACCCTCGCCACCGCATCGTCAATTAAGGTGTAAAAATACTCAATTCCTGCAGTCTCGAAGCTGCCTTTGTACTCGGTGTCGTAAATCTCTTGAAAAATATCTTTGAACCTGTGGTCATAAGTCTTTGAAATGGTATCCTTTGTTGAGAACCATAAATCTTGATTTAGCTCCAGTGCATAGTTAAAACAGCTTCTGGCAAAGCTCTTTATGCTATCATCTGTGTTGTGGATACCTTGAATTATTCCATCACCTTCGAAATCATGTATTGTCTCAACAGTCTTGTTGCCGTCTTTGTCGGTGACGGTAAGCTCTGCCTTGGACCCTGCGGCAACTTTGAGCTCTGCTCCTTTATACACATCACCATAGGCATGTCTTGCTATTGATATGGGGGACTTCCACCCGGGTATATAGGGAACAATACCGCTTGCCAGAATAGGAGTCCTAAAAACTGTGCCGTCTAAGATAGCCCTGATTGTTCCGTTGGGGGACTTCCACATCTCTTTGAGGTTATACTCCGGCATTCTTTCTGCGTTGGGCGTAATGGTCGCACATTTTACCGCAACTCCCAGTCGCTTGGTCGCCATTGCAGAATCTATGGTAATCTGATCGTTGGTTTCGTTACGCTTGACCAAACCCAGATCATAATATTCGGTCTTTAATTCTACATGGGGCACTATCAGCATATCCTTTATCATCTGCCATAATACCCTGGTCATCTCATCCCCGTCCATCTCGACTAAAGGGGTGGTCATCTTAATTCGCTCTTTTGTCATATTATTCTCCTTTTCCGGTGTAATTGAGCAATCCTCCCGCAAGCAAAATACCTCGCTGCCTTTGAGAAAAACTTATGTTAAGCTGGATAGCTTTGTCTTTGGTTTTGTTATAGAGAATTGTATTGTTGCCATCTTTTATATCATCTTGGATGTTAGACAAAACTAACATATCTCCAAGGTCAATATGATTGTAATCATCTTCGTTAGCAAAGGTCAAAGGGATTATCCCCGCGTTGATAAGGTTGGCAACATGAATCCTGGCAAAACTCTGTACTATGACTGCCTTTATTCCAAGATAAAAAGGCACCAATGCAGCATGCTCTCTGGAGCTTCCCTGACCATAATTTGCCCCACCTATTATGAACCCTCCGTCCTTTTCTTTTGCTCGGGCAGCGAAATCTGCGTCAAGAGCGGTAAAACAAAAGTTTGCCAAATGTGGTATATTGGAACGATAAGGCAAAATCTTTGCTCCTGCCGGCATGATGTGATCCGTGGTTATATTATCTCCAACTTTTAACACACACTCTTTTTCGATTGGCTGTATTAGAGGTTCTCCTATCGGAAAAGGCTTAATATTTGGGCCTCTGACAACCCGGAGACTTTCTGCTTCTTGGGGGCTAGCAGGGGGAATAATCATATTGTCGTTAATCAAAAAGCTTTCGGGCAACTTAAATCCCGGCATATGTCCAAGCTGGGTGGGATCTGCCAAATAGCCTTTTATTGCCGAATAAGCCGCGGTTTCCGGTGAAAGCAGATAAACTTTTGCATCCTTGGTTCCACTTCTGCCTTCAAAGTTTCTGTTAAAAGTTCTAAGGCTGACTCCCCCGCTCTTTGGAGCTTGTCCCATACCGATACAAGGTCCGCAAGCGCTCTCTAAAATACGAGCACCACTACTTATTATATCGGTTAGTAATCCATTTTTCGCCAACATATTCAACACCTGCTTTGAGCCCGGTGCTATAGAAAGACTTACATTGGGAGCAACGGTCTGATCCTTTAATATATATGCGACTTTGGCAAGGTCAAGATAAGAAGAATTGGTACAGGAGCCTATGATAACCTGGTCTACCGGGATTTCCCCTACTTGACTCACTGATACAACATTATCCGGGCTATGGGGTTGCGCTACCATTGGGACTAAAGTTGAAAGGTCAATATTTATTATTTCATCATACAAAGCGTTTTCGTCAGATAACAACGGCACGTAATCCGACTCCCTGCCCTGGGCTTTTAAAAACTCCCGGGTTACTTCGTCGGAGGGGAATATTGAGGTAGATGCGCCAAGCTCCGCACCCATATTGGTGATGGTTGCCCGCTCCGGCACGGTCAAAGACTTTATCCCTTCACCGCCATATTCTATAATCTTGCCAACCCCGCCTTTGACACCCAGTATACGAAGAACTTCAAGTATGATGTCCTTGGCCGAAACCCAGGGGTTTAGTCTGCCGCTAAGGTTTATCTTGGTCATCTTCGGCATCTCTATAAAATAAGGACCGCCTCCCATGGCAACCGCTACATCCATCCCACCGGCGCCAAAGGAGAGCATTCCCAGCCCGCCGCCGGTTGGTGTATGGCTATCGGAACCGATTAGAGTTTTACCCGGTTTACCAAAGCGCTCTAAGTGAACCTGATGGCAAATACCGTTACCCGGACGAGAATAATATAATCCGTATTTTTTAGCTACTGTTTGAATATAAAGATGGTCATCAGCGTTTTCAAAACCGGTTTGCAGTGTATTGTGATCTATATAAGCTACAGATAGCTCGGTCTTTACGCGGGGGACACCCATGGCCTCGAACTCGAGATATGCCATGGTCCCGGTAGCATCTTGGGTGAGAGTCTGGTCCATCCTAAGACCAATCTCCTTGCCCCTTACCATTTGACCACTCACTAAATGATCTTTTATAATTTTTTCAGCTATTGTATAACCCATTTTTTACCACCTTTATTAGTTTATCTTTTGTCTATCGGGATATAAGCCACTTCTTCTTGAACCGGTCTATATGCCGGTCTCATGATTCGTTTGCAGGAAACTACTTCTTCGATGCGGTGCGCACACCATCCGGCAATCCTCGAAACCGCAAACAACGGGGTGAAAAGCTCCTCCGGAATTTCTAACATGCGATATACTAACCCTGAATACAAGTCCACATTTGCACACACTGCCGATTTGTTGGATTTGTGAGTAGATAATACCTCGGGAGCCAATCTTTCTATGGCATCAAGCAAGATAAAGTCTTCTTCATAACCCTTTTGCTTTATGAGGCTTTTTGCACTGGATTTTAAAATGTCTGACCTGGGGTCTGAATGAGTATATACAGCATGTCCCATCCCGTATATAAGCCCGCTTTTGTCCCCCGCTTCTTTGCGGATAAGTTTTTCTAAATAACCCTTTATTTCGTTATCATCGGTGTAATCTTTTATCGATGCTTTCATCATCTCAAGCATTTCGTTTACCTTAATATTAGCGCCTCCGTGCTTTGGTCCTTTGAGGGAGCCTACGGCTGCCGAAAGTGCGGAATAGGTATCTGTACCGGAGGAAGACAAAACTCTGCAAGCAAAGGTGGAGTTGTTACCACCTCCGTGATCCGCATGAAGGATTAGACATCTGTCTAACAATAGCGCTTCTTCTCGGGTGTAGCTCCTATCCTTTCGCAAAAGGGAAAGAATATTCTCTGCAAAGGAAAGTCCCGGTATTTGCTCGTGGAAGAAATAGTCTTCACCCTGCTGTTTTTTTATAACCTGATATGCCGACACCATGATACCCGGCAATCTGGAAACGAGTGAAAGAGCTTGTTTTATCAGATGCCCCGTAGAATTGTCTTCGGGGTTGTTGTCATAACTATATAGAGCCAATATGCTCCTCGACAACTTAATCATCGCGTTAGTGGAGGGGGCTTTCATCAATATATCTTTTACAAAACCCTCCGGTAACTTACGCTCGGATTCCAGTAACTCATTGAAGGAAAAAAGCTGATTCTTTGTAGGAAGCGTTCCAAACAAAAGTAACCATACAATTTCTTCGTAACCGAAACGATCTTCTGTGATACAGGCATTAATAATATCATTAATCTCTATGCCCCTATAAAACAACTCCCCCTTTTGCGGGATTCTCTCGTATTCTTTTACTATATATCCGTGCACGTTACAGATTCTGGTTAATCCTGCTAAAACGCCGGTTCCATCCGCGTTCCTCAATCCACGTTTTACATCAAAGCGACAATAAATATCCTCATCAATAACGTTGTTTGCCTGCAATAAAGCTGCATATTGTTTTAGTTGTTCTCTTTGTTTGTCGGTAATGTTGTTTAGATTCATTTGGTAAACCTCTTTGAAAATAAGAATTTCTTTTCACAACATTAACATATCGATATATGATTGTCAAGGGCGTTTTGCAATATTTATGGCATTATTTTCAATATATGCGGATATACCAAATTTTTTGAGGGCTTATAGGACGATATATGAAACCATTCAATGTTTATATTTCATATTCGCCTAATGCCATTTATAAAAATGCCGCCGATACCGGATTTGAAATATACCGGTAATCTGGCGACAAATCCTAAAGCAAAAAAACGAAAAGCTAAAAAAACTTATTGAGGGTTATTAGCAAACTCTTCCATAAGGTCCTTCATGGAATAAAACCCTTTCAGCTTGTTCTTCAAGAAGGTTGCAGCTCTCAGAGCACCTTCTGCAAATAACTCTCTGCTATATGCAGAATGGGAAATGCTAAGGGTTTCGTTTGCGCCACAAAACAGCACTTCGTGGTCCCCTACAATTCCTCCGCCTCGCGCTGATAATATGCCGATTTCATTCTTATCTCTGGGGCGTCTTACCGGAGTTCTGTCGGTTGTAAAAAACGAACCCTGCTTGGTATCGCGAAGAGCTTCCCCAATCATCAGCGCAGTCCCACTGGGTGCATCAATCTTCTTATTATGATGTTTTTCGATTATTTCTATATCGTAGTTATCGCCAAGGAAT
>CAZFVM010000008.1:0-25162 GCA_964522305.1 uncultured Oscillospiraceae bacterium
ATTGGCCCGATATGGCTATTACCGCTTTTTTGTATTTTTTACCGTATAAGCTGATACCTTTAACCACTTTTCCTTTTGTTGTCTGGGAGTCTAACTTTCCTTCGCCCGTGATGATATAATCTGCCCTTTTTATTATTTTATTAAAATTAATAGTCTCCAAAAAAAGATCAATTCCACTTTGTATCTTTACCTCAAGAAGTCCATGCAATCCTGCACACATACCTCCGGCAGCTCCTCCGCCTTTTACCGTCAAGATATCTTTGCCGTTAAAGTCTAAAACTACCTTTGCAAAGTTCTCTAAATTCTTATCTAAGATTGCCAGATCCTTGTCCATTGCACCTTTTTGTTTGCCATAAACAAATGATGCTCCCTGAGGCCCGCACAAAAGATTATCGACATCGCAGGCAATAATGATTTCGCTATCCTTCAAAGCCTTAGGTATTCCGGTTGTGTCTATCGCCACGAGTTTGGAAAGACCTCCTCCCGTAGGGGGAATTGTCATCCCGTTACTATCTGTAAACAAAACACCTAAAGCGGTCAAAGCGCCTATTCCTCCATCGTTGGTGGCGCTTCCGCCCAACCCAATGATAAATCTGCGACATCCCATATCCAAAGCATCTCTAATCAATTGACCTGTTCCCAAGGTAGTGGTGTTAATTGGGTCCCCCGGTGTCTTCAACAGGGTTAACCCCGACGAAGACGCCATTTCAATAACCGCCGTACCATCCGGCAAAATCAAATATTCTGCAACAACCGGATGAAACTGCGGACCAATGACTTCGACTCGCCTTTTATCAGCACCCCCTTTTGTTCCTCCAAAGGCTATAAAATAAGACTCAACCGTCCCCTCTCCGCCATCGGCTACCGGAATAATTGTTGTCTTCGCCTTTGGTAAAACCTCGACTATGGCTGCCTTTACGGTTTCGCAGGCATGGATGTTTGATATTGTTCCCTTAAAGGAATCCATGGCAATTACAAAGTTCATCGCTTTTCCCCTTTGGTTATCAGTTTCTGTTGGTTGCTAAAATAACGAAAATGTGTTAATATATAAGTTAATATTTTCATTCTATTCTGCAGCTTAAATTGGGATTTTAGCTTATACAGATTCTTGTTTATATTATACGTGTTTTTGTGTTAAAAACAAACCTTGTTTTTGGTTTTGTACTGTAATGGAGGGCTGATTATGAAACGTTTTTGTATTTGGGTGTTAGTTTTGTTGTTTGTTTTGTCTGGATGTGCTTTGCAAGAGGACATTACAAGTGAGGATAGCAAAGAAGAGGCAATTGTCTCTGAAGAAGAATCTATTGAAAGCGATGTATCTGAGGCACCTGACTTTGAGGAGGTTGATAGAATGAGAGAACCCGATTTGACAAATCTGACCCATAAAAACTATGGCAAGATGGGGGATGACGACGGACCGGCTTACGTTGTCTATGGAAAAAAGGGATATAACAAAGCATCTTTTGATTTGCACTTGAGCAAGGTTGAAATTAACAATATACGCAATTCTGACGGTAAGCATGTTAATGCCTATCTCTTTTTGGGCATGGATATCTATGATGAAAAAGGAAACTGGGTAAACTGCCTCGATACTGGATTTTCTTATACCGGGGGGAATAACGGATGGAGATTGTTTTATAACCTATATACTACAAAGTCCGGTGAGAGCGGATGGTTTATGTCTCAAACCAGGCTGGACCCGACCAAAGATTATCGGTTGACCCTTGATTCATCGGAAAAGGAAAATCGCTCGAAAGTATCAATAAAAGAACTAGAGACCGGTAAAACCATCGATGTAAAAATATTCGAATCCGCTTTTTCTTTGCCTGACGGTAGCAACACAGCTTATCTGCAAAATTATGCCCTTGATTATCCCGATAATGTGAAGTTAATAAGCCCCGAGGAAAAAAGCGAGGACGACTTTGTCGGCATAACTCTTTATAACTCCGATGAGGGGTTGTATATGAACAATGTAAATATTAGAAACGTTACTTTGTACTCCCCGGAAGGTGAAGTTGCTTGGGGAGAAGAGCAAACCCAGAACAGAAGCTCCTGGCCGGACATAGGGATTTGGCAAGGCGAAGAGGCTAAGATAGACTATCCCGTGGTGAAGGTCTGGTTTTTGTCAATGGATGATAATTTCACCTTAGACTTCGATATGAACAGATAAACTGTTGTTAAAAACAAGCTGTTACAAAGGAGCCTTGCGGTAAAACTTAATACAAAAATGCCCTTGAATTTGGCTGAAAAAAGCTATTTTCAAGGGCAACTATATTATCTTTGAACCGTTTTTTAACTTGATATCAAAAGTTTGTTTTTTAGTAGTTCCTTTTATTTTATTCTATTCAACAAATCCTTGGGATATTGTGGTATGGCTTTTGTTTTGGTAACTACATAGTCGCTAAGGGCAACTCCCCTGTCAAGGCAGAGGGATAAGGGTGCGCCGGCAAGATAATTATATAAAAAGGCTGCAGAGAAGCTATCCCCTGCTCCTACCGGAGACACAACCTTGCTTGTCGGTTTTTTTGAATATAAAAACCGGCTTTCTTTTGCCTCATATAGCATAGCTCCGTCTTTATCTAATGTGATAATAACAATCTTTATGTTATATTCGGTCGAAAGCCTTATTGCTAAATCCTCAAGGCAGGAGGGCTTGGATTGAAATAGTAAAGACATTAGCTCCCCGGATTCTTGACGAGAGAGCTTGAGAATATCTGTATGGCTCAAAGAAACATGAACAATCTCTTTGGTATAAAAAGGCTTTCTTAGGTTGATATCCAAGAAGGTTAGATGAGATGTTTTTGATTTCAAAATATTATGCAGAGTACTGCGGGATACTTCTCCCCGCTGTGCCAATGTTCCAAAATAAAAAGCATCGTACTTGTCCTTTAATCTCGGCAACGGAATATTATCATAAGCTGTGTTTGTTACCAAATCATAGGTTGCATTGTCGGTCAAACCATCGATTACAACATTACAATACCCGGTGGTTAAATCCACTTTGTCTATATAATCGATATCGATGCCAAACCCTATTGCCTCTTTAATTGCCAATTCTCCGAGCTTATCCTTGCCAACAGCTGATACGAAATGACTTTCTCCTCCGAGTTTTGAAAAATGAGCTGCGAAATTAAAGGGCGCTCCGCCAATCTCCTGCGTAATACTGTCTGCTGTTTTGTATATGTCCCATAGTATTTCACCGAAAGCCAATACCTTCATACTATCCTCCTTACAAAATGCAGTCAAAAAAATTGTCTATCTGTACGATACCTACGATAAATCGTTTAGATAATTTCTTGTCGTCATTTGCTTGATTTGATAAGTTAAATTGTATTTATCTCAACAGAACCGAAGCTGACATTTCCGGTGATATTCAAAACCGGCAGATCCGAATCCGCATCCTGACCCTTTGCATTGTTTTCTACATTACCCAAGGAAACCCCGATGTTATCTTTTACCCTCCAATTACGCGGAACTCGAATCTCGACTGCTCCGAAGCGACATTGCACATCGATTGTAGCGCCTTGGGGGGAAAGCCGGGCGTTATCAAAAAACACTTCCAATGCTCCGAAAGAAGCTTCTAAGGTGCCGGAAGAAAGAGCTTTTGAATGGATATACTTTGTTGAACCGCCGAAAGAAGCCCGGGCGTATACCCACTCTCCATCTAAGTTTTCTACGTTAGTGTTTCGGTGATGCCGATAGTGCTTCTTGGTGATAAAAGACCTTCTCTTCTTACCAAACAAAGCAGAAAAACCAACACTGAGCAGGAAAGCTATTAGTATAAGATATCCGGCTTTGATATTTGGTAACGCCAAAGGATTCTCATATATCATATATAGGAAAGCAAGGGGGAAAAATACGCCAAAAAACCTCAGAGTAAACAGGCTCTGTATTGCCATTGCAGCAAATATCGCTGTTGCAATAATGCTTACAGCCCCTATCTCGGTAAAGGCGTTAATCTGAGTACCGATAATAAACACTGCCAAAAATATCAAAAACAAACCAAAAAATATGCTGTTTCTTTTCATGTCTAAACTCTCCTTTTTTATTACTTTTTTTAAGATGTTTGTGTTAGAAAAATATTTTAGTTAATTCTTTTGCGCAGTTCCGAATAATATCGCCTCGATACATATAAGCGTTTGTGACTGTTTTGAAACTCTACCAAACTGGAAGACGCCAAATTCTTTGTAATAGAATATATCTGCTTTATATTAATAATTGCGGATTTTGAGACTCTTACAAAGCTGTCGGGAAGGATTTGTTCTAATTCGTATAATTTCAACTTGACAGAAAATTCCTTATTGTTTGTGTGGGCGTAAATGGTAGAATCTTCTGTTTCGAAAAAGAGTATATCAGCTAAGTCCAAATAATACTCTGTGTCGCCTTTATAAAATACAAGACGCTGTGAGGTTGAAATGTTGTTCTTAATAAGATCATAGAGATTTTGAATTTTGTTATCTATGCGAGCGCAACGGATGATTACTTCTTCTTCCTGCAAACCGGGGTCTTCCTCAATTATCAATCTCATTCCTTCACCTCCCGAACCTTATTATAACATTTTTATTGATTATTTGATACGATTCCCGTAAGTGGTATTCTATTGTAGGGTAACAGGTTGATTTTTGTTATGCAACCCGAATTTCCTTGACAAAACCCTTTCGATATGTTAAATTATTGTGTACAAAACTTTGGGTTCTTTTAGCCTTTTATTTGAAGCTTTGTTCCGAAACAAAGGTTTTGCAAAGTGTTTTAAATAAAAGCAAAATATATAAAAATGGAGATGACAATGAGCCTTAATGTTAAGGGATTAACTAAGTCCTTCGGTAGCTTGGTAGCGGTTGATAATCTTAATATGGAAATGGACAGACCCGGGGTATATGGCTTGATTGGTACTAACGGTGCAGGCAAAACCACGACAATACGTTGTATTCTGAACATAATGGAGCCGGACCGAGGTGAGTCCCTTTGGAACGGTAAAAAGATTACCCGTCAATCGCTAAACTTTGGTTATATGCCGGAAGAAAGAGGGCTGTACCTAAAAGTAAAGGTAAAAGACCAATTAGTCTATTTTGGGATGCTTAGAGGTATGACCAAGCAGGATGCTACTAAATCTGCAGACAAATATCTTGAAAGACTTAATATCACGGAATATGGACCTGTAATTGCCGAAAAGCTTTCTAAGGGAAATCAACAAAAAGTTCAGCTTATAGCTGCTTTGATTCACGACCCTATTTTAATTTTTTTGGATGAACCTTTTTCCGGACTGGACCCTATCAACACCGCTGTTTTTAGCGAATTGGTCCACGAACTGGTAGACCGTGGATGTTTTATTATCCTAAGCAGTCATCAAATGAACACGGTTGAGGAATATTGCAGAGATATCCTTATTCTTCATGAAGCCAAAACTGTTTTGTCGGGAAACCTAAAAACCATTAAATCAGGATATGGGTTTACCAATCTTATTATATCGAAATCTGCCAAAATAAAAAATATCGCCTCCACACACAGATTGTCCTTGATATCCGAACGAGCTGATGAGATAGAGCTAAAGGTTGACGGGAAAGACGAAGCCCGCCGACTTCTAAAAGCTTTGGTTGATAGTGATATTTACCCTTCGAAGTTTGTGTTAAAAGAACCTTCTCTCAATGAGATATTTGTGGAAAAGGTAGGTAACTATAAATGAAACAAATAAAAACAGTGTTTTCCTTTACTTTTAAAGAAGGGATTAGCAAAAAATCCTTTAAAATATCTACGGGCATTATCCTTGCTATAGTATTGATATTGTTTGTGGCCGCAAGGTTTTTGTTAGCTGATGAAAAAGTAGAATACATACCGCCTGTTGACAACGAAGGTGAATATACACCTCCTGGTGATGATGAAGGCGAGTATATACCCCCCTCGGACCGGGGTTATTACTCAGGGCACACTTGTTATTATATTGATGAGGACAATTTGATTAAGGGCGCCATACCCCACCTTTATGAAAGGTTTCCAGGTATTGAAATAGTATCCATACCAAAAGCAACCACCGAATCATATCAGGATTTAATGGAGTCGGAAAATGAAGTATTGATAATAGAAGTGTTGAATGCAGGAGAAAATCCGAATTTGGTATTTTATACCGGGGATTTTATGTCTTCGATAAACCCTCAAGATTTTGCTGATATTTTGGAAGAAAAATATATAGAAAACGCTCTGCTTGACTCCGGTATCGATGAATCGGCTCTGGAAATATTTAAAACAAAACTGTTTTATTCCACAAAATTCTTGGGTAAAACCAATATAGCCGGATATACCTTGGGAATATTGTTGACTTTATTGACTTTTATATCCATTCATTATCTCGGGCATGGAGTTGCCATGTCGGTTGCCACCGAAAAATCCACCCGGGTTATGGAGACCTTGATTGTTTCTTCAAAGCCTTCAAAAATACTTATCGGAAAATGTCTGGCAATGGGCTTGCTCGGAATAGTGCAGTTCGGCGGGATATTGTTGTTTGGTATAGGCTGTTACAATCTTATATTGCCAAAGGGATTATCTATCATGGGAATGGCTATCTCCTTTGAAGGGGTCAATGTCGGAACTGTATTGATCTTGCTGACATACTTTGTTTTGGGTTACTCGTTGTTTGCTGTTTTGAACGCTCTGAGCGGCGCTGCCGTCAGCAAACTGGAAGACCTTAATTCTGCTTTGGTTCCTATTAATATGGTTTCTTTGTTCTCTTTTTATATTGGTTATTTTACTGCTATTTCCGGTGGCAGTGGTATAATGCTTACTGTGGCGAAGTACCTACCCTTTTCCTCTCCTTATACTGTGCCTTTCTTGTTACTTAACAACAATATAAAAGCATCGGAACTGCTAATTTCCCTCACTTTACTTTTGATCGCGGTGATAATCTTTGCCTATCTTTCTATCCGGATTTATTCTGCTTCTGTACTGCATTACGGAAAACGGCAAAATCCCTTTAAGTTTTTTAAAAATAAAGCATAACGAAAGTCTGCTTGAAAGGATAACTCATAACAATAACGGGCCGCGCGTGGTCCGTTATTATAAAAAAGAGATATTTATTAACCGAAATGTTTAAGTAAAAGAGTGTTTTTGATACAATCGGCGTATATACTATTAGAAGCAATAATAATGGGTTCTTTATAATACGATGTCTGCTTGCACAATGCGATAACCATATTGCTCAATATGGTTTGCAATATAAGTGCAACAAACTAAATTTAAGACTCCATATTGGAGTAAGGAGATATTATGGTTTTAGAAATGCAGGGACTGACAAAGTTCTTTGGCAAAAGAAAAGTTCTGGATAACGTTACTGTCAGCATTTCCAAAGGGGAGATTCTCGGATTTATCGGACCTAACGGTGCCGGGAAAACCACGGCGATTAAAATAATGCTTGGCTTATTAAAACCGGATAATGGCGAGGTCTTTATAAACGGCTTTGACATAACGAAAAACTTCGAAAATGCATTGTCCGGAGTCGGAGGTATAATCGAGAGCCCTGACTTATATAATTATCTTACCGGTTATGATAATCTTATGCTTACTGCCAGAATGTATGGGCTGGGCAAAGACAGGGTTTTGGAAGTCGCCGAACAGGTTAAACTGCTCGGCAGGCTAAACGACAAGGTTAAAAAATATTCCTTGGGTATGCGCCAAAGACTCGGGGTGGCGCAAGCCTTGATAAACAAACCTAATTTGTTGGTGCTGGACGAACCTACAAACGGGTTGGACCCTGTGGGTATAAAAGAGCTTAGAGATATGCTAAAAGATCTGGCGAAATCCGGAGTGGCTGTTTTTATTTCTTCCCATCAATTAGCCGAGATGGAACTTATCTGTGATACCTTTTGTCTTATTGAGTAGTGTGTTGTGGTTTCACAGATGTCCTTGTCAGAGCTACTGGCAGAAAAAGCCGGAGAAAATAAACTGAGATATACTATAGTCGTTGATGATGTATCAAGGGCATTAGCGGCGCTGGAAAAAGCCGGTTTTGAAGCCATAACTAACGGAGATAACAGTGAAGCGCTTAATGCTCTGGCTTTAAAAGAGGAGATGCCGGATATTATACGGACATTGGTGTCCGAGAATATATCTGTTTATTCCGCAGCTTTGGACAAGAAAACTTTGGAACAGGCGTTCTTGGATGTAACCCACGGCTCTAAGAGCCAGATAGCTTAAAGGCGGTAGTGTGATGAATAAAATATTAGTCCTTACAAGAAACGAATATAAAAAACTCTTCGGGAAAGTCAGTTCTTATATCCTGTTGGCAATTTTGCTGATTTTGATTTTCTTAATTTCATTGATAAAACCCTATTCATATACTATGGATAGTGATTGGAAAAATTATTGGATTAACGATAATATCGAAATGCGACAATATCAAATTGAAGCACTTAATATGGAGCTCACTAATGCAACTCCGGGGCAAAAGGTTCTTTTTTTGGTTGAAATAGCTGTTCTTGAAAACCAAATTGAACTGATAAGGCAAACAGAAGCCCTGGGCATTAAGAATTATGATGATTGGCGTCTGCAATATATTTACCAAAATATTGACTATGAGGAATATATATACACCTATGAATATATTCTTGAACATCCCGAGGATGCGGATATACTTTCTCAGCGTTACTATATTGACGAACAGAGTTATAATGAATATAAGCAAAAGCGTGTTGAAATAGAACGTATTCTGAAAGATAACAACTATGCCGAGACTAAGAGAGAGTATTATAACTCGTCTTTGTCGGACCTTAAGGAGTCAAAAATCCAACTGGAAGAAGCCATAAAGCAAAAAGATACCGCTAAGGACGGAGAGTTCAAGGTCTTTGTACTGAAAGGCGTTGTCTTTGCTTTGGAACAAAAAGTTGAGGTTTTTGAATTATTCTTCAAAAACAAGTACGAATATCATAGTGACCCGGAACAGACCGTATCAATTGCCATTGATTCCTATTCCAGAGTAGCAGACGAATACAGAGGGTTTCATAGTAAAGCCGAATATAACGCTATAATTGACAGCATGAGTATCCAAGAATTATCCTTCGAATATCTGACTAACAACTATAGAGATAAGAAAAGCTATGAAGAATACTATTCCGATACAATGGAACGAATTAATAACTTTAGTGACAAAGGTTTGGTTGCCTCCTATGCTTTAAACAACGATGTTACAGAGACAACAATCGCAAACGATGCAAGGCAAAAATCTTTGAGCTTCTTCGGATTGTTCTGGATTATAGCGCCCTTTGCAGTTTTCTTTGCCAGCAGTATGGTTTCCAGGGAATTCTCAGCCCGCACTATCAACCTACTACTTATCAGGCCCGCAAAAAGATGGAAAGTTTTGCTATCTAAATACTTGTGTGTTACCTCCTTTGCTCTGGGCACTGCAGTTTTGTCCGCCGGTGTCTATCTGTTAGGTGTGGGATTGTCCTTCGGTTTTGCAGATTTCGCCGGCCCTCATATCTATGTGGCAAACGGGATTGCACAAAGCATGAGCTTTATGGTGTTCTTTGTGGGTAAAGTGTTGGTAGCCTTCTTGTCCGTGTTGGCACTCGTGAGCATTACATTTATGTTCTCTACTTTGATAAAGAGTACAGCTACCTCCCTTATTCTTGGTATCTTTACCATGTTGTCTTCGGTATTTATATTGTTTGTAGAAATTTTTGTGAATATCAAAACACTCACATACCTCCCCTTCCCTTATCTGTCCATATGGTCCTATGTCTTGAATGACACAACCTTTTTGGTAAATGATGAATATAGTATTTTTGCTTATGTTTTTAATACTAATCTAACCTACGGTGCATGGGTTATGGTGGGGTTGACCTTGCTAGCCTTAACCATATCTCTTGTAAGGTTTGAAAAAATGGATATCAAATAATATGAAAACAATGGTTTTGGAACGGGAAGAGCAGTTTCTTTGCAAAAGTGCTTTCCTGACAAAAAACACCAAAGGTCGGCAGTTTCCTATAGGGGATTGTCCGGTCAGAACCGACTTTCAAAGAGATAGGGACCGAATCACCCACTCCAAATCCTTTAGACGACTTATGCATAAGATGCAGGTGTTCATCGCTCCTCAAGGGGATCATTACAGAACTCGATTGACGCATACCTTGGAGGTAACCCAAATAGCAAGAACTATATCCCGCGCGCTCTGCCTCAACGAGGACCTGACCGAGGCTGTTGCCCTGGGCCACGACCTGGGACATACCCCTTTTGGCCACTCGGGGGAGCGGGCATTGGATTCACTATGTGTAGGTGGGTTCCGGCATTACGAACAAAGCCTTCGGGTAGTAGATATCTTGGAGAACAACCATAAAGGGTTGAACCTTACTCACGAGGTAAGGGACGGTATACTAAACCACTCCGGTGATAATATAGCCTCTACCCTTGAGGGACAGGTTGTAAAATTTGCGGATAGAATCGCTTATATAAATCATGACATCGATGACGCTTGTAGAGCTGGAATAATGAACGAATCATCTATCCCAGAGGAAATATCAGAAATTCTGGGGGATAACCATAGTGACAAAATTACAACCATGGTATCAAAAATTATTGAATACGGAGTGGACCGGGATAAAATAGGCATGATTGAACCCTTTGGGGTCGCAACCGAAAAGCTTAGAGAGCACCTAAACCAAACTGTATATAAGCATCCAAAGGCTATAAGCGAGGAGCGAAAAGTCTCGGATATGCTTACCTTTATCTTTAATTATTATGTTACAAATATAGAAACTTTACCGGAGGAATATAAAGCGGGATTGGAAAAAGACGGCAAAGTAAGGGTTATATGCGACTTTATCGCCAGTATGACTGACAGATATGCCCTGTCAACCTTTGAGTCACTCTTTGTTCCCAAGGTTTGGCAATATAAGTAAAGCACTAAGGAGGTGGGGTCTTGGCCTTTTCCCAGGGTTTTTTGGAAGAGATTAAAAATCGAAATGATATCGAACAAATCATCGGCAGATATCTTAGTTTGAAGCGCGCCGGGTCCAATGTGGTGGGGCTTTGCCCTTTCCATAGCGAAAAGACTCCTTCTTTTACTGTGTTCCCCGCTACCGAATCTTTTTATTGCTTTGGTTGTGGTGCCGGCGGTGATGTTGTAACTTTTATAATGCTAAGCGAAAACTTGGAATATCCCGATGCTGTGGAATATTTGGCTAAAATCGCCGGTATACCCTTGGAAGAAGAAATCCACTCAGGAGGAGCGCCGGTAGTTAAGAGAGATAGAATTAATAAGGCGAACACCGAAGCTGCAAAATTCTATCATAATGCATTGCTCTCCGATACAGGAGCCTACGCCTTGAATTACCTTAGAAGCAGAGGGTTTGATCCTTCTACCATCAAGCGGTTTGGGCTGGGGTTTGCCCCCAACTCTTGGGAGGCTTTGACTAACCACTTATTAGAGCAAGGATTCACCCCCTTGGAATTAAAAACTGCGTTCCTAATCGGTATAGGAAAAAACGAACGAAACTATGATATGTTTAGGAACAGAATAATGTTTCCTATCTTTGATATTAAAGGAGATGTCGTTGCCTTTAGCGGCAGAAGGCTAAACGAAGAGGACAAAGCGAAATATATTAACACCTCCGATACCCCTGTCTTTAAAAAAAGCAGACTTCTTTATGGAATGCATATAGCAAAAAACACTGAAGACAAAACCTTGATAATATGTGAAGGTGCGCCGGATACCATTGCCCTTCATCAAGCCGGATTCTCCAATGCCGTTGCCCCCTTGGGAACTGCCTTAACAAGTGAACATGCGAGGTTGATAGCCCGGTATGCACAAACTGTTTTTTTGGCTTATGATATTGATTCTGCCGGAAGAGCAGCTACCGAAAAAGCGATATCCCTCTTAAATCAAGTAGGGGTCGAATGTAGGGTTGTCCGCCTCGACGGTAATGAGAAAGACCCGGATGAGTATATTCAAAAACGAGGCGCACAGGCTTTTCGTAATAGGTTAAATATGTCAAAAGGTCAGGTGGACTACAAGATTGGCGAGATTATCAGCAAGTATGACTTGACCAATCCGGACCAAAAAATAAGGGCAACAACAGAACTAACCTCTTATATTTCCACCCTCAACAGAAAGAGTGAAAGAGAAATTTATTCCTCAAGAGCCAGCGAGTTGCTTGGACTTAGCTTACAGGCGGTGCTTACAGATGTGGAACATAAAGCCACCGCAAAAGCGAAAAGGGCAAAAAGAGATTATGCACAAAAATCCTTGCAAAGCACAATGGGCTTTGGCGATAAAGTTAATAAAGATAGGTTGCGGTTTGCCTCGGAAGTCATGACCGAACAAGCTATTTTGGGAACTTTGCTTTTATTTCCCGAGCTGGCGCCCCGGGGGTTGGAGTTTTTGGATGAGAACAGTTTTGTCACCGAATTTAACAAAAAGATATTTGGTTTGTTTGCTGAAGAACTTCGTCAGGGCAAGGATGTAGTGTTGTCTAAAAACGGCATTTTGACCGGTGAAGAGATTGGTGTGGTCAGCGGGTATATCGCCAACAGAAGAAAACTCGGTCCGGCAACTCCCGAGCACCTCAAAGAGCTTATAGACCAACTTGAAAGGCAAAGATATCGACTGGAAGTTGAAGAGCAAATCAAAGAAAACCCGGTAGACGGGATTACCGATTACCTTGCTTCCTTGAAAAAAGATAAAGAATAGGTCATAATAGATTTTGGTTTTTAAATGAAAGGAACATAATTATGGCAGGAAAACAAGTAGAAAAAAATGGAATAAAACAAGATATCATTGAAAGTTCCAAGAGTAAAGGCTCTGTTACAGCAACTGATATTATGGAATCTATCGAGGATACCGATGTATCTATCGAAACCCTTGAAAAAGTCTTTGAAGCATTGGAAAGCAGCGGAATTGATATAGCCGAAGAGTTGGACAGCAGCATATTCAACCTCCCCGAAGAGGAGGAAGAGGATGATGAAGATACAGAAGTAGCCCCCGAAGAAGTAGACAAGCTTCTCAATCAAGAAGGGGTATCTATAGATGACCCTGTCCGTATGTATCTCAAAGAAATTGGAAAAGTTGACTTGTTGACCGCTGACAAGGAGTTGGAGCTCGCCTATAGAATGAGTCAAGGCGACATGGAAGCAAAAAAACAACTCGTGGAAGCTAACCTAAGGCTGGTTGTCAGTATAGCCAAGAGATATGTAAACAGAGGCATGTTCTTTCTTGACCTAATACAGGAAGGGAACTTGGGGCTAATGAAAGCCGTTGAAAAGTTCGACTATAGCAAAGGGTATAAGTTTTCTACTTATGCTACTTGGTGGATACGACAAGCTATCACCAGGTCAATAGCTGACCAAGCAAGAACAATTAGAATTCCTGTGCATATGGTAGAAACCATAAACAAAGTGCTTAGAACCTCGAGGCAATTGCTTCAGGATTTGGGAAGAGATCCCACCGATGAAGAGATAAGCTTGGAAATGGAAATCCCCATAGAAAAGGTACGGGAGATACTTAAGATTGCTCAAGAACCTGTATCTTTAGAGATGCCTATCGGGGAAGAAGAAGACAGTCACTTGGGGGATTTTATTGCTGACGATAACACCCCTGCTCCGGCAGAAGCGGCTTCTTCCATGATGTTAAGAGAGCAGTTGTTCGAAGTGTTGAGAACCTTGACCCCCAGAGAAGAAAGTGTTTTGAAGTTAAGGTTTGGGTTGGAAGACGGAAGACCCCGCACACTGGAGGAAGTGGGAAGGGTCTTTGATATTACCAGAGAACGGATAAGGCAGATTGAAGCCAAAGCCCTTAGAAAATTAAGGCATACCAGTCGTGCCAAAAAACTAAAAGATTATCTAAACTAACACGAAAACTTACTTTATGTCTCGAAAGGTTTGCGCAAACAATGATACAGCAATTAGAAATTATTTTGGCGGATTGCAAGAGGGAAATCTCTGGAGCAAAAAGCGAAAAAGAGTTATACGATATAAAAACCAAATATATGGGAAAAAAAGGTCTATTGACCGGGATTTTGCGGGGAATGGGTAAATTGTCCCCTGAAGAAAGACCTATAGTCGGTGCCCATGCCAATAAGGTGAGGGAAGAAATTGAAAGCGAAACACAAATTAAAACCGATGCTCTTAAAGAAGAGGGATTGAACAAAAGACTTCTGGAAGAAAAAATTGATGTAACTATGCCCGGTAATAAAGTAGCCGTAGGCAAACTACATCCAATTACCCAGGTCGAAAACCAAATGATAGATATATTTGTCAGTATGGGTTTTGACGTAGTGGAAGGTCCGGAAATCGAAAGCGCTCATAACAACTTCGATGCATTAAACGCCCCCTTGGATCACCCGTCCCGCGACTATCAGGATACTTTTTATATTACCGAAGATGTCTTGCTTAGAACTCAAACCTCTCCTGTGCAAATCAGAACAATGAGGAATCAAAAACCTCCTCTGAGAATCATATCTCCCGGCAGAGTATATCGTTGTGACCAAATGGACGCTACTCACTCCCCTATGTTCCATCAACTGGAGGGTCTGGTGGTGGATAAAGGTGTTAATATGGGCCATCTCAAAGCCACCCTCTCTTTGTTTGCCAAGAGTATGTTTGGGGAAGAAACAAAAACGAGATTTCGTCCCCACAATTTTCCCTTTACTGAACCTTCTGCTGAGGTTGACCTTTCTTGTTTTGTATGTAAAGGAGCCGGCTGTCGGCTTTGCAAAAACGAAGGGTGGATAGAAATATTAGGTGCCGGCATGGTACACCCGAATGTATTGGAAGGCTGTGGAATAGATTCTAATATATATACCGGGTTTGCCTTTGGTGTAGGATTGGACAGGGTCGCGATTTTGAAGTATGGCATAGATAATATGCGCCTGTTATTTGAAAACGATACCCGGTTCTTAAAACAATTCTAATTAGAGGCAACTAAAAGGAAGGACTTTTATTTAAATGAAAATATCTATTAATTGGTTAAATGAATATGTCGATACCGGAGACAATATAAAAGATTATTTAGACGCTATGACCGACTGCGGTACAAAGGCAGAAGGATATGAACAGCAAGGGACAGAGATTACCAACACCCGTGTTGGCTTGATTACGGATATTTATCCTGCTGAAGGTTCTGATAACCTTGTTGTCTGCAAGGTTGATGTGGGAGACGGTCGGCTGCGACAGATAGTGACCGGAGCAAACAATGTAAAAACCGGCGATATGGTACCGGTTACCCTTGACGGCGGGACTTTGCCGGGAGGTATTACGATTAAATCCGTAGTTACCAGAGGCAATATGTCTGAGGGTATGCTATGTTCTTTGGCAGAACTCGGACTTACTCTTAGCGACTTTCCCTATGGCGTCGAAGACGGAATTTTAATTCTTCAAGAAGATTGCTCCCCGGGGGATGATATTAAGGATGTGCTTTTGCTTAAAGATACAATAGCGGAGTTTGAGGTTACCTTTAATCGCCCCGACTGCTGGTCCTACAGAGGGATTGCCTTAGAAAGCGGAGCTGCCTTAAAAAAGAATGTATTGTTGAAAGAGCCTATAGTTGTAGACAATGGCGATGACCATATCGATGACTATTTGCAAATTCGGGTTGAAAACCCCAAATTATGTCCCCGATATACCGCAAGGATGATAAAGGATGTTAAGATTCAGCCCTCACCCTTGTGGATGAGAGCCAGGCTTAGGGCAGCCGGGGTCAAACCTATTAACAACATAGTTGATATAACCAACTATGTAATGCTGGAGTATGGTCAACCCATGCACGCCTTTGATTATAACTTTATCGATGGCAGCCAAATAATAGTCCGAAACGCTTTTGAGAATGAAAAGATAACAACTTTGGATGACATAGAGAGAAATCTAACCCCGGATATGCTTTGCATAGCCGACGGGGAAAGCATCAAAACCAGCAAAGCCATTGCCCTTGCAGGGGTTATGGGAGGGCAAAACAGCGAGATTCAAAATGATACCCGAACAGTAGTATTTGAGTCTGCGAACTTCGACAGGAGTAATGTCAGAGCCACCTCCAGAGCTTTGGGTATCCGCACTGACTCTTCCGGGCTCTTTGAAAAAGGACTGCCGGCTTATAATACTTTGCAAGCGGTAAACAGAGCTATCGAACTGGTGGTAGAGCTGGGTTGTGGAGTTGTTGTCAACGGTACTATCGATATAAACAATGCTCAAATAAGCCCAAGAGAACTACCCCTTAACCCGGATAAAATTAATGCTTTGTTGGGAACAAATTTAACCGTCAACGACATGGCGGAGTTGCTGAAACCCTTAATGCTTAATATAAAAGGGTCTACAGTTGAGGTACCTCCTTTTAGAGGAGACTTACTCAACACTGCCGACCTTGCGGAAGAAGTTGCCAGGTTGTATGGGTATAACAATATTGAGGAATCAGAGCTGCAAGGGGTGGTGCGAAAAGGTGGACTTGGGTCTATTCACAGCTTTGAAAAAACACTGGAAAACAGCATGGCTGCCCTAGGTTTTGTTGAAGCGCTGACCTATTCTTTTATCTCCCCTAAACAGTATGACAAAATCAGGCTAACTGATGATGATGTGTTGCGAAACAGCATAAAATTACTAAACCCCCTTAGTGAAGATACCTCTGTTATGCGAACCACTGCCCTGCCCTCCCTATTGGAAGCCCTTGCTCAAAACTACTCCCATAGGGTCCTGAGCTGTGGGTTGTTTGAAAACGCTACTGTATATTCCAAAAAGGGAGCTGAAATTCTTGAAGAAAAAAGTCTCGTATTTGGGTTTTATGGTTTTGGAGATTTTTATCTTGCCAAGGGTTATGTAGAAGGGCTGCTTGAACAAATTAATCTGGTTGACGCAGAGTTTTTTACCGAAACACAAAACCCCTCTTTTCACTCAGGACGTACTGCGATTATAAAAAAAGATGGTGTTGATATTGGCGTAGTCGGACAGATACACCCTACTGTGGCAGAAAATTACGATATAAACACTCCCGTATACACAGCGGTGTTAAATGTCAGCTCTTTATATAAAATGAAGGAGCAAGCTTACTATTATAAACCGATATCCGGATATCCCGCTATTGAAAGAGACTTAGCTCTAATCTGCGACTTTGACATTGAAGCTTCGTCTGTTAAAAATGCAATCCTATCTTACGGTGATGAATCTTTAATAGATGTACATGCTTTTGATATTTACTCCGGAAAAGGAGTTGAAGAGGGCAAAAAAAGTCTTGCATTTAGATTGTTGTTTCAAAAGCATTCGAGGACCATGACCGACACCGAAGTAGATGCCCTTATAGATATCATACTCAAAGGTCTCAAAGAGGAACATAATATCGTTTTGAGATTTTGATAACCTCTAAGGACTATTATCCTTAATAAAATGTTTTTTTACCGACCCTTGTCCCGGATTTTTGTGAAGATAACTAAGAACAACAAAAAGCCTTAATTTTTTTGGTGTTTGGCGGTATTTTTGTTAAAAACCCTTGACAGGGGTTGGTTTGTTTGATATAATCATCTCACCTCTGTATCCGGGGTTTTTTTTGTGTTTGAATTTTGTGTTATTCGACATGTTTTTTTCGAAAAAAATCCTGTAATCCGGAGGGAGGTAACATTATTGGAGGTGCCGTTATAAAATGAGAGTGAAAATAACTCTGGTTTGCTCTGAGTGCAAACAACGAAACTACGAATCAAAGAAGAACAAGAAGAACTCCCCTGACAGATTAGAAATGCAAAAGTTCTGTCCGTTCTGTCGCAAACACACATCGCATAGAGAAAGTAAGTGAGGAGGATAATTATGTTGTCCTATAAAACAAAATCCCTGCTCGCGTTTTTGCTAGTGGTTTTTTTAATTTCATCCATATCGGTGTTTAATGTTTATGCCGAAGGCGAAGATAGTGATGTGACAGAAGAATCTGAAGTTTTGACAGAATCTTCCGGGGACAATGAAGTAGAATCCGAAGATGAAAGCTTGCCGGAGGACAGTGAAGAAGAAAGCTCAACCGACTCCGAAGATAGCGACGAAGATTCACAAACAGAAAGCGAAGAAGACGAAACCAGTAGTGCAGTAGGAACCGAAGACGAAGACGACACTAAGGGTAAAACCTCCGGCGGATTGATTGGTATTGCTGTTATTGGCGGAATCTTGCTTTTGCTTGCAATTATCATTACCATATCCATACTTAGGAAAAAGCCCTTTGGGATGAAGGTTTTGAAGTTTTATAAAGATTTCAAAAGCGAACTCAAAAAGGTTGTTTGGCTTTCCAGAAAAGAAACAATTAAACAAACGGGGGTAGTTTTGACTACTCTTATCATTGCAATTGTTTTTCTTGGGTTATTGGATTATCTCTTCACCAAGCTTATTCAATTAATATAGGAGTGATTTAATATGAATTTACCTCAAGAAAATACTCCTCTATGGTATGTTGTCCATACATACTCCGGATATGAAAACCGAGTAAAAAACAACATCGAAAAGATAGTAGAGAACCGAAATCTCGGTCACTATATTTTTGAGGTTTATATCCCCGTAGAAACGGTCATCGAGATAAAAGGGAATGAAGAAAAAGAGATCGAGCGCAAACTATTCCCAAGTTATGTGTTTGTCAAAATGATTATGAATGACGATAGTTGGCACATAATCAGGAACACATCCGGTGTTACCGGGTTTGTCGGGCCGGGAGCGAAACCTGTACCTTTGACCGCCAAGGAAGTTGAAGCTTTGGGAGTTGAAATAAAGGTTATTGAGGTAAACTACGAAGTTGGAGACAGCGTAAAGATATGTGACGGTCCTTTGACAGGATTTATCGGATTAGTGGAAGAAATCTCTGAGGACAGCACAAAAGTTACTGTTACCGCTTCCATGTTTGGAAGGGAAACTAGGGTTGAGCTTGATACAAACCAAGTGGAGCCCCTTGATTAGTACTTTATGTTTTTTAGTTCTAACATCCAAAACTTGTTTTTGCCAATAAGTTTTGGTTAGAAATATATGCTTATATGCATAATGTGGGAGGGAGTAATTCTCCCGAATTGATTACCACGACGGAGGTGTTTAGAAAAAATGGCAAAGAAAATTTTAGGCTACATTAAACTGCAATTACCTGCCGGTAAGGCAACTCCTCAACCCCCGATAGGCCCTGCCCTCGGACAATACGGAGTAGCTATCCCTGTGTTTACTAAGGAGTTTAATGAGCGTACTAAGAACGACATCGGACTTATTATTCCTGTTGTTATTACGATTTATGCTGATAGAAGCTTTACTTTTATCACCAAGACCCCACCTGCATCTGTTTTGATTAAGAAAGCTTGTGGTATTGAGAGCGGTTCTGCTGTTCCCAACAACACAAAAGTAGCAAAGATTACTCAAGAGCAGATTAAACAAATCGCAGAGACAAAAATGCCGGACTTGAATGCGGCATCCCTTGAAGCTGCAATGAGTATGATCGCAGGTACCGCTCGCAGTATGGGCGTAACAGTAGTGGATTAAGGAGGGTTTTTGAATGAAAAGAGGAAAGAATTACAAAGAAGCGGCAAAAAACGTTGATAAGACAAAGTTGTACGACAGTGTTGAAGCCCTCGAATTAGCATGCGAGTTATCTAAGGCGAAGTTCGATGAAACTATAGAAGTTCATCTGAGACTTGGTGTAGACTCCCGTCATGCCGACCAACAAGTCAGAGGTGCGGTTGTACTACCTAACGGAACCGGAAAAGAAGTCAAAACCCTTGTTATTGCCAAAGGCGACAATGCCAAAGCTGCTGAGGATGCCGGGAGTGATTTCGTTGGCGCTGAAGATATGATAGCAAAAATCCAGCAAGAAAATTGGTTTGATTATGATGTTATTATAGCCACACCTGATATGATGGGTCTACTCGGCAGATTAGGTAAGGTTCTTGGTCCAAAAGGCCTTATGCCTAACCCCAAAGCCGGAACAGTTACCCAGGATGTCGGTAAAGCAGTAGCAGAAGCAAAAGCCGGTAAAATCGAATACCGTCTTGATAAGACTAATATAATGCACTGCCCTATTGGCAAGGTATCTTTTGGTAAAGAAAAACTCGCTGAAAACTTTAATACCTTATTGCAAGAAGTTATTAGGGCAAAACCGGCAGCTGCCAAAGGTCAATATATCAGATCTTGTGTCATTGCTTCTACAATGGGCCCGGGCATCAAAGTTAATCCTGTTCTCGACCGTAAATAAATTTACCCGTAAGAGGTATTGACACAATAGTCTCATTGTGATACTATAATAAAAATTATGATCCATAGACAGTAGGTGCTTTAAGCATAATGGTTGTATCGCCTACCGAGGAGAGTAAAAAGCTACTCATATTTTGTTATGCTTATGCTCCCTCGCAGTTTGCGTCGGAGCATTTTGTTTTGACACATATTAGATTTGCTTTGTAACCGGCAGTAAAAGCTAATATAACCTGTCTTAGAATCAATGATAACCCTGCCGGAGAAAGGATGTTTAGAATGGCTAGTGAAAAAGTATTAACTCAAAAGCAGCAGATAGTTAACGATATCGCCGATAAACTAAAAACAGCTCAAAGCATAGTTTTGGTTGATTATAAAGGTATTTCGGTGGCTGATGATACAAAGCTTAGGAGTGAATTAAGAAATGCCGGAGTCGACTATGCTGTAGTCAAGAACACTTTAACTTCGAGAGCTTGCGACCTTGCCGGCTTTGAGCAGTTCAAAGAAGTGTTGGTGGGAATGACAGCTTTGGCAGTCAGTAAAGATGACCAAGTTGCACCTGCAAAGATACTGTATGAATATGCAAAGAAAAACGAGAACTTTGTGTTAAAAGCAGGATTTGTAGACGGTGAATTCCTTGACACAGAAGGCGTTAAGGATTTAGCAGCCATACCTTCTAAGGAAGTGCTGATAGCAAAGGTTATGGGATCACTGCAATCTTCGCTGTACAGTTTTGCTTATGTACTACAGGCTATTATCGATAAGAACTCAGAAGACACCCCTGCCGAAGAAACGACCGAAGAAGAGTCGGCTTAAGGCACAAAAATAATATAATCTACATTATGGAGGAAATAATAATGGCAAACGAAAAAACCCAACAAATATTAAACATCGTTAAGGAATTAACAATTCTCGAACTTGCAGACTTGGTAAAGGCACTTGAAGAAGAGTTTGGCGTATCAGCCGCTCCTGTAGCAGTCGCAGCAGGCCCCGGAGCCGGTGGAGAAGCAGCAGTTGAAGAGAAAACCGAGTTTGATGTTGAGCTCACCGGTTTCGACGCAGCAAGCAAGTTGAAGGTAATCAAGGAAGTCAGAGGAATCACCGGGTTGTCCCTTGGTGAGTCCAAAGAACTTGTCGAGTCTGCACCTAAGATGGTAAAGACCGGCGTTACCAAAGAGGAAGCCGAAGAACTCAAGAAGCAACTTGAGGAAGTGGGCGGACAGATTACTCTTAAGTAATTACCTCCTAACGACTAATATGAAACCCCGAAAACATTTTCGGGGTTTTGTTGTATCCGTTTACGGATAAAAACATCTATATTCACGCGTCTTTGATCTAAATACGAAGGTTTTTGACTATGGAAATTCGATTGACTTTTGCGTCCTGTAATGATAAGATATATATGTAATAACCGGTTAACGGAGGTTTGAAATTGGATTTTAAAAGGATTGGTGTACTTACATCCGGAGGAGATGCTCCCGGGATGAATGCAGCGATAAGAGCCATAACCCGCCTTGCATTATATAAGGGCAAGGAAGTTATGGGTATTTATAATGGTTTTCAGGGGTTGATTGACGGAGACGTAGAACCCTTGGGTCCCAGAGATGTTTCTTTTATTATTAATCGTGGCGGCACCATGCTTTATACTGCTCGCAGCCAGGAGTTTCGCAAACCCGAAGGAGTAAAAAAGGCAGCTGAGAAGTGCCGTGAACTTGGGATTGATGGTGTTATTGCCATTGGCGGAGACGGCACGCTGAGAGGTGCTGCTGACCTTACCAGCGCCGGCATACCTTGTATCGGTATTCCTGCTACCATTGACAATGATATTGGTTCTTCGGAGATGACTATCGGCTTTGACACTGCAATGAATACTGTAGTTACTCTGGTAGACAAACTGAGGGATACCGGTGAGAGCCATGCGCGATGCAGTATTGTTGAAGTTATGGGCAGAGAAGCGGGAGACATAGCGCTACATACCGCCATAGCTGTCGGAGCTATTACTACCGTAATAAGGGAGATACCCACTGACTTTGACCATGTCCTTGATAAGATGATGGACGCCAGGCAAAACGAGAAGCGCAACTTTATAATAATTGCCGCAGAGGGAATGGGTCCCGGGTATGGCGAGGAGCTTTGCCAAATGATTGAGAACAGGACCGGGATTGAAACTCGGTTTTCTCGATTAGGACATATTCAAAGAGGGGGCTCCCCTACCCTTAGAGACAGAGTGCTTGCAACTCAAATGGGTTGTGCCGCAGTTGAGCAATTGGTAGACGGCCATATGAAACAAGTAATGTGCCTTAGAGGCAAAAACATAATCGGCATGGATATCCATGATTCTCTTATGGTAGATAAATTGATGAAGAACAAATTGACCAGAGAAGAAGAGAATGAAATCCCCCCCAATAAGCTTTATGAAATGAAGCAAATTGTAGCGGAAAAACAAGCATATAAGCATTACTTGAATTATATAATAGACCATATAACTTTATAATCATTTGACAAGAGAGAATCGTTATTTTAGCGATTCTTTTTTTGTTATATAGAGCTTTTAACGATGCTTAAATTATTTACTAAAGTTTTTCGAGTTGGCGCTGACTTTTGAGTTTTTTGACAGTTTCTGTTGTTGTTTTGTTATATCTTATTTTATACCCGAAACTAAAGGTTTGGTTGACTTTTGTGGTCTCGGATGATATATTAAAACTAACCCTTACAAAAGGAGATAAACCTTTACCATGACCCAAAAAATCAAAAATATCGGGCTTATTCCCGTAATAAAAATCAATGATTTGCAGGATGCTCTCCCTATTGCAAAAGCCTTGGATGCAGGAGGACTGTCTGCTGCCGAGATTACCTTTAGAACTCCCCATGCTGCAGATGCTATAAGAATAATTCGAAGCCAAATGCCCGATATGTTAGTCGGAGCAGGTACGGTGCTTACTGTCGAGCAGGTGGACTGTGCATTGGACGCCGGTGCCATGTTTGTGGTCACACCGGGGCTAAACCCTAAGGTGGTGTCTTATTGCTTACAAAAGGGAATTAGCGTGTTTCCAGGGTGTTCCTCCCCTACCGATATCGAAAAAGCCATCGAATTGGGAATAGATACGGTTAAGTTCTTTCCTGCCGAAGCATTGGGTGGTCTGTCTATGATAAAGGCGCTTTCCGGTCCCTATAAAGCTAACTTCTTCCCCACCGGCGGAATTGACGAGAACAATTTAGTTGAATATCTGAACAACAAACGGGTGGTAGCTTGTGGCGGAAGTTTCATGGTAAAAGATAATTGGGTTGCAAAAAAAGAATTCGACAAAATAACCGAGACAGCTCGAAAAGCTGTTGATAAAATGCTGGGGTTTGAGCTCTCCCATATTGGTATTAATTCCGAAAACGAGAGTATTGCCAAAAATACAGCCCAGACCCTCTCGAGGATTTTCTCTTTTGATGTCAATGAAATACCTGTATCCTTTTTTGTAGGTGGGTTTGAGATTATGAAGTATCCTGCCAGAGATAAAAACGGGCATATAGCTATCGGAACAAACTCGGTGTCTCGAGCTATGTATTACTTGCAAAAACGAGGTGTGGAGTTTGATTTGGACTCAGTAAAAACTGACGAAAACGGGAAACCTACTTTTGTTTATTTAAAAGATGATTTTCTCGGTTTTTATATTCACCTTACAAAAAAACAATAAATAAGGAGCCCAAGGATGAAAACACCGTCCCAATCAAAGTCAATTCTATCGGAAGTTATGCTTCCCAGTCAGGCTAACCCTGCCGGTACTGTCCATGGTGGCGAAATAATGAAACTCATGGACAATTGTGGCAGTGTTGCTGCCATGCGACATGCCAAATGCAGTGTAGTGACTGTCCGTGTGGATGAATTGGTCTTTTATAAACCTATTAAGGTGGGGCATCTGGTGGTTTGTGAATCCCATGTAGCCCATGTGGGCACTACTTCTATGGATGTGAAGGTATGTGTCTGGTTTGAAGATATGCTTAGCCATGAGCCAAAGAAGCTGGCTTTGGAAGCCTTCTTTACTTTTGTAGCTTTGAATAAAGAAGGAGCCCCTACTTCGGTGCCGAGATTGAGAACCGAAACAGAGGACGAAAAAGAGGAATATGAACGCCGGGAACACAAATACCAAAAACGCAAATCCCGAACAATAACTACTTAAAAACACCTTTGCTCTTTAATGTGATATAGGATTGAAATATTGTTTTTTCACAGAGCTATCCTACCTCGGGTAGCCTTTGTTTTAGTCGTTTTTTTGATAGATGCCGGAAGTATGGCTATAAAAATCAACAGTTGTTTGTTTATTAAGGAGGGCTTTTGATGAAAGTAACGAACATATCTAACCTGAGAGATATCGGCGGATATAAAGGATATAAGGGACTGACTGTAAAAAACAAAGTTATTTATAGGAGTGGGGAGCTGTCACCCTTAGGTGTGAATGCAACCGAGCATCTGGTAGCCCTTGGGATTGGCAAGGTATATGACCTAAGGACAAAAGAAGAGGTGATCAAAACACCAAACATTCTTGATGACCGTATAATAAACGAACACAGACCGGTCTATGACTCCTTGAAGGATATTCTATCAAAGCTTAATGTTACCCTACCGACTCAAATAGATATTAAAGATGCTACAAGTGCCCCCCTGCCACCGGAAAAGATGATGCTACTCCGCGATCTGCCTTATAAAATGTACAGAGATATGGTGGAGAACCCTGAAGTATTCTCCGATATCATTGAGGATATGCTCTTGAATCAAGGTCAGCCGCTACTGTTTCATTGTACTGCAGGTAAAGACAGAACCGGTGTCCTTGCTGCTTTGATTATGCTTGCCCTCGGAGTTGACAGAGCCGATGTAAAAGATAATTATCTGTTGAGCAACGAATATAGAAGAGAAGAAATAGAGAAAGAGCTGGCCGGTGTTTCAAAGAAGATTCAAGATAAGGAATTGCTTGCTAATGCCAAAAACATGCTCGGGGTTCACGAATCATTTATAGATACG
>CAZFVM010000009.1:0-24442 GCA_964522305.1 uncultured Oscillospiraceae bacterium
TCAACCATTAAACCCGGTGCAATACGCAACCTTTTATTGGATTGACCCCCATGAAGCTCCTGTCTTTGAGCTTTGTGACACCGTATTCAAAGGCAAGGTTACCGACATTAAAGAGATTGAACTAAGCTATGAGAATGGCGGTAGTGAGGTCGTAGATTATTCAACCCTGATCGTAGTCACCGTAACGGATGTTTTTTATCAAGAGGACGAGCTGCAACCGGGCAGTACCATCAAGATTTATTCTTCCCTTTCCAGTCGCGATTACCCGGAGGACGAAGTAACCGAACTTTCCGTAAATCGCGAGTATATCTTCTTCACCTCGAACCTGGCAAAAAGTGAGAAGAACCTGCTTGGCTTGGAGCGTATTGCCGATTATGTCTTGTTCTACCCAAAATATTTACTGCTTGATTGCGAAGACAGCGGTGCAAAAATGGACGGGGTTTTCACAATTTTAGAAAACCCGATTAACACCATTGACAGCACGTTAAACGAGCAATTTGCCACCTCAAAAAACCGAGATGTCCCATTGTTGGAAGAATACATACATGCAAAATCAAAGGAATATTCAGCGTATAAGAACAACAAATAATATACAAGAGACAACGGCATGTCCTCTTCGGCAATTACTTCTTTAATCGCGTTCGTACCGATTATTCCACACTATATCAACCAAAGTGTATTGCAATCTAAATACAGAAGTTAATCAAAAACAAGAGAAGCACCTTTTACAAAAGCGCTTCTCTTATTTTTTCTTTGTATGTCAGCCGATATCGCTCCTACATAAGCTTTCGTCTTCTTAAGTAGATAAAGGTCCCGGTGATTATTATCAGGACTACGGCTACATTAATCGCTATTATAAGCCCCTGGTCCGAAGGCTTGTCCTCCAAATCTCGGGAGCTCTCCTCAACCTCCGAAACCTCCGCTTGTGCCAATATCTCTGCCAAGTCCTTCGAGGGTGAGTCAACCTCCGTCAAATAATAAGGAGGGTGATTCTGGTGATCTCCATCCACCTTCAAGCTACTGGACAGCAAAATCGCTGTAATCAGGGCAAGAGCGACTAAACATACAAGGATTTTTAGTCTAAAATACTTCATGCTCTACCTCCCCAAATATCGATATTTATAATGCGTTTATATTATACACACAATTAAAGCATTTGTCAATGATAAGTTATAGTTTTTCATTATATCTACATATTTTTATTCACCGCATTTTTTTATATACGAAAAAGTTCCGGACTAATCCGGAACTTTTTTGGCTTTTTTCTTAAGTATTTTATTTATACATTAATGTTGTTTCTTGGATTTCTTTATCACCAAAACTACTACACCTATCAACACCAAAACCCCCGCGACTATACCAATAATCAAAGGGGTGGACATACCTTCATCCTCATCTTTTGAAGGCGTCGAAGCTTGGTCTTTGGAATCATCCGCAGTATCTTCCCCGGGTTTATCGTCTTCACTTTTATCCTCCGCGGGCTCGCTATCATCCTCGGGTACCGACGATTCTTCGATTTGGCTTGACTCGTCGCTTTCTTCGGAGTCGACTTTACTGACATCGGGAGTTTCTACTTCCTCTTCTGTGACGTTACCCAGATAAAGAGCAGCTCCTTTATAGAAAATGCTGTTTTCCAGATCGACGTTGATAATGGTCACATACTCCCCTATATTGACTTTCTTGATTATTTCCATGTTGACTTCGGACTTTTCCTTCATCCAAGCGCTGTTGGAGTCGTCGTGATGGGCAGCATATATAAATCCCCCCTCAGGTATGACAACCTCTAAGTCATCGGCGAGGTTCTCTTGAAAGGAGGTAACTTCAAAGACACTTTCTACATTTGTAGGTTTGCAGGTAAACAAGGTTACCCATCGGAAATTTCCGCCGCCGTCGGGGTCGGACTTTATTGTGTCGGTCCCGTTAAAGTCTTTGGTAAACACGGTTCCGCTGCCTGCGGTCACCTTGGTGTTTACTGCGGTGATATATAGCGATTCGGTATCCTCGGCAGACACCCCTATGGCTATTACACCGATTGACAGCAATGTTACTATCAAAACAGCTACCAACATCCTTGATATATTCGTTCTCATGTATATACCTTCCTTTCAGATTGCATATTTATTACGATTTAGTATAACAACAAACCCGTCGTTTTGTCAACCTCGATAATCTTGGGGTAAAACACGGGTTGCAAAATCTGTACTTTGCTCTCAAATCTTCTCGATTTTTGCTACTAAGCTATCCAACCAATCCCCCTCAAAAAGCTCCACCATCCCGCTGTCCACGGCGGCGGTGAGCTTGGGGTCGATGGGAATATTGGACAAGTTGTCAATTCCGAACTCGGCTGCGATAGCTGCCGCTTCGCTAAGCCCAAAGATGTTGTGTTTGACATCACAGTCCGGGCACTTGAAGTAGGACATGTTCTCTACCAGTCCCAAAACCGGGATATCCATCATCTTTGCCATCCGTACTGCCTTTGACACTATCATACCCACCAACTCTTGGGGGGAGGTAACTATAACTATCCCGTCAACCGGTAGGGATTGGAACACGGTCAAGGGTACATCCCCTGTCCCCGGAGGCATATCAACAAACATGAAATCTACATCTTTCCAGATAACTTCACCCCAAAACTGTTTGACTGCTCCCGCAAGTATGGGGCCTCGCCAGACCACCGGATCTGTATCGTTTTGTAACAACAAATTTATGGACATGACCTGGATTCCGGTCTTGGTCAACACCGGCAAAATAGCCTCTTCATACCCTTGGGCTTTTTCTCTCAGTCCAAAGCTCTTGGGTATGGAGGGTCCGGTTATATCCCCGTCCAATATGGCACTGGTATATCCTTTACGGTTTAGCAGTACTGCCAGCAAGGAGGTTACCAGGGATTTACCCACCCCGCCTTTTCCGCTTACTATCCCGATTACCTTCTTAACCCGACTAAGCTCGTGGGGTTTTTTCAAAAAAGAGGTTTGCTCCTCAGTTCTGTCCGAACAATTCTCGGCACAGCTACTGCAATCAAAATCACAATTATTGCTCAATTAAATCACCTTCTGTTTCTTTTCAATCTTCAAAATTGGGAGGGGTCAACTCAGTCTCATACAGTCCCAATCTCGAGTCTATGTATTCATATACTTCTTCTATAGGAATCCTAATCTGTTCCATGGTGTCTCTGTCCCTGACCGTGACTTTGTAATCTTCCAAGCTGTCAAAGTCAAAGGTTATGCAAAAAGGTGTCCCTATCTCATCCTGACGGCGATATCTCTTACCGATAGAGCCGCTGTCATCAAAGTCCACCATAAACCGCTTGGACAAGGTCTGCCAAATCTCTCGCGCCTTTCCGCTTAGCTTCTTGGACAAAGGCAGGATTGCCGCTTTGAAGGGAGCGAGAGCTGGATGTATCCTCAACACTGTTCGAATATCCGGCTTTTCGGGGCTGCCGATATCTTCTTCGTCGTAGGCATCCACCAAAAACGCCAAGGCTATCCTGTCGCAACCCAAAGAGGGCTCTACCACATAGGGCACATATCTGCTATTGGTCTCGGGGTCAAAGAAGGAAAGGTCCTCGCCGGAATGCTTGGAATGGGCTTTTAGGTCAAAATCGGTCCTATCCGCTACCCCCCAAAGTTCTCCCCACCCAAAGGGGAACAAAAACTCAAAGTCGGTGGTCGCCACGGAGTAATGGGAAAGCTCGTCCTCTCCGTGGTCTCTGGTCTTTATATTCTCTTCTCTCAAGCCCATCCCCAGCAAGAACTCCTTGCAATAGGCTTTCCAATAATCAAACCACTCCAGATCGGTACCGGGTTTGCAGAAAAACTGCAACTCCATCTGCTCGAACTCCCGAGTCCTAAAGACAAAGTTGCCGGGGGTTATCTCGTTTCTAAAGCTCTTACCTATCTGTCCAATCCCGAAGGGTACCTTTCTTCTGGTTGTCCGCTGAACGTTCTTGAAGTTTACAAAGATTCCCTGGGCGGTCTCCGGCCTTAAATAGACCTCGGCTTGACTGTCCTCGGTAACTCCCTGGAAGGTCTTAAACATCATATTGAACTTGCGGATGCCGGTAAAGTCACTCTTGCCGCAGGCGGGGCAGATAACCTTGTTCTCTGTTATATAATCCGAAAGCTCGCTGTCGGTCTTGCCCTCGGTTTGGTAGTCTATTTCTTTTTTTGTGTTGTAGTCGTCTATCAGTTGGTCTGCCCTGTGACGCATCTTACAACTTTTGCAATCTATCAGCGGGTCGTTAAAGCTCACCACATGGCCCGATGCCACCCAAACCTCCCTGTTCATCAAAATAGCGCTGTCAAGCCCCACATTGTGAGGGTTTTCCCGGACAAACTTGCTCCACCAGGCACGCTTAATATTGTTCTTTAGCTCAACCCCCAAGGGCCCGTAATCCCAGGTGTTGGCAAGACCTCCGTATATCTCACTGCCACTATAAATAAAACCCCTGTTTTTGCAGTAAGCGACTATTTTCTCCATAGGTTTGTTTAGATTATCCATTTATTGTTTCCTCTCAAAATATTTTTAATATTCAATATATCCCGAAGCAGAGCATGACGCCCGGGTTTTGTACAAGGACGGGTTATTCCTCTTTGTTATCTTCTTTCACCATTTTGCTCATCTGCCTTTGAGCCATGACAAGCTTGTAATATCTGCCCCCGGTCTTCATTAACTCGCTATGGGTGCCCACCTCTTCTATCTCTCCCTTTTCGAAGACCACCAACTTAGTGGCGTTTCTCAGGGTAGACAGCCTGTGGGCAATGGCAATGGTGGTTCTTCCCTCGCTCAACCGATTGATGGCATCCTGGATTTGCTTTTCGGTCTCGGTGTCAAGGGCAGCGGTCGCCTCATCAAGTATTAGAATCCTCGGGTTTCGAAGTATGGCACGGGCGATGGCTATCCTCTGCCGCTCCCCTCCCGACAGGGTGTGCCCCCTGTCCCCGACATAGGTGTTATACCCGTCGGGCTGCTTCATAATAAACTCGTGGGCGTTGGCAAGCTTTGCCGCCAATACAACCTCATTGGGGGTGGAGTCCGGCTTTGCATATTTGATGTTGCTAAATATGGTACCGTTAAACAAAAACGTCTCCTGCAGCACCACTCCCATTTGGGAGCGCAGGCAGTTTTGGGAATAATCCTTTATATCCTTGCCGTCAACCAGCAAATGCCCGGAGGACAGGTCATAAAGCCGCATTATCAGGTTTATCGCAGTGGTTTTGCCCACCCCGCTTCTGCCAACCAGCCCCACCATCTCCCCGTTCTTGATAGAAAGGTTTATGTTCTTTAGCACATACTCATAGCTCGTATATCCAAAGTAAGCGTCTTCAAAATCAATGTTGCCCACAATATCGGTACAGATAGGTTCTGCCGCCTCTTCAAGCTCGCTCTCTTCGTCTAACAGGTCAAACACCTTTGCTAAGGAAGTGGCAGTCCAAGCAAGTCTCCTGGGAACAAAAGCCATCCAGCGAATGGGACCGTAAATAGTGGCGGCATAGGCGCCGAACTGAATAAGCTGTCCCAGCTCCATCTCACCTTTTATTATTCTGCTGCCCACCACATATATGACCACAAACTCCCCTATGCCCAGCAAGAAGGAAGCGAAGGGCACCACCAGGTTCCACAACAACTCGTTTTTCTTTGATATATCGGCGATACGCTTGGCGGATTTTTGGAACCGCTCTTCTTCTTTTTTCTCGGTACCAAAGACCTTGACAACCCGCATACCCGACAAGACATCGTGAAGCAACGACCCCAAGTCCGACTCGGTATGCCACTGGCGATGATACAACCGACGGGTGTATGACCTTATGCTTTGGAACATCAAGAACAAAAGGGGTACCGGGACCATGATAAGGAGTGTCAGCTTCCAATCCAAGACAAACATCATCACAGTAACGGATATCAAAATCAACATCTGTTGGATTAAGTCCGGCATAAGCTGAACCAAAAAGTCTTTTAGTATATTGGAGTCTCTGGTGATTCGGGTTATCAACTCCCCGGCAGAGCGGCGGGATATTCCGGACAAGGACAAGGATTGTACTTTTTCGTATAGTTTCTGCCGTATGGATACCAAGACCGCGTTCCCTGTTTTGACCACGATTATTCGACGCACCATGTTGGCTAACGCCATTATCAATCCACAAGCGACGATAACCCCTATGTATATCCAAAACTCCCGATACACGGGATTGTCCGCGGTGATATAGTCATCTATCAAAACCCTGGTCAAGGCAGGTACCAACACATTTATCCCACTGACCACAAAGAACAAAATACCTGCAAACAACAAGGGCTTGATATATGGTTTGCCATAGGGCAAAAGCCTCAGGAACAGTCTTTTTTTGTCGACACACTTCACACACACGGTGCTCCCGGGCGCCAAGTACTTACCGCACTTCTCACAGGACGCATGTTCTTTTATTATAACGGTTATACCTTCTTTGTAAGCCCTTACCCTGTTGACCAAGGTCTGAAGGTTGACCGAGTTTCTCATATCGGACCGACAAAGCTCGTAGTCTTCACCGTCTATGGTGTATTCCACAGAAGCACATCCGATATGGTTTACATACCTAATTTCGTCCATCTTGTCTATATCGAACTCTTCGGTCAAGACCTCCCCTGACGGGGATTTTTTTGCGACAAAAATCATGTTGCGATACAGTATTCCCGCACCGCTCAAAAAATCATTTTGAAAGGAAAGGTTGAAGTCAAAGCCATAGTCAGCCTTGTCCCCGGCAAGGGACACAACTGTATCTCTGACTATGCTCTGGTCTGTTTTGTCCTTCTTTTTCATTCAAAATCCTTTTTGTTAGATAGTTTACAGATAAAGCTCGATTCTTTTATAGCTCTTTCTGTCAAGCTTTAAGGTGTCTTTTATGCTAAAACGATTGCCGTCCACATCGGTGAGCACCAACCTGGTGTCACTGACCCTGGAAATATTCCTATAAGTGTCCTGCATAGAAAAGGTCATCTTCCCCTTGTCGGTCAATACCTCCCAGTAAGAAAACCCCAGTCGTTCTTTAAGAGACAAGATTTTTTCTATCTCGGGACACAGGTATTTTTGTTCCAGCGAGTCTCGGACCACGGAGGCGTCTGCCTCCCGCAAATCCTCTATCCTGCGGATAACGCCGTATTCCTTCCCCTCTTTGTCCAGCACCGATATATATTCGTCCGGGGTGTCAAAGGGGAACATCCTATGGAAATAAACCCTGCCCAGGTCCTGCCATATCGGGGTATCGTCAACCTCTTCGGCAAGGTCGTCGCTTTTTATCGGGGGCATAAAAGCCTCCATAACCGCAAAGCCGTTTTTGCTCTTGGTTATCTTCGCGTTTTCTTTATCAAAGTAGTGTATGGTGGCTAAATCCAAAAAGTTTTCCATATCTTCACTCCTATACTTCAATGCCTATGGTCTTCAAAGCCTCGGCTTGCATCGTAAACAACTTATGATACACACCCTTCTTTTTTAACAGTTCCACCGCGGTGCCGGTCTCTGCCATCTTACCGTTTTCGATAACGATAAGGTTGTCTGCATCCCTCAAAGTCGAGAGTCGGTGAGCTATAATAATGGTGGTTCTGTTCTTCGACAGTCGGTTTATCGCCGCTTGTATCTGCCGCTCGGTCTGGGTGTCCATAGCTGCGGTGGCTTCGTCGAGGATAAGTATCTTCGGGTTCCTGAGTATCGCTCTGGCGATGGATATCCTCTGTCTCTCTCCGCCGGACAAGTCCTTGTTCCCAAACCCGATTTGGGTATGATATCCGTCCGGATATTTGATAATAAACTGATGCGCCCCTGCCATAATGGCAGCGGACACCACCTGCAGATAATCTGCGTCCGGACAAGCGTATTTTATATTCTCCAATATGCTGCCTCTAAAGAGATAGGTCTCTTGGGATACTATGGCAACATGCTTTCTTAAGGTATCGAAGGACAGGTCCTTGACGTTTATCCCGTCTATCAAAATCTCCCCATCCCCCACATCATACAACCGGGTGAGCAGATTAACCAAAGTGCTCTTCCCCGCACCGGTGCGCCCGACAATCCCCAGGGTTGTCCCGGAGTCTGCGTTAAAGCTTACTTCTTCCAATACCATGCGGTTGGGTACATAAGAGAAAGAGACATTACGAAACTCCACGTTGCCTTCTATCTCGGATAATTCCACCGGGGCGTCGCTTTCTTTTACCTCCGGCAGAGCGTCGGTAATCTCAAAGAGTCGTTGCAAAGCATTTAAAGACTCTGACCACCAGTTGGATACATCGGCAAGGAAATGAATAGGTCCGTTAATAAGAGCAAAGAAAGCAACAAAGGTCATAAGGGTAGGATAATCCATGTTGCCGGTCTTTGACATGACCTGATAACCCCCCACTCCCCAAACCATATATGTGCCAATATTGAGCAAAAAGTATACAAGGGGGAATATCTTTGCGCCCTTTGTGCCAATTTCGTTGTCGGCATCGGCGGATTTGCGGCTCCTGCCGTCAAACCTCTTTATCTCGTCCTCCTCCCGGGCAAAGGATTTAACCACCCGCATACCGTTGATAACATCACTGATAAGGGAGTTAAAAGACCTCCGTCGGGAATAAGCCTTGGCATATAGTTTTTCGAACAGTCTAAAGATAAGCTTGAAGGTAACAAAGAACAAAGGGACTGTTATAAAGGTATATAGCGTCAGTACCGCGTTCATAGAAAACATTATTGCCATGAACACGATTATCTGAATAATGTTGAGTATAAAATAAGGAAACCCGTCACAGAAGAACCAATAAATGGTGTGGGAGTCGTTGTTTATCTGGGTCATCAAGCCCCCGGTCTGACGATTTGTAAAGAAAGACAAAGACAACCGACTGATGTTTTCAAAGATTATCTTCTTTAGGTCGTAGGTCACATCCGCCGCCACCTTTGCAGAGATAGCTCCGTTTAGCAGGCTGACCAACAAGTTTAGCACCCGCACTCCGATCATCACCAAGATAAGCTTGAGAATCTCGCCGTAGTACTTACCGCTGGGCTCCAGCACATCCCGATAAAACACCATGTTGCTGATAAGCGGTGCTATCGCTCCGAGGATTGCAATCCCGGACAAGGCGAGAAACACCATCAGAATATACCCTTTGTATTTGAAGAACAACTTCGCAAGCCGCTTCATCAGCTTGACTTTGTCCATACACTTGGGGCAGACCTTACGGTCGGCGTCCGGGTATCTGTTGTTGCACTTGGGACAAACATTGTCCTTGTGGTCCTTATACTTGGGGTCGTCGTAGTTTACCTTTCCTTCTTTTTTTAGATCGGTAACCACGCCGTTAAAAATCCCGACTTCATGCTTGTAAGTAGAGGAATACCGAAACAACAATATCGGCTCTTCGCTGTCCTTGACACAAGCGGCAGTAACCATACCGGTAGATATCTGCTGCTCCGCTTTTACATGGTCTATGTCCTCCAACGAATAACTCTCAAACCGAGTGGTATCAAACCTCTCGTCCCTCACAGGGTTGCCAAAGAGTCGGCGAGAGGTCCTTTGAAATACAACGAAGCCTTCCAGGATATATATCTTTTGCGGGTCGACTACTACATAAACATCCTTATAAACGCAGTCAACCCCGATATCGCTCTTCATAAGCAATACCGCGGTTTTGAAGTCTATTCCTTCTTTCAAAAACTCGTTTTCCACAACAGCGGGAAAATTCTTTAAAGTTATCACAGGTTACCTCACGGATAAAAAAACAACTCTTAGAACAGTTTACACCTCAATAATGAAAAAATCAAGCTTTCTCAAAGGTTTTGACCCATAGTTTCGGACCAAACCCATGTTTTTTATATTAGGAATAACTAAAAATTCACCCAATCATTTATCTCTTGAATAAAAATAACCTTTATGCTATAATAACACCCATTATACGAAAGGATTATGCTCCATGTCCAACATCGCAATTTTGGGGCTCGGCGTGGTAGGGAACGGTGTTTTTGAAGTAATAGAAGAGAACAACCGCCATATCCAGAAGGCCATCGACCGGACCATTAATATAAAATATGTACTTGACAAGCGGGCGTTTCCCGACCACCCCCTCGCCGACAGGATTACCTCGGACTTTTCTGTCATCCTCAACGACCCTTCTATCTCGGTGGTGGTAGAGACCATGGGGGGCACCTCCCCTGCTTTCGAGTTTTCCAAGGCGGCTTTAATGGCGGGGAAAAGCGTGGTCACCTCCAATAAAGAAGTGGTAGACCGCCATGGCAGAGAGCTCATCGAGATCGCCCATGAGAACCATGTAAGCTATATGTATGAGGCGAGCGTGGGAGGCGGTATTCCTATAATCAACACCTTAAAGAGTTCTTTCTTGTCCAACAAAATAATCAGAATCGCCGGTATCCTCAACGGTACCACCAACTTTATCCTCACCCGGATGTACGAGGACGGGATGTCCCGGGAGGACGCACTAAAGCTCGCCCAACAAAAGGGCTATGCCGAGGCAAACCCCCATGCCGATGTGGCAGGACTGGACAGCGGAAGGAAGATAAGCATATTGGCTTCTATCGCCTTTGGCAGGTATATCCCCTTCGATGAAGTCCCGATTTGCGAAGGTATACAGAGCGTGGACTTAGAGGATATGCGCCACGCAGATGCTCTCGGGTATACCATTAAGCTTTTGGGGGTGGCAGAGCGGGTAGGCCCGAGGGCTAAGATTATCGTCGCTCCCCACTTGGTTAAAAAGGGCAGTGTGTTGGCATCGGTCAACGATGTATACAACGCCATTGGCGTAGTGGGTAACGCCCTGGGAGAGATAATCTTTTATGGTCAGGGAGCGGGCAGCAAGCCCACCGCCAGCGCAGTGGTAACCGATCTTTTGGCAGTGCTGATTTCCAGCCCCATGGAGCCCCGAAGAGAGCCTATGAAAGAGGGCTTTATAATCCCCCCGTCAGAGTTGCAAGAAGAGGTTATTACCCTACCCAACAACAAGAGCTTTAGACTATATCGCAATATATAAGAGCAACCCCCCTTTATAACAACCTAACCCCCATTTGTCGGAGCACATCCAACGAATGGGGGTTTTTTGTATGAAATATCCTATATCAGGCTATTTTTACGGTATCCGGGACTTTAATCCTCTTTTTCTCTAATCCCGGGATAACGCTCATCCAACCATTTGTTTCGGAAAGGATTAATTTCTTTTTCTGCCTTGTCCGGTTGTTTGTTGAGACGCCATGATTTCTTTTTATAAAAAGGGTTGCGAAAGATGTTTGTAATCCGCTTACTCTTTTCAAGGCTGTCCATACAAGCGCGGATACACCCTTTCGCCCCACAAACGGCAAAATAACCGGTATGCTTTAAGATATAGTCGTAATACTCGATAATGGCTTTGTTGTTGTTATCGTTATGTGTAACGGACCATTGAGCCGATGCGACAGGATAACACAAACGGTACGCTTCTTCCTCGCTCATTTGAGAGTTTCTGACATCAAACTCCATGTTGGGAAAGGATTTCTTTAAGAAGGGAGAGATTTCGTTATTCATTCCGTGATGAGTAAGCGTACACCGCCCCATGTGAACATTTGAGTAGTACACCTGCTTTTCGCCATAATCTATAACCACTTTGTTGGCTTTTTCACGGACCGCGGGGATTGCGTTACCGGGGCAATCCCGCACGCAGGCTCCGCAATGAAAGCATATATCTCCGGTATCCAAAATCGGGTCCGGTTCCAACTCGGCATCGGTAAATATCAGTCCGAGCCTCAATCGAGGTCCGAATTTTTTGTGCAAAAACACTTTTGAGTGCCCGATTTCCCCCACTCCGGTGCCTGCAGCTACCAGCCGAATACTGGTAACAATATCGGGAGGGAGCTTCCCGGGAGCTACCGGGTCCCTCGACGGGTTTCGCTCGGGAACCGCCGGATAATGGGGAACCGCTTCCCAACCAAAGTCCTCTATAAACCGACATAACTCGTAGGTAAGTCTTGGGCGAATCAGGGTGTTTAGTTTGTTGTAGGAATAAAAAGTATAGTTATGCCAATGGGTCCCTTCTTCAATCCCTCTGTATGAGCCCCGCGGGATACGCATAACTACGGAAATAACCGATTTCGCTTGCGGGAAATAACTTTTTACAGACATCAAGGGCGGAGCGTTGTCAAACCTTTCGATGTTACCGATACCGATATCATCGATACCAAGTTCGCGGGCTCTGTCTTTTATCATTTGAGAGGTTATCATAATATCACCCTTCGCCCTCGCCGACATATTTGCCGTTGACATCCAATGCCCACGGACTGCTCTGTCTAAAAGGATTCTTAAAGGTGTTGGCAATCAATTTTTCCTGTTCCAGATGCTCCAAGCAGGTGCGGTTGCATATAGCTGCCACTCTGTCCGGCTTGCCGGCGGATGTAAAGCGATTGGGGATAGCGCCGTTCTTACACTTAGCGCACAGGGAATAGTCGACCTTTGCGACTTTCATGTCTTTACCGCAAACTGTTATAATCTCATACTGAGTTTTTGATATGGCTTGGAGCGGGCAAGCATCGACACATTTTTTGCAATCGTCACATATGCTCTTTTCCAAAATCGGGGTCGGCTCCAATACCGCGTCGGTGATAATCATATGAAACCGTTGGCGTGATCCGTATTCCGGGGTAAACAAAAGTCCGCTGTACGCAATTTCTGCCACTCCTGCCGCAACGGCTGCATATTCAAAATCCGGGTGCACGTTGGGAGCCGGCCTGTCTTGTGCTACAGACACACCCTGCGCCACTACCTCGGTCGGGTTGGGGAAAATCGGTACCGCTTCCCAGCCGTCATCTTCAAGAACCCTTGTCATATCATAACAAGCGATAGTCAAAAAGTTGTCCTCCAACCAAGTATGACCAAAGATATCATAATCTGCAAAGTTCGAGCCTTCTTCCACCCCTCTCAACGACCCGCGGCAGATTCTCTTTCCCAACATGATTACGGTTTCCCCCTCGGGAAAAATCGAAAAAGGATTGTACTCAGCCCGGACCTTTGCGAACCTTTCCTTCGGGGCAAAGCCCAATACATCGATACCGTTGTTTTTTGCGAAGTTTTGCAGACTTTCTTTTAATTGACTCATAACTCCCACCCTCTTTGTTGTTATGCTTACATTCTATACCAAAAACAATATTTAGCAACAAACATATAAAAAGCTCAACTATTTCACTTGGTAATAATCGGTGTTATTATTTAATAAATGTCTTGATAAAACAACAAAAACTGTTTTATATCAAGCTTTTTATTCTGCTGCTTATTAATAACGATAAAGAATCCTTGTATTTGGCAGGAAGATACGAGTTTTTGCGCAATGAGAGTAATGTTTTTTCTGAAGACGTGATTTTTTCAATCATTTTGTTTGCAGAAGATTGCGAAAAAAAAGTAGATTTGCGCTATTTTGCGCATATTTTTACAAAAGGTCATTAAAAATATAAAAATAGTAATCTTCAAGAGTAGGCGCAAGTGTAGTCGAATCGACAGTAGGTTTTTCTTCACTTAAAACACGCATAACTATACCGTTTTGAACATTATTGATGCTAATAACCTTATGTTTTTTTGTGATATCGGAGACATCATCAGAAGATACGGGAACGCTCCATATTAACCCTTGCACTTTTTTTATAAGTTCGTTTGGAGTCGCTGAATCAATGATAACTCCTTTTTTGAGAAGAATTATTTCTTTTGCTATGTATTCAACATCAGAAATAATATGTGTGGCAATAATAATTGTTTTATTAAGCGCAATATTTGATAAATAGTTTTTCATTTGGATTCTTTGTTTTGGATCCAGTCCTGCCGTCGGCTCGTCAAGAATAATAAGTTCGGGCTCGCCAATTAAAGCCTGCGCCAGCGCAAGGCGCTGCTTCATACCGCCCGAGAAGGTTTTTATCTGCTTGTTTTTAACATCAGAAAGTTCCACCACCTCAAGCAGTTGGTCAATTTGCATTTTTGCGTCTTTTTTTGATACACCCTTCAAGACCGCAACGTATGACAAAAAGTCGATTGCGGTAAATGCCGGATACATACCTACATGTTGTGGCATAAATCCTATTTTCTCTCTGTATTTTGCACCGAGTTTTATAATATCTGTTCCGTTGTATTTTATTGTTCCGCTGTCAGCCTTTAGATTATCGGTTATGATGTTCATAAGAGTAGACTTGCCTGACCCGTTTGGACCAAGCAAACAATAAATACCCGGGTTAAATTTCGCCGAGAAGTTTATTAACGCCTTTGTTTTTTTATACGATTTGCTCAAATTCTCAATAGTAAGTATCATATATTTGTACTCCTCCTATTAGTGATGCAATATTTTGTTTTGGACTCAAAAAACAAAAATACCGATAATGAAGCAATTGCGACGGAGTAAATGATAAAATATGCATATCTACTGCCAAATAAATTGTTCGCGGCGCTCTCCAAATAAATTCGCGTACCATCAAGCATGTTAACAAAAGCATGACCGGCAAACAAAAGATATCTGGGGAGTATAAAGACAGCTGCCGACAAGAAAGAAGCAAAGGCAGAACTTTTTAGAATCTGCGACAAAGATGCTACTATCGAAGCCATAACTATATATGATAAAACAGTTGTTACACACCGAACTATCACAAACGATAGCATATTCAAGCGACTATCAACAAGTCCAAACTCTTTTATGCTTATAACAGGGGCTTCCCATAAGGGCATATGAATATACTTAGTGGCAAAATAAAGCTGGATTATAATAAGAAACAAAGACAATATAAAGCTCCACATTACAACGATACCGTATTTAGTAAAAAACGTTTTGGTTCTGCCGTGTTTTGTGCTTCTTAATATATTTACAAAACCGCTTGTATGTTCGTTCCCGAATGAAACAGATGCGATAACTATAATAAGAGCGGTTATATATATGTTGTAGTCCGTTAACAAAAATATCTTCCAACCGGTATCATACAAAAAATATGGCTTGTCGGCGTTCTCTTTTATATAAATTTGTTGTTCCGAAACTCTGCCGAGGGCCTCTATGTAAGCAGGTGCCGCATAGTATTCATTTAGATATTCGGTCAGTTCGTTCGAAGTCAGTTCCCCATTATTGTGTTTGATAAGCATCTCGTCGTATGATAACAATATTTTGTTTATACGATCGTATTCATCTGCAATATAATCACTTTTTTCCTGTGTCCATGCCCCTTCTAACACATTCATGTAGTCCTTGTATAAAGTGTCTACATAGTTGAACGATTGATTAAAGCGCGAGCTCGAACTCATAATTACCATATAAACAACAACGGCAAAAACAGCAATGCTCTTCCCGTTAATTAGCTTTTTTAGCTCGTAATAAAAAATCGAGCGCAAATTAATATGCTTCCGAACAATACGTGTTTTTGAAACTGAAGGGAATGATAGTTTTTTTATAAATGAAAACTCAAAAACCCTACCTTTACAGTACCCAATAATTCCCAAAACAGAAACCACAATAATTGCAGGTAAATAAACGCTCAATATTAATGATTCCCGAGTAATAAGCCCTCCAAATAAATCGAACATCCATAACCGCTTGAACAAAACAGCAGGATTTGCTGCATCTATCATATTAATAGCTTTTATGCGAGAATCTATATCGAGCCCGCCGATTAAATATACCGCATAACTTAAACCAAATATAATAACGCCGATTGCAAAAACCGGGATATAATCTTTAAATAATGTGGAGATGCTCGTAATCAAGGTTGCAAAAGCACAGAAAACAGATATTTTTATAACCAAAAAAAACAATAATCCTTGCAAGACATTTATCTTGTAAGGACAAAGTTGATAAAAAGCCTGCATAGCTTGGGTAGGAGATGATAAGCCGATTTTTAAGTATACAGCCAACAACGTCGTAACCGTAAACAATAAAACAACAATTGCGGTTAGCACATTTATTGCCAACAGTTTTGCCACAGCCGTCTTGACCCGTCCGTTCTTTGTAGAACGTATGATTGGCGCCACTCTGTCCCGTTGTTCGCGAACAAAACAAAAAGCGCACAAAAGCAACAATGAAAAGAATATCAACGGATTAACCCATTTATATTCAAAAAACTCAATATACCCGTGTGGATATTCAAACTCGAACTGTGTATCAAGAAGTTTTGTATATTTGTCTATAATCGCAAGTTGATATATATAAACAGAATTGTTTTTATCAATACCTTTTCCATCATAGCTTCTTAGCTCTGATTTTGCTTTATAAAGTATATCGTTTATAACGTTTGTGTAATTTTGCTCGGTGTTCTTTTGCTTTATTACTTCCGCAAACAAAGATTTGTCGTTCAATCCATCTGTTGCATATTTGTTTGGCAATACAGGCGGTATAAAATCAAAGTTACCGTTTTGTATAGCGTCTCGTTCAAGCTCTTTTATCTTCTCGGCTTCTGCCATATAATCAGCCATATAGGCATCTATTTTCTGGCTATCTGACGAATATAAATATATGTCAAAAAACGATTTGTATTGACTATTGTTTATATTTGCTTTGTTTTCAACCGAAAAATAGCAGATATACATATTAGCAACTATAAGGCAAAGGAGTATAAGCCAAAAAAACGTATCTTAATTAGCTTTTTTATTTCATACGCAAAGAGTGTTTTTGTTCTCAAATAAATCGCTCCTTACCGATACAGATTAACTAATTTTCTGCTTTTAGTTTTGTTAATTCGCTTGTCAAAATATTTATGTAATATGTGTTCCTATAATTATTTAGAACCACTTGATTATCGTCAGCATAATTAATACTATAATTATTAGTTTCGGAGGCAACAAGCTCCGAATATATCGTCTTTTTTTCAAGCGTGTCGAGATTAAGTTCCATAACTTTGCCATTGCTGTAATCATATGAATCTTTGATCTCACCGTCTACCGTCTTTTCGCCAAGATAAACAGGTTCTTTAGGTAAATATATGATTTTGTTTTCTGTAATTACAAAGCCATCCGGAGTTGAAGCATCCTCCAGTAATAACTCGGATTTTGACAAATCCTTCCAATTGTTAAGCTCAATTCTATAGATATCGGCTTTATTAAGGGTAAGTTTTTTGGTTGAGCCAATACAATCAAATGTTTTTCTGTCTGCGGTAGCATAATAAATATATTCGTCTTTTACCGTTACAAAAGATAAAATCTTATCTGTAAAAAGTTCCGAAGTCTCAAAATCCATATCCGTCTTATAGTATGAGGTCCCTCTTCTATACAAAACAATATTATCACCAAAGACAACATTAGAAATATAGCCTTTGTTATTTTTGCTTACAAGTTCCGAGTCTCCGCCACTCTTCTTAACTCTGTACAAATCGCTCTTTGTTTGAGATGTGGCTATAAGGTAATATACATAATCACCATGTACGCGCAGCAACAGAGTACCCGTGCCTGTTGTTCGCCATTTCGTGATTACTTTAAGTTTTTGCATTTGAACATCAATTTCATAAACACAATCATACCATATAAACTCATCACCATCAGGTATTCTGCCCGCTTCTATATCATCCTTATATTCTTGGTTCTCCTGGAAATAACCACCCAAACAATATAGCTTTTGACCATCCGTAGTTACCAAATCGGTTGAAATAGTAGAGTTTGACGGACAAGTAAAATCTTTGTGTTTACATAACGGATCACGGCAAATAGTTTTCATTTCTCCATTTTCATAATACCGCAAACCTTCTTTACTTAACATATAAACAACACCGTCAAGCTTGCACCCATACCCCCAATTTATGTTTAGGTCATCGTCATCCGGATCATAATTCGCCGGTGTATAAGATTCTGTTATATCACTGTTGTTATTATCACTATTTTCGGTATTATCTATTGGCGGTCTATAACAGCTGTTCAAAGTCAAAATTAATGCCAACACCAACATTGCCAAAGCAATATATCTGTTTTTCATGCAGTACCCCTTGTTTCTTTCAATGTGTATGTTATTCTTGTAATTTTATGACAGCAAGCTTATAGCTATGGCTATTATATGGTAAATCAACCTTTGCTACTCGATATTACATATTTGTAATTGAATTATAAGTGTAATGCCGACTTTTTAAACATTTTTGGTGATTGGATTAGCAACTATAAGGCAAGGGAGTATAAGCCAAAAAAACGTATCTTAATTAGCTTTTTTATTTCATACGCAAAGAGTGTTTTTGTTCTCAAATAAATCGCTCCTTACCGATACAGATTAACTAATTTTCTGCTTTTAGTTTTGTTAATTCGCTTGTCAAAATATTTATGTAATATGTGTTCCTATAATTATTTAGAACCACTTGATTATCGTCAGCATAATTAATACTATAATTATTAGTTTCGGAGGCAACAAGCTCCGAATATATCGTCTTTTTTTCAAGCGTGTCGAGATTAAGTTCCATAACTTTGCCATTGCTGTAATCATATGAATCTTTGATCTCACCGTCTACCGTCTTTTCGCCAAGATAAACAGGTTCTTTAGGTAAATATATGATTTTGTTTTCTGTAATTACAAAGCCATCCGGAGTTGAAGCATCCTCCAGTAATAACTCGGATTTTGACAAATCCTTCCAATTGTTAAGCTCAATTCTATAGATATCGGCTTTATTAAGGGTAAGTTTTTTGGTTGAGCCAATACAATCAAATGTTTTTCTGTCTGCGGTAGCATAATAAATATATTCGTCTTTTACCGTTACAAAAGATAAAATCTTATCTGTAAAAAGTTCCGAAGTCTCAAAATCCATATCCGTCTTATAGTATGAGGTCCCTCTTCTATACAAAACAATATTATCACCAAAGACAACATTAGAAATATAGCCTTTGTTATTTTTGCTTACAAGTTCCGAGTCTCCGCCACTCTTCTTAACTCTGTACAAATCGCTCTTTGTTTGAGATGTGGCTATAAGGTAATATACATAATCACCATGTACGCGCAGCAACAGAGTACCCGTGCCTGTTGTTCGCCATTTCGTGATTACTTTAAGTTTTTGCATTTGAACATCAATTTCATAAACACAATCATACCATATAAACTCATCACCATCAGGTATTCTGCCCGCTTCTATATCATCCTTATATTCTTGGTTCTCCTGGAAATAACCACCCAAACAATATAGCTTTTGACCATCCGTAGTTACCAAATCGGTTGAAATAGTAGAGTTTGACGGACAAGTAAAATCTTTGTGTTTACATAACGGATCACGGCAAATAGTTTTCATTTCTCCATTTTCATAATACCGCAAACCTTCTTTACTTAACATATAAACAACACCGTCAAGCTTGCACCCATACCCCCAATTTATGTTTAGGTCATCGTCATCCGGATCATAATTCGCCGGTGTATAAGATTCTGTTATATCACTGTTGTTATTATCACTATTTTCGGTATTATCTATTGGCGGTCTATAACAGCTGTTCAAAGTCAAAATTAATGCCAACACCAACATTGCCAAAGCAATATATCTGTTTTTCATGCAGTACCCCTTGTTTCTTTCAATGTGTATGTTATTCTTGTAATTTTATGACAGCAAGCTTATAGCTATGGCTATTATATGATAAATCTACCTTTGCTACTCGATATTACATATTTGTAATTGAATAATAAGTGTAATGCCGACTTTTTAATGACGACTATCCTTTCCTTAATTTCAAGCCGCATTCTATTACATAGTCTGTTCTCGATACATTCGCGCAAAATGCAGTGATTCTCAAAACATTTCTTAAGTAAATGTTATAATTTATTATGTCACATATTGGCATATTTGTCAAATATATTTTATACTTGTTGATTTTATTGTCTAAAATGTTATATCTCTTTTTTATAACACTATGATTACACCACATATGCCCTTCTTTTGGACTTGACTAAAGAGGTTATATAGGTTTGTTTTTTTATTTCAAAGGTTTTATAAACACTAAACTTCAGGGAGCATACTATTCATTGTAACTTCCTTCACAGCGTAGTATAGATTACAAAATACCAAATGAGTTTTTCACTCTTCTATCTGTCCACCAATCTTGACAAGTTTCGAGAAGAGTACCAAAAAGAAAAAGCCGCTTTTCTGCGACTTTTTCTTTTTGGTGACCCGTAGGGGAATCGAACCCCTGTCTCCGCCGTGAGAGGGCGGTGTCTTAACCCCTTGACCAACGGGCCGTCGGTTATCGAGGTACGCAGAAAATAATATCACAAAAACCGTCTCTTGTCAACAAATTATTCTGCTCCTTTTTATGTAAGTCGATTGCGATAAATTCTAGTAAATTCTCAAAGTAAATGCAACAGTAGAATTTAAAGTTGCGTTGAATATAACAACAAAGTTGATGGGTTATCTCCCAATGCAAATACCGACATGTAGTTAAAGCCGGGGATAACACAGGGATATAATAATTGCTTTATTTTGTATTCCGGACCCCAAAAAACCTCCCTGCGAGATATGCAACAGGAAGGTGTTTTTTGCAAAGCTTACATGGGAGTGTTTCTGCAATCCACAATGGTTACATCCGATACCTCGGGTATTTTCATTATCGCCGATACCAGCCTTTGGGAAGCACCGGTTATGTTGATTTCGTATACAGCTTCAGCATACCTGTCGTTTTGGGTCATGGTAGAAATTCTGTTTCGGATACCGTTTTCTTGCAGCGCTCTTGTCGTATGGGCTATGGCAGCCTCACTTTGCGCCCTGACAATAAGGAGATAGGTAGCGGCAGTCTGGCTAATTATCTTCAAGACCACAAAGGTCAACAAGCCTATAGTCAAGCTGCCCACAATGGTCAGGATATACCTGCCCGCTCCGGCGGTTATACCGGCAGAAACCGCCCAAAACATAAATGCGGTATCCGATGCGTCCTTAATGGCAGTCCTAAACCTGATAATACTCAGGGCTCCCACCATACCCAAAGACAACGCTAAGTTGGAAGAAATGGTAAGCACAATCAATGCGCTTATAGAGGTGACCATCAACAATGTTCCCTCAAAACTACGGTTGAAAGAAACGCCTTTGAAGGTCATCCTATAAACAATAAGGATAAACAACCCTGCCAAAAAGGCAATCCCTATAGAAAGAATCATCTTAGAGACAGCGATGTCAGTGGCAAAGCCCTCGATGACGCTTTTTTTGATGGAGTCTGCAAAACTCAAAGTCCAATACATTTTTCAAAAACCCTTTCTATGACTAATCTTTGTTAAAACCAATGGGGGTTTTGTACCCGGAAGTACACAGTGCATATTTTGATACAGAAAGCTTAGTAGCGTTTATGCCGGTAAGGCGGCGAACAAACATGGGTATTCTATCGGTATATTTAACTTCCATTATTATATTAATCGGGTGTATTGCCGGGGTTCCGATTTTATCACAATCATAATAAGAATCAAGGTCCGTGGGCAACGCCTGAATCTCGCGGTCAAAGGTAACTCTCACATCACATGGGGCAAAGACAAACGCCTCTCTCTTGTACCTTACAGTTACCGCAGGTTGGAGCGCCATGGACTTCATCTCGCTTATCAAAGGTAGTTGTTTTTCGTTGTAACGCTCCAGATCGTAGCGGTTCTCCGACAGGTCTGCAAATTCTTCGCTGCTGATATATGCGCTTTCTTTTTCGGTTATGTGTCCTCTTTTTATCTTGCGCTCCAGCCGAATAACGCTGTCCGAACAGTTATAGCTCCTTATCCGAAACTTCTTATGCATGGCAAGCCCAAACTCTTTTTCGTAATAAGCACCAAAAAACACATCGTCAAAGTACATGCTCGTTATGGTGTACCCGCCGTCTATACTGTGGGGGTCTGTCTCCATCACTTGGGACACCCTGTTCTTTACCGTCACATAATGGCGATAATCCAGGATATATTTTTCTTCAAAACGCGTAGTCACAAAAACCTATCCTCTCTAATTAACAAACCCATATGCAGCCATCTGAGCATCGGTAAGCGAAAAGTAGCTCTTTACATGCTTATACATCTCTTTGTGTCGATTTTTTTGAAAGAAAATAGCTTCATTTATATGATTTTCCCAGTTTTGTAGAGTGTATCTCCATTTTTCGCTATCCTGCTTTATATCGTGTCTTATAATTTCTGTAAACTCGTCAATTCTGCCCAACACCCGCTCGTTGGTCCACAGGTTGTTTATCTGCCATGCCATCCGACGCAGAAACTCATCTTTGAACTTCGGGTTTTTTAGCAGTCCGTTTATAAGAACTGTCGAGAATCTGTTGAGGGACCCGGTCCCTGCCGGGTTGAGGTGAGCGGCAACCGTGTTGTGGGCAGCCCATCTAAATCCATGGTCCACATCGTACATAATCCAACGCCATTTGCCGTCGGTCTCGGTAGACTTATAAAACCTGATATTGCCGTTGTCCGAGTTGGCACAATAAATCTCGGCACAGATATAATCGATATAGTTTTCTTTGTCTATACGGTCGAGTACATATTGGTAATGCTCTTCTTTTGTAAGATCGTTTCTCCGTACATAGTTTATCAAGTCGGTATATTCACTGTTAGCGGTCCCGTTTGCCCTCAGCAAAGTGACAGACTCGGCAGAAACATTGTAGTTACCCGCTATATAATTGTGGTTGAGCTTTTCCCGTATATAATAGACCCCCCAGAACTCCCCGTTGAGATAAACCACCACAGGGCGGTATTTCTGCACATCCACCGAGGTCATGTCCCCCACCAAAGAGGTAATCAGCGGGTCCCGCATCCTCGCCCTCTTAAAATCCTGTCCGGTGTTGCGAAATATAAAGGACTCGTAGGAGGGCAAATCGCTGTCTTCAAACAGCTTGTAAGCAAGCTGGGGGGTGCCGTACTTGGTCCTAAAGAAACAAACGAAGGACTTCATATCCAGCGCTCGGGAATAAGCGCCAAAAATCCTAAGACCGCAGGGCTCGGAAAATCCGGTACCATCCTTGGCAAAGAAAGACACTGTTGCATCTTTTTCCCAGCGTTGCCAGTAGTTCGCCCCCACATGGGGGAACTCCGAGGAGGCGTTGGGGCCTTCCACATATATCCCTGTATAATAATCCCATAGGTTGGAGGGGGTAGTTACAATAGAAGCCACCTCCAGGTCATGCCCTTCGTTTATCACATATATAAAATCTGCCACCTGACCCGGGGAATGCTCCTCTGAGTAACACCTCGCCCGTACCACCGTGGTCTTTGTCAACAGCAACGGTCCGTTATAGACCGCAGAGGTAGTGTTGGGCTCGGAGGCGTCCAGGGTGTATCTGATAGTCCCCTTCCCCGTCAAGGTAACCGCGAGGTTGTCTATATCGTTATACACTCCCTGTTTGGTTACAGACATCGGCTTGGGAGCCGGTTGCAACACTTCTGTGGAGTTTTGCGTTTTGGGGGTTACATTGGCAAGATAACCAAACCCGGCAGAGCCTTGGGGTCTTCCATAGGATTGGTTTTCCATCAAGGCAGGTATTACCATGCAGTCTATTATCTTGTTGCCGTCAGACAAGTAAAGGGTCTCGCCGGCGGCAGCCAAGGCAAAGGGCAGGACCGTATATCCCGACGGAGTGTTCTGACCCTTGGAGGAAAGAATAAACACAATGTAGCTTCCCGCCTTAACGGTTACATCCGGCAAAGCTCCCCGTTCCAACTGCCTTAAGTCATCGGATAAGTACAACCCCGCCAAAGAAATATCCCTATCGGAATTGTTGTATAGCTCTACAAAGTCATGATAAGTGCCGTAGGGTCCCGCAAGGAACTTCGTGTTCTTTGAGACCGCTTCGGATATCTCTATCCCCGTCGGCCGAACAGCCGTCTCATATTGTTCTCTGCCCGAGTCGGTGTTCGCAAACCCCAAGCTGGGCCTGTCTGCCACATAGCTGATATCTCCGCCGTCTATCTCTATCTGCCAACTGTTCCCTCGCCCGGCAGATATTATGCTGGCAGGAACACAGATTTTGTTCTCAGGGGTAAAGAGATAAAGGCTCTCGCCTTTGGACAGCAAAAAAGGGAGATGCACAACCTCTCCGTCGGTGAGGTCTTGACCGTCTGCAATAAACACCGGGTATTGACCGGGCTTTATGGTCATCTCGGGCAAGGCATACTTCTTTGTGTTATATAGGTCGTCAGAGATATACCACCCCTTTGTGGATATGTCCGACTCGGTTATATTGGTTATTTCGATAACATCGTTAAGGTCACCGCCGTATGCGGTCTCGTCCCTTCTCAGCATAACCTCGCTGATAACCAGCCCGGGGTCCCGCTCTATTCTGCTATCTTCAAAGGCAGATACTCCATCCTCGGTGTTATCAAACCCCGGGGATGCGCTCATCTTTTGGTAGGTGACCACACCTTCGGCACTCACTACCCGAGACTGGGATATGTTATCCGGACTTTCGGTGGTCTCCAGAGAGGTGTACCTGCCTCCGGGCCCTGCCAACAGCAAAGTTTCGCCGGGGGACAGCCCAAAAGAAGCATGGATTTCACCGTCATCATGGGTGCCGTGCCCGGAAGCATAAACAATCAAAAACCCTCCGGAGGG